>CALESR010000394.1 GCA_937907485.1 uncultured Paracoccaceae bacterium | reverse complement strand
CGCGCCAGATGCGCCCGCTTGATCGCCGCCGAATCCTGCCGCGAGCCGTCGTGGCTCCAGCCGGGCGGGGCGAGCAGATAGCCGAGCCTTTGCCGCAGCGTCAGCCCCGGTTTCGCCGCATCGCGCAGCATCGCCAGCCATTCGTGGAACGCCACCCGCAGCGGGTTGAAGGTGGCGATGTTGTGCACGAGGCCATAATCCGGGCGCTCGTCGTCGAGTTCGGGCACGAAGGTTCCGAACAGCCGGTCCCAGACGATGAAGACCCCGGCGTAATTCGCATCGAGATAGCGCGCATTGCGGCCGTGGTGGACGCGGTGGTGCGAGGGTGTGTTCATCACCGCCTCGACCCAACGCGGCAGGCGGGTGATGGCCTCGGTATGGATCCAGAACTGATAGACGAGGTTCACCCCGCCGACAAAGATCACCATGGCGGGCGAGAACCCGAGCAGGATCAGCGGCGCGCGTAGCAGCCACATGCCGGTAAAGGTGCCGGTCCAGCTTTGCCGCAGCGCCGTTGTCAGGTTGTAGTGCTGGCTGGAGTGGTGGTTGACATGTTCGGCCCAGACCCAGCGCGAGCGGTGGGCGATGCGGTGATACCAGTAGTATCGCAGGTCATCGAGCACGAAGCAGGCCACCACCACCCACCAGGCCGCGCCCAGATCGAACAGCCGATACTCCCAGAGCCAGACATAAAAGCCATAAGCCACGAACCCCAGCGCGATGCCGGCGGCGACATTGCCCGCCCCCATCGCCAGCGAGGTCAGGGCGTCGCGGGTTTCGAACCGGCCGCCCTTGCCGGTCAGTTTCACAAAGGCGAATTCGGCGAGGATCGCGGCGATGAAGAGCGGCACCGCCCAGGAGACGACGTCAGGATAGGCGGGCATGGTGGGTCCTCCACAGGGTCAGCCAGCGGGTGCGGGCGTCAGGGTCGAGCCGCAGGGTCACGGGCGGCGCGGCGAAATCGTGGAACTCGGCGCGCAGGCCCTCGGGGGTTTCGGTCAGGTCGGCGAGACGCGGTGCCACGGTATCGGCGCCAAAGGGTCGCAGCAGCCCCGGCCCGTCCTGATCGAGCACCAGTGCCGCGCCGCCGGCGAGGTCGAGCGCCGCGATCCGTGCGCCGGGCCAGTGGCGGTCCCAGTGTCGGCGGGCGGTGGCGGCGTCGGTCAACCTCAGGCTGCGCGACTGGCCGGTCAGGTGCAAGAGCAGCCCGATCCCGGCGATGCCGAGGATCACCACGGGCAAGAGAACGGCAAGCGGCATGGTCCCTCCCGGCGCCGGTTTGGCGCAGCAAAGCGGGCGGCGCCGGGCCTGTCAATGCTGACGCAGGAGCAGGGGATTGCATTGGCCCGCCGAACCGGCAAGGTGGGCGCAAAAGCGGAGGCGAGGCGCCATGATCCCCAACCCCGAGACCCTGCTGCGCGCGCTGTTCGATGCCGCCGTCGCCACCGCCGACCCGATGCGGGTGATCCCGGCGCATCTGCCGCCGCGCCCGGCGGGCCGGGTGCTGGTGATCGGCGCGGGCAAGGCCAGTGCGCGCATGGCCGAGGCGGTCGAATCGGTCTGGGGCCCCTGCGAGGGGCTGGTCATCACGCGTTATGGTTACGGGCGGCCGACGCGGGGCATCCAGATCGTCGAGGCCGCGCATCCGGTGCCGGATGCGGCGGGCTTGGCGGCGACGGCGCGGATGCTGGCGATGCTGCAGGGCCTTGGGCCGCAGGATCTGGTGCTGGCGCTGATCTCGGGCGGGGCCTCGGCGCTGCTGGTGGCGCCGGTGGAGGGCGTGACCTTGGCGCAAAAGCAGGCGGTGAATGCGGCGCTGCTGGCGAGTGGCGCGCCGATCGACCGGATGAACGTGCTGCGCAAGCATCTGAGCCGGGTCAAGGGTGGGCAACTGGCGGCGGCGGCGTTTCCGGCGCGGGTGCTGGCTTTGATGATCTCGGATGTGCCGGGGGATGATCCGGCCTTTATCGGCTCGGGCCCGACGGTGGGCGATGCGACGACGACCGACGACGCCCGTGCAGTGCTGGCGCGCTGGTCGGTGCCGGTGGCGGAAAGCGTGCAGGCGGCGCTGGCGCGGCCTTCGGGGGTGATCGCGCCGGAGGATGCGCGGCTGGCGCGGGTGGAGAACCGGGTGATCGCCGCGCCCTCGCAGTCGCTGGCGGCGGCGGCGGGGATGGCGGTCGCGGCGGGGATCACGGTGCGCCTGTTGGGCGACGCGCTGCAGGGCGAGGCGCGCGAGGTGGCACAGGCGCAGGCGGCCGAGGCGCTGGCGCTGCAGCGCGGCCTGGCGCCGGGGGATGCGCCGGTGTTGTTGCTGTCGGGTGGCGAGTTGACGGTGACGATCCGGGGCGACGGCACCGGCGGGCCGAATGCCGAATTCGCGCTGGCGCTGGCGCTGGCCTTGAACGGCGCGCCGGGCATCCATGCCATCGCCTGCGACACCGATGGGGTTGACGGGGCCGCCGAGGTGGCGGGCGCGGTGATCGGACCGGACACGCTGGCGCGGGCGCGCGCGCGCGGGGTGGACGCCGCCGAGGCCTTGGCGCGCAACGATGCGCATGGGTTCTTTGGCGCCATCGGTGGGCAGGTGGTGACCGGGCCGACCTTGACGAATGTCAATGATTTCAGGGCTGTGCTGATCGAACCTGCGGGCGTCTGACCCAGCGGAGTGTCAGTCGTCGTCGCCGTTGCCCTCGACCGTGCTGGTGGCGAGGCGGGCGAGCAGGCGGTGCAGCACGTCAAAGAACACGGCGCGGTCGGCGGTTGAGATGCCGTCGAACCAGCCCTCTTGCTGGGTCAGGGTGGCGGCGCGGACCTCGTCGATCAGCGTTGCGCCGGGGTCGGTCAGGGTCAGGTGATTGACGCGGCGGTCAGCGGTCGAGCGGCGGCGGTGAACAAAGCCCCGGCGTTCGAGCCGCTGCACGACGCGGGTGACGGCGGATTTCTTCAGCACCAGCGAGGCCGCGAGGTCGTTTTGCGACAGGCCGGGATTGGCGCCGATCACCGCCAGCACGCCGATGTCGCCGGCCTCGAGCGCGAAGGCGGCGCGCAGGGCACCCCCCTGCGGGCGCAGCACAAAGCGCAGGCTGCGGGTCAGGAACTGCACGTCGCCGCCCAGCCAGCCCGCGCGCAGCGCGGCGCCAGAGCGCAGGGCAAAGGTGCGGTCATGGGGGGCATCGGGCTGGTCCATGTCGTTACCCTGCCCGCCCCCGCCGCGCGGTGCAAGAGGAAGGATTTGACGCTGGGGCAAGATGGTTGATACGGTGAACCGTTTTCAGCCGCGAGGGCAGATGTCGCAGGTTCAGCTCTTTGGTCATGGCGTGCCGATGGCGGCGCCGGTGCTGGCCGGGCTGGAGCTGTGCGATGTGACGCGGCGGCGCTGGGAGGCGAGGCCGGGCAGCAGGATCGCCGGGCTGCTGGAGCCGTTCCTCGACCCCTTCGTGCGCAGCTTCCTGTTCGGGCTGGAGGCCGGGGCGCTGGACGGCGCGGTGATCGTGATCTGGCGGCAGGGCGCCGGGGCGCTGCATGCCTATCGTTATGCTGTCGAGTTGCGCCGACTGGGCCTGTTGCCCGAGGGGCCGCCGCTGGTGTTGTGGAACCGGGTGCCGGGTGAGGACGGGTTCAACGCCCTGCAGGACCGGGCGTTGGCGGCGGCGCTGGCCGGGCTGCCGCGTGGCCTGCCGCGCGATTGGGACGGCGAGGCGCGGGCGCTGAGCGATGTGCAGGGGGCTGGGCGGCTGGGCGGGGCCGAGGCGCATCGCCGCCGTCTGGCCCTGCGCGCCGGGGACGCGGTGAGCCTGAGCGCGCAGGAGCCGCGCCCCGGCCCGCGGCTGGCGCTGGCGGGTGCGCCGCTGGGGGGCTGCGGGCTGCACCGCTGGCTAGATGCGCAGGGGGCGCTGGTGCTCGACCTGCAGGCGCCGGAGGTGGAGGTGGGCGACGTTGTCGCGCGGCTGGCCGCCGGGCGGATTGACACGCTGGTCTGGCAGGTGGACCCGAACGACGATCTGCACGGCTGGCGCGCGCCCGGTCTGCGCCGGGCCTGCGACGGGCTAGGCATCCGCTTTGTCGATCTGGGATTCGTGCCGACATGGCCCGAACCCGCCGACCTGCCAAAGGGCTTGCCATGCGACTGACCTGCACCGAGGAGGCCGCAGCGTATCAGCGCGACTGGGCGCAGGGTCTGCGCGCGCGGCTGGCGGGTGGCGAGGCCTATGCCTTTGCCAATGCCGACACGCCGTTGGAGGTGTTTCACGCGCTGGGCATGCCGGTGGTGGTCAATCAATGGTGGTCCTCGGTCATCGCGGCGAAAAAGCTGTCGGCGCTGCATCTGGAGGCGTCCGAGGCGGCCGGATTTCACCGGAAACTGGCGAAATACAGCGCCTTGCCGCTGTTCGCGGCGATGGACGGGCGGCCCGAGGCGCAGCCCTGGGGCGGGCTGCCGCCGCCCGGTCTGCTGGTGGCGCGGGCCAGTGCCGATGACCACCCGCTGATCTTTGCCGAATGGGCGCGGCTGACCGGGGCGCCCTTGCGGCTGCTGTCGGCGCCGGGTCACCCGGCCCCCTCGCCCGACTGGTGGACGCCGCTGCGCGAGGATTGGGAGGCCGAGGTCGGCAGCGACCGGCTGGACCTGATGGTGCGCCAGATCAGCGAGTTGACCGCGCTGGCCGAAGCGGTCGCCGGGCGGGTCACGCCCGAGGGCGCGCTGGCCGCGCTGATGGCGCGCATCGACGCGCAGGAGCGGCTGTTCGACGAGGCCGCGCAGATCATCGCCGAGGCGCCGCGCTGCCCGCTGCGCATTGCCGAGATGATCCCCAATGTGATGATCCCGCAATGGCACCGGGGCAGCGACTGGGCGCTGGCCCATGCGCGGCGGTTCCGTGACGAGGTGGCGGCGCTGGTGGCGCAGGGGGCCTGTGTGCTGCCCGACGAGCGGGTGCGCATGATGTGGACCGGCGCCGGGCTGTGGTTCGACACCCGCTTTTATTCCGCCTTCGAGGATCAGGGCGCGGTGTTTGCCTGGTCGATGTATCTGCCCTTTGCCGCCGATGGCTATCTGCGCGCCGACCACGGCGACCCGATGCGCGCCTTGGCCGCGCGGGTGATCGACCTGAACGAGCATCTGCATCAGCCGCCCTGGGCCGGGGCCTGGCATGTCAAGGAGGCCTTGCGCGCCCGCATTGATCTGGCGGTCATCATCGTGCCGTCGAGTGACCGGCCTTCGGGCTATGGCACGCGGTTCATCGCGCGGGCGCTGGAGGCGGCGGGCGTGGCCTCGGTGCTGATCGAGGCCGACATGGTCGATCCGCGCGGCTGGGATGGGGCGCAGGCGCGGGCGGTGGTTCAGGCCGGGATCGACCGGGTGACAAAAGGTCGTTGACAGACTCATCAAATGGTTCATTCTATGAACCATCAGGGGGAGGATCATGCAGGCGCTGAGGGGGATCAGGGTTGCGGATTTCAGCCATGTGGTCGCAGGGCCGCTGGCGACGCATTTTCTGGCCCTGAACGGCGCCGAAGTGACCAAGATCGAGCCGCCCGGCGGCGACCCCTTGCGCAATTACACCCAGACGCCGGCCGAGCGCGGCATGGCCCCGGCGTTTCAGGGGATCAACGCGGGCAAGGACTCGGTCACGCTGGACCTGAAGACGCCGCAGGGGCGCGAGCGGGCCGAGGCGATCATCGCGGGCGCCGATGTGGTGGTAGAAAACTTCCGCCCCGGCGTGATGGCGCGGCTGGGGCTGGGTGCGGCGGCGATGCGGGCGAAATATCCGCGGCTGATCTGGTGCGGGATTTCCGGCTTTGGCCAGACCGGCCCCTTGGCCGATGTCGCCGCGATGGACCAGATCGTGCAGAGCCTGTCGGGGATGATGCTGGTCTCGGGCCTGCCGGACGATCCGCCGCTGCGGGTGGGGTTTCCGCTGGTCGATACCTTTACCGGCTTGCTGGCCGCCTTTGCCATCCAGACGGCGCTGCTGCAGCGCGAACGTGGGCTGGTGCAGGGCCAGGAGATCGACGTCGCCATGCTGGATGCGGCCTTGGTGATGATGCTGTCGGTGGTCAACCCGCTGCTGGCGACGGGCGAGGAGCCGGTGCGCACGGGCTCTCGCGGGTTCAGCCGGGCGCCGACCTCGGACACGTTCGCCTGTCTGGGTGATGCAATCACCCTGGGCGCGGTCGAGGATGACAAGGTGGCGAAAACGCTGGCGGTGCTGGGCCTGTCGGGGCTGCTGGCCGATCCGCGCTTTGCCAGCCGGTCGGCGCGGGCGCGCAATGCCGATGCCCTGGCCGCGCTGATGGCGCCGGTGCTGGCCACCCGCCCTGCCGCCGCGTGGGAGGCCGCCTTTCGCGCCGTCGGCGTGCCCGCCGCGCGGGTGCAAAGCCCGTCGCAGGCGCTGGCGATGCCGCATCTGGCGGCGCGCGATCTGTTTCTGACGCTGCCCAATGGCCAGCGTATCCTGAATGCCGGGTTCCGCCTTGCCCAGGGCGGCCCCGGAACCGACCGCGCCGCGCCCGTTCTGGGCTCGGCCATTCACGCAACCCTTTGGGAGGAGGAGACGCGATGATGAAGACCTATGGCATGGCGCTGGCGACGGCGCTGATGGTGGCCTCGGGCGCCGGGGCTTTGGAACTGCGGCTGTCGGTGGAAACCCCGCCGGGCCATGTGCGCAATCAGGCCGCCGAACGCTGGGCGGCGGCGATTGCCGAGGCCTCGGGCGGCGACATCACGGTCGAGGTGTTCCCGGCCGGTCAGCTTTACAACAGCGCCGATGCAGTGCGCGCGCTGGCCTCGGGGGCGCTGGACCTGTCGATTCAAGCCTCGCCCACCCTCAGCCGGTTGGAGCCGAACCTGTCGGTCATCACGCTGCCGATGTTCTTTGGCGCCTCGCGCGATGACATCCGGGCGATTCTGGACGGGCCTCTGGGCGCCGAGCTATGGGATATGGTGGAAACCCGCGGCATCGTCATTCCCGATGGCGGGCATTTCGAGTTTGCGCCGAACCAGACGGCGTTCACCACCGAGCCTGCCGCCAGCTATGCCGATCTGCAGGGCCGCACGCTGGCCACGCCGCCCAGCCCGGTGGTGGTGCAGATCATGGGCGCGATGGGGATCAACGGCGTTGCCACCCCGCGCACCGAGATCGTGCTGCAACTGACGCAGGGGCAGATCGCAGGCCTCGGCTCGGTCACCGATCTGACGATTTCCGGCGGGCGGCTGTGGGAGGCGGGCATCCGCCACGCCTTTAACGACAACGCGGGTTGGGGGGTCTATATCCCGCTGATTTCCGCCGCGTCGCTGGCGGCGATGACCGAGGCGCAGCGCGAGGCCGTGGTCGGCGCCTGGGGCGAGGTGGTCGGCTGGGCGCGCGACTATTCGGCCGAGGAACTGGCCGGGGCGCGTGCCACCAACGAGGCCAATGGCGTGGTCTATGCCGACCCGGCGCCCGAGGCCGTGGCGGCGATGCGCGAGCAGATGCTGGGCCTGCAGGCCGAGATCGTCGCCGCCTCAGGGATGAATGCCGAGTATGTCGCCCGCGTGCAGGCGGCGCTGGCGGCGCAGTGAACCGACGGGGGGCCTGCGTGTCAGGCCCCCTGCCCCCAAGCACCGGAGGCCTCCATGCACGAGCGTATCCTCGCGATCTGGTCGCGGGTCGAAACCGCGCTGATCGGCGTGCTGGTGCTGTGTGCGCTGGGCACCTTTCTGGGCAGCGCGGTGCTGCGCCATGTCAGCCCGCGCCAGTCGATCGACTGGGCCGACGAGGTGGCCTTGTATTTCATCGTCTGGGCGACGGCGCTGGCCGGGTCGGTGCTGGCCGCCGAGGGCCGCCACATCAACACCGAGATCCTGCTGGGCGGACTGTCGTCGCGGGCGCGGCGGGCGTTGGGGCTGGCGGTCGGCGCGCTGACGCTGGGGTTTTGCGCGACGATGGCGGTCTATGGCTGGCAAGCCTATGAGTTTTCCGCGATGCTCGACGACCGGTCCGGCAGCAGCCTGCGCACGCCGCAATCCTGGGCGCTGTTTCTGGCGCTGCCGGTCGGCATGGCGCTGATGGTGGCCAAGATGCTGATGCTGGCACTGGCCGGGCGTGGCATCACCGCCAGCGGAAAGGGCCATTGATGGACGCGATTCTGGGCCTGATCGGCATGATGGTGCTGATGGCGCTGGGCGCGCCGATCTTTGTGGCGCTGGGCGTGGCGGCGATGGTCATGCTGGCGCTGGAGGGGCGGCCGCTGATGGATGCGGCGATGACCTCGATTTCCGGCATCAACTCGACCACGTTCCTCGCCGTGCCGTTCTTTGTCATGGCCGCGACCTTCATGCAGCGCGGCGGCATCGCGCGCATCATCATCGACGCCGCCGAGGCCTGGGTGGGCCATTTTCGCGGCGGGCTGGGGCTGGTCTGCGTGCTGGCCACCACGTTGTTCGCGGCGATTTCCGGCAGTTCGGTGGTCACGGCGATGGCGATGGGCACCTTTCTGATCCCGGCGATGGTGGCGCGCGGCTATGGGCGGCCCTTTGCGCTGGGCACGGTCGGGGCCTCGGGCACGCTGGGCATATTGATCCCGCCCAGCCTGAGCATGATCCTGTATGGCCTGATTGCCGAACAATCGGTGCCACGGCTGTTTCTGGCGGGTGTGGTGCCGGGGCTGATACAGGCGGCGATTCTGGCCGGTGTGGTGATGATCCTGTCGCGCAAGAACAACTATGCCAGCGGCGAGCGGGTGTCGGGGGCCGAGTTCGCCCGGCGCAACCTGCGCGCCCTGCCTGCGCTGCTCATTCCGGTCAGTGTCTTTGTCGGCATCTATACCGGCTATGCCACGGTCACCGAATCCGCCGGGGTGGCGGCGGTGTCCTCGGTGCTGATCGCGGTGCTGGTTTACCGCGAGGTCGGCTGGAAGGACGTCTTTGGCATGACCGCCGAGGCGATGAAGGCGGCCAGTGCCGTCACCTTCATCGTGATGTTCGCGCTCTTGTTCGCGCATTGGATCACCGGGTCCGGCGTGCCGACCGATCTGGTGGAATGGGCGACCGGCGTCGGCCTGTCGCCGTGGCAGTTCCTGCTGGCGCTCAACCTCATCATGCTGGTGATGGGGATGTTTCTGGATGCCGTGGCGGTGCTGCTGATCGTCACGCCGATCGTGCTGCCGCTGCTGCCCGCGCTGGGGATTGATCCGATCCATTTCGGCATCATCCTGATCGTCAACATGGAAATCGCCTTTCTGACCCCGCCGATCGGGTTGAACCTGTTCGTGCTGTCCTCGATCGCCAAGGCGCCCTTGTCCGAGGCGATCCGCGGCGTGCTGCCCTTCATCGCGGCGATGGTCGTGTTCCTGATCCTCATCACCTATGTCCCCGAGGTTTCGCTATGGCTGCCGAACATGGTCTTCGGGGGATGATCCCCCATGATTGGGACCCGCATGGACCGGCCGCGCTGGCCGATCCGCAGGGCGAACTGGCGCGGCTGCGCGCGGGGTGTCCGGTGGCGGGCTCGCAAAACTGGGGCGGGTTCTATACGCTGACGACCTATGACGACGTGGTGACGGCGTCCAAGGATTGGCAGACCTTCACCGCCACGGTGCAGACGGTGATCCCGGCCAGCCCGCGCAAGGGGCTGCCGCGCCTGCCCTTGCAAAAGGACCCGCCGGAAAGCGAGCGCTATCGCAAGGGGTTGAACCGGTTCTTCAAGGAAAACCGCATCCGGGCGATCGAGGCGCCGATGCGGGCGCTGGCCGAGGGGCTGGCGCAGGCGCTGGTGGCGGCAGAGGCGCCGGAATTCGGCACCGGCTTTGCCGCGCCCTTCACGGTGGGCGGGCTGTGCATCCTTGCCGGCATGGATCTGGCCGAGGCCGAGGAACTGGGCCGGCTGGGCCATGAATATGTCAGCGCCGTGCAATCGGGCAACCTGCCCGCCGCCGGGGCGATCAGCCAGCAGATCGACGGCTTTGCCGTGGCGCTGGTGCAGGATCGGCAGGCCGCGCCGCGCGACCCGGAGACGGATATCGTCAGCGGGTTGATGGGGTTTGCGCCCGAGGGCGGGCCTTATACCTTTGAGGAACTCGCCGGCATGGTGCGGCTGATGCTGATCGGCGGGCATGTGGTGCCGCGCAACTTCCTGTGCTCGATGGCGTGGCATCTGGCGGGCGACCCTGACCTGCAGGCCCGGCTGCGCGCCGGAACGGTGGACCGCCGCGCGCTGATCGAGGAGATGCTGCGCTGCTATTCGCCCAATCAGGCGCTGGTGCGGGTGGCGACGCGCGCGGTGGAGATGCGCGGCGTGGCCATTCCGCAGGGTTGCCCGGTGGCGCTGAACTTCCTCAGTGCCAACCGCGACGCCGGGGTGTTCCCTGATCCGATGGCGTTCATCGAGGACCGCAGCCCCAACCGCCACCTCGCCTTTGGCATCGGCCCGCATGTCTGTCTGGGTCAGTCGGTGGCCAAGGTGCAGGCCCGCATCACGCTGGACGTGCTGGCCGCCCTGCCGCCCTTTGCCCGTGGCGACAAGACCCTGTGGGCCAAGTGGACGGAATACGGCGTCACCCATCTGGACCTGAGGTTCGCATGACCCATCCTGTTGATTTCGTGGTGCCCGAGGTCGAAGATTTCGACAGCCCGCACGCCCTGTTCGCCGAGTTGCGCGGCCGTTGCCCGGTGGCCTGGGCGGACGAGATGGGCGGCTTTTGGGCTGTCACCCGGCACGAGGACATCGCCCGCGTGCTGACCGACTGGCAGACCTTTACCACCACGGTGCAGAATGTCGTGCCGCCGGTGGCGACGACCCAGCGCCGCCCGCCGCTGCATCTGGACCCGCCCGGCAACATCCCCTATCGCAACGCGATCCTGCGGTTCCTGTCGCCCCGGCGGATCGAGGAGTGGAGGCCAAAGGTGGCGGCGATGGTGGCCGAGCATCTAGAGCCGTATCTGGCGCGCGGCGGCGATATCTGCGCCGGGTTCTCGTTCACCCTGCCGATCGCCCTGCTGGCCGAGTTCTTTCGCCTGTCGCCCAAGGATGCCGAGGAAATCCGGCTGGTCGGCGCCGAGTTCAACATGGCGCTGCAACGGCAGGATTTCGAGACCCTGCGCGAGCGGTCGGATGCCCTGTATAACATTGCCGCCCGGCTGATCGAGGACCGCAAGATCCACCCGCAAGACCCTGATCTTGATCCGGTGTCCAACCTGCTGGCGGTGCGGGTGGATGGGCAGGCGCTGCCCGATGACAAGATCCTTGGCGCGCTCCGGCAGTTCCTGCTGGTCGGCATCATTGCGCCGACCACCTTCATCGGCTCGATGGCGGTGCATCTGGCGCGCCACCCGGAGCACCACGCCGAGTTGACGGAAAACCCCGATCTGGTGCCGGTGGCGCTGGAGGAGTTGTTGCGGCTTTACACGCCTTATCGCGGCTTTGCCCGCACGGCGCGGCAGGATGTGGACCTGGGCGGCAAGACGGTCAAGGCGGGGGATGCGCTGGCGGTGGTGTTCACCTCGGGCAACCGGGATGGCGCGGTGTTTGCCGAGCCGGACCTCTATCGCCTCGACCGGGGCGAGACCGATCTCTTGACCTTTGGTCGCGGCCCGCACATGTGCCCCGGTGCGCCGCTGGCGCGGGTGCTGCTGGTCGAGGTGCTGGCGCAGATCGTCGCCAAGTCGCGGCGGCTGGAGCTGACCGGGCCGCTGGAGATGACCCGCTGGCCGGAATATGGCCCGCTGGCGGTGCCGCTGGCGGTGATCCGCTAGGCCGGGGGTCAACCCCACCTTGCCCCGCGCGGATTTCTTTGCCAGAAGGCCGCTGACCACCAGACCGGAGAGCCGCCGCCATGACCCAGACCCGAGTCCTGATTGCCGGGGGCGGCATCGGCGGCCTTGTCACCGCGTTGACGCTGCACCAGATCGGCGTGCCCTGTGTGGTGTTCGAATCGGTGCGCAGCCTGAAGCCGCTGGGTGTGGGCATCAACCTGCAGCCCAACGCGGTGCGCGAGTTGGGCGATCTGGGGATTGATGCCGCGATGCTCGACGCTGTCGGGCTGCCGGCGCTGGAATGGGCGCTGGTCGGGCTGAACGGCAATGACATCTATTCCGAAACCCGCGGGCTGGAGGCGGGTTACAACTGGCCGCAATACGCGGTGCACCGGGGCCAGTTCCACATGCTGCTGCACCGGCTGGCGGTCGAGCGTCTGGGGCCTGACGCGGTGCAGACCGGGCGGCGGGTGACCGGGTATCGGCGCGACGGCGCCGGTGTGGTCGCCCTGTTCGAGGATGGCCGCGAGGAGGCAGGTAGCCTGCTGATTGGCGCCGATGGCATCCATTCGGCGGTGCGCGCGCAGATGCACCCCGACCAGCCGCCGATCCACTGGGGCGGCGCGGTGATGTGGCGCGGGGTGACGCGGGCGAGGCCGATCCGCAGCGGCTCGTCCTTTGTCGGGCTGGGCACGCATCGGCACCGCATGGTGATCTATCCGATCAGCCACCCCGATGCCGACGGCATGGCCGATATCAACTGGATCGCCGAAGTCACCTATGACAGCCCCGAGGGGCGCGAGAACACCGGCTGGTTCCGGCAAGTGGACATCGCGGATTTCGTGCAGAATTTCGAGGGTTGGCGCTGGGATTGGCTGGATGTTCCGGCGCTGTTGCAGGGCGGCGAGGTGGCCTATGAAAACCCGATGATCGACCGGGACCCGGTGTCGACATGGGTCGATGGCCCGGTCGCGCTGCTGGGCGACGCGGCGCATGCGATGTATCCGACCGGCTCGAATGGCGCCTCGCAGGCGGTGATCGACGCGCGCGTGCTGGGCGCCTGCATGGTCGAACACGGCGCCAATGCGCAGGCGCTGGCGGCCTATGACGCGCGGCTGTGCGGCCCGGTCTCGGCCTTGATCCTGAGGAACCGGGGCGCCGGGCCGTTTGGCCTGCTCAATCTGGTCAATGACCGCTGCGGCGGCGAGTTCGACGACATCGACGCGGTGATCCCGCCCGAGGAACGCGCGGCCTTCATGGCGGGTTACAAGGCGGCGGCGGGCTTTGCCATCGAGGCGCTGAACGCCGCCCGGCCGACCATCGCGCCGGGGGCAAAGGTCAGGCCCTGAGCAGCCCTTCGAGCGGCGCGATGCCTGCGCTGCCGGGGAAGACCACGCTGTGCGCCAGCGCCGGGCTGAGGCCCATGTGGCCGATCAGCACCGCCTTGAACAGCGCCTCGATGGCGTTGGGCGCGGCGAGGTCGCGGCCCTCGTGCAGCGCGCGGTCGCTGAGGCCGGGCCAGTCGCCGACGATCCGCCCGCCGCGCACCGCGCCGCCGGCCAGCATCGCCAGACCGCCGGTGCCGTGGTCGGTGCCGCCTGCGCCGTTCTCGGCCACGGTGCGGCCGAATTCCGAGGCCACCAGCACCACGCTTTGCCCCCAGGCCGCGCCGAGGGACTGGCGCAGCATCAGCAGCCCTTCGGACAGCCGGGCGAACTGGTTGGTCAGGCGGCCGGTCTGGTTGACATGGGTGTCCCAGCCGTCGATCTGCATCACCGCGATGCGCGGCCCGGCGTCATGGGCGAGGATATCGCCCGCCGCCCGCGCCGCGAAGGTGAAATTGTCGGTGCCCTCGGCCATGCCGCTGAGGTCGGGCTGTGGGGTGCCCTGCGCGGCACGAAAGGCCGCGTCAAAGGCCGGGTCGCCGCGATAGACGATGCCCAGACGGGACAGGAACCCCTCGTCCAGATCGGGGAGTTGCTCGTTCGACCAGCTTTGCACCGGGGCCGCGCCCTGCAAGATCAGCGGCACCGAGGGGCCGAGGGCCAGCCCCAGCCGCCGGTCGCCGTCGTTCAGCGCCAGAATCGCCCGGTTCAGCCAGCCGTCGCGCGCGCCCGAGGGGCTGGCCGTGCCGTTTTCCAGCAGCGCCTGCCCGTCGAAATGCGAGCGCTCGCGGTAGCGGGTGGCCACCGCCGGCAGCAGCGTCAGCTCGCCCGCCTGAAACCACGGCAGCAGCGGCGCCAGCGCGGCGTCGAGGCCGAAATAGCCGTCGAGGTCCAGCACGCTGTCCTGCCCCTGCGCCAGACGGGGCCGCAAGCGGCGGAAATCGGCATCGGCATAGGGCACCAGCGCGTGCAGCCCGTCGAGCGCGCCGCGCAGGAAGACAAAGACAAAGCGGTTTTGCGTTGGCGCCTGGGCAAAGGCCAGACGGGTCGTGGTCAGCGTGGCGAGCAGCCCGGCGCAAGACCCCGCCAGCACGGTGCGGCGCTGCATCCTCATCTCCTTTGAAACTCGGGGCTGGCAAAGACCATCGCCCGCCCGGCCTCGGGCGAGGGTGCGCGGTAGACCCAGGTGCGGGTGACGTCGCGGGCGACGGCGCCGATGCTGTCCTCCATCAGGGTCCGCGCGGCCTGCGTGCCCAGCCGCCCGGCGAACTGGCGCGCCCATTCAACGCGGATCATCAGCGATTCCGGCCCCAGCCAATGCGCCGCCGTATCGCCCCAGCCCTGCGGCGAGGGGGCCGAAAAGGGCTCGGCCGCCAAGAGCCGCAGCGGGGCGATATAGTGCCGCGGGCCGGGCGCGCCCTGCCCGCCCGCGCGGTGCACGGCGATCAGGAACTCGTGGTGCGATTTCACCTTGGCCAGCGGATCGGCCCAGGCCTGCGGCAGGGCGATCAGCGCGCGGGTGACCTCGGCCAGATCGCCGTCGGTGTCCTGAAACACCCGGGCGATCTGCGCCACGGCCTCGGGCGGCGGGGCGTCGGCGACGAAATGGCGCACCAGTTTGGTGGCGAGGTGCTGCGCGGTCGAGGGGTGGCGCGCCAGATCGTTCAGGATCGCCAGCGCCTCGCCCTCGCCCGATTCGGGATAGAGGCGACCCAGCACGCGTTTTGGCCCCGGCTGATGCTGCGAGGCGACAAAGAGAAAGCGGGCGTGCCCCTCGTCGGCATCGCCGCGGCGAAGGCCGCCGTGGCTCCATCCGGTCAGGGCCAGCGCGAACTGGATGACATCATCCTGCGCATAACCGCCGTCGACGCCCAGCGTGTGCAGTTCCAGCACCTCACGCGCGAGGTTCTCGTTCAGGGTGACGGCCCCCGCGCCGCGAGACTGACGCCGCCGGCCTTCGGCCGAGTCGGGCCCGAGGGAAAACGGGTTGTCCAGATAGGTCAGCATCACCGGATGGCGCACCACCGCGCGCAGCATGTCGGCAAAGCGGCCATAGACCAGCGGCCGGATGGCCTCGCGCTCATAAGCCGGGATGGCGGCGGCGATCTGGCGCCGGGCTGTCGAAACGGTGAAATGATTGGACCAGAAGAGCACCAGCCGCTCGGTCAGCGCGGCCTCGGCGGTGACGAATTGCGCGGCGCGGGCCAGCAGTTCGGGGCGGTAGTCGTCCTGCATCGCGGCCTGAGTCGCCAGCGCGCGGGCCTCGCCGCCGCCGCTGTTGCGGGCCGCGTTGATGCCGGTCAGGATGGTATCGGCGCTGCGAAACGGCGCCAGCAGGTCGGGCAGCGGCGAGGCGCCGACCTGCGCCGCCAGCCAGCCCTGCGGATCGCTGCCCACGCGCGCATCATCGCCCGGCCCGGCGCCAAGGCCAAAGCGGTTGAGGGCGGTAAAGGTGGCGGCGCTGCGCATGGCGCCATACTAGCGCCGCCACGCGCCCTGCCAACACACGTTTGCGCGGGCGCGCGGCGCAGGCTAGGATGCGCCGAACCAAGGAACCGCCCCATGCGCAAGATCTTCATCCTGAACGGCCCCAACCTGAACCTGCTCGGCCGCCGCGAACCGGCGATCTATGGGCACGAGACCCTCGACGACGTGGCGCGCGACTGTGCGGCGCTGGGGGGCGAGCTGGGTCTGGCCACCGACCTGCGCCAGTCGAACTGGGAGGGCCAGATCGTCGACTGGATCCACGAGGCGCGCGGCAGCGCCGCCGGGATCATCATCAACCCCGCCGCGCTGACCCATACCTCGGTGGCAGTGCTGGACGCGCTGAACACCTTCGAGGGGCCGGTGATCGAGGTGCATATCTCTCAGGTGCACAAGCGCGAGGCCTTTCGCCACCATTCCTATGTCAGCCACCGGGCCGATGCGGTGATGGCGGGGTTTGGCGTGCATGGCTATCTGCTGGCGCTGCGCCACATGGCGCGGGTGCTGGGGTGAAGGCCAGCCCCCGGCGCAGGCCTCAGGACTGACGCGGGCGGCGCGGGTTCGGGGTAACTCTTTGGTGACGCTATGACGTTCTCGGCAAATCTGGGATTCCTCTGGACTGACTTGCCACTGGTGCAGGCGATCCATGCCGCCAAGGCGGCGGGCTTTGCCGCGGTCGAATGCCACTGGCCCTATGCCACCCCGCCCGAGGACACCGCCGCCGCCCTGCGCGCGACGGGTCTGCCGATGCTGGCGCTCAACACCGGTCGCGGCGGCGCGGGCGACTTTGGCCTCGCCGCCCTGCCCGACCGCCAGCCCGAGGCCCGCGCGGCCACGCTGCAGGCGCTGCGCTATGCCGAGGCCAGCGGCACGGCGGCGGTGCATGTGATGGCGGGGATCGGCGGCGAGGCGGCGTGTTTTCACGATCACCTCGGCTGGGCCGCCGATCAGGCGCACGCGTTGGGCCTGAGCCTGCTGATCGAGCCGATCAACCCGTTTGACGTGCCGGGCTATCACCTGAACCACCCCGATCAGGCCGCCGCCCTGCTGGACGCGCTGGACCGGCCGCATGTCCGTCTGATGCTGGATTTCTACCACATCGGCCGTCTTGGTCTGGACCCGGCAGCCACCTTTGCCCGCCACCGCGCGCGTCTTGGCCATCTGCAGATCGCCGCCGTGCCCGACCGTGGCCCGCCCGACCATGGCGCGATCGACTATGCCGCGCTGCTGCCCGCGCTGGCGTGGCCCCAGCCGATCGGCGCCGAATACCGCCCCGGCGGCCCGACCGAGGCCTCGCTGGGCTGGCTCGACCGCCTGTCCTCTTTGCGCTGAAACTATCCACGGGGTTTCAAAAGGGGGGCGTGCCCCCCTTTGGGCAGGGGGTCGTCATTGTCGCGCCATTGGTCCGAGAGACAATGGCGACGGGGGGCAGCCGCCCCCCAAGCCTGCCTCAGCGATGCTCGCCCAGCCACTCGGCGCTGGCGGTGATGCCGCCCAGCGGGAACAGATGGATGCACTGCAGCAGCGAGTCCGGGTTCACCGCCTTGTAGGCCGCGATTTCGGTCAGCAGGTCGGTCGGCGCAAAGGGCACCAGCAGTTTCGTCAGGTCCATCGCCCGCTTTTGCAGCACGCTCAGCGATGGGCCGACGCCGCAGGCGATGGCGAATTTGATCAGGGTTTGCAGCTTGGTCGGCCCGGCGACGCCCAGATGGATCGGCAGCGTGATGCCCAGCCCCGCCAGCCGTTCGGCCCAGGCGATCACCGGGGCGCTTTCAAAGGCGAATTGCGTGGCAATCGCCATCTGCGCGTCGGTGTTTTTCGAGAAACCCTGCTTCCACAGCAGGGCCGCGTCCACCTCGGCGCTGCCGCCCTTGGGGTCGATGTCCTTGTTGCCCTCGGGGTGGCCGGCGACATGCAGTCGCTTGAAGCCCAGCTCATCGAAAAGCCCGGTCTTGAGCAGGTCGATGCTCGAGGCGAACTCCCCCGCCACACCCGGCACGCCGCCGGCCAGCACCAGCGCCTGTTCGGCCCCGGCCTCGCGGTAGCGGGTCAGCCAGTCTTGCAGGGTGGCGCGGTTGGGGATGATGCGGGCGGGCACATGCGGCATGACGGCAAAGCCCTCAGCCGCCAGCCGCCGCACCGTCGCCACCATCTCGTCAATCGGTGTGCCGTCGATATGCGCGACATAGACCCGGGTTCCGGCGGGCAGGAGGGCGGCGAAGCTGTCGATCTTGGCGGCCGTGCGCGGCATCACCTCGATCGAGGCGCCGGACAGCAGCGCGGCGAGCGGTTCGGATTTGCCGCCGGTCTTGCCGGGGCGCAGGTTGAACAGGGCCATGGTGGGTCCTCCGATAGGTCAGCCCCCCGCCGTCATGCGGGGGGAAATGCGGTCGGCCGGTTCCAGCGGGCGCCGGGCTTTTGACAAAAAACTAAATCCTTTCCCGAAACAGCAATAGTGCCAAAACGGGGTGTGAAGAAATTTCGTTTGACTATGGTCCCACCACCAAAAATACTCAGGGTTGTAATTCGTCGCCGAAGGTATCCCATGAATCGTCGTGACTTCCTTGCCTCGACCGCTGCCGTCGCCGTACTTTGCGCAACAGACACGGCCGACGGCCAAACCAACCCTCGTGAATTCGTCGTTACTCGCTATGCCCAAGGTGTTGCTGTAAAGCCCGAGATGTTCGGAGGCAACGTTCTCGCGCCGTCCCAGGTCCTTGACCCAGGCGAAGGCGACAACGGAATCGACGTTGGCCATCTTCAAGACCTGGCCGGAATTACCGGCATTCTCCGCTGGCCTGGGGGTTCGCTCACCGAAGGAAACCGAGAGATATGTGACACTTGCACGTCGGGGCCCAAGGGCAATTGGCTTCCCTATACCGGTGTGGATTTTGGCGATTTCCCCTGGACGCAAGAGATTCGCGATAAATTCGTCAATGCGAACGGCGATTACCAGCCGCTTGCCCCCACAACACCTCGCCCGGCCCCTGGTTCGTTCCGCGGCATTTGGGCCAATGCCGTCCCGGCGACGGCGACCACCCCGGCGCGCCCAGCCCGGCTGGAGTTCCGTTTTCTCAAGACCACACTAGAAGATTTTCTTGGGTATCTTCATGCTCATACGCATGTCAAAGGCGCCATCGTCCTGCCGACGCACCGCTTCCTGTGGCCGCGCCCGACCAGTCGCACCGATCGGGTGAAATATGGCGCACTGAATGGCATGGTGCAGAACATGGTCAACCATGTCTACGGCCGAATTGCGAACGGAGGCATGAGCAACGCGAAGATATTCGCTTGGGAGATCGGCAACGAATACCAGGGCGGCGAAGCGCCAAGTGGTGAACACGTCATGACCGCCGCCGAATACGGTCGAATCGCAGAAACCGCCGTCCGCGTCGTTCGCATCACCCGCCCGACAGCCAAGGTATCGATTCAGGGCGGATCGCTGTGGGCCGATGTCGGCCAGGCCAATTCCAATTTTCGCAACCAGGTAACGGAGTTGCGCACTGCTTTCAATCTGAGGGCGAATTACTACAACACGCTTGCGCCGGATTACCTGTCTCTTCACACCTATAGCACGACTGAATACGGGCATAGCGCTCATGGCGCCCGGCTTGCCCATGTCCGGGAAGTCTGGGGACCGATTCCCATTTTCGTCTCGGAATGGAACCTGCAACAGGCGGAGGAAAGCTCTTCTTATAGCCTGTCGACTGATACCTATCGCCTCGGGATGGAGCGTTCTTGGCGGCTGACGTCGCTGTTTCAAGCGCTGATCGACAATGGCGCCGAGGCGGCCTGTTTCTGGCCGGTCGTACAGGGCGCGGAATCGGGATTGTCGAGTTTCGACAATGTTCCGGTGCGGCATATTTCCGGGGAACTTTTCAAATGGCTGACCGAGGTCAAAGGCATGCGCACTGCAACCGTGACGGGCGGTTGGTTGGCAGGCGACACCGGCAACCTCGTCAAGGTCCGTGCGTATTGTGGGTTCGACACCGATGAGGTTGCGATCAGGAACAAGGCGATCATTTTCGTCCACGCCCGCAATACGAGCGCCCAAACCATCCGTATCAAGGTCATGAACATGCCCAACCGCACGCCCCAAGTCTCGATGCAGCGCATTTCAGGGGCCTCCGGCCCTATGACCTTGCCCGCGTCCTTCCACGTCCCCTACGCCGTGGAGTCAAATATTGGCATCACCTCGACAGGGATCACCGGTGGGAGGTTGCTGACCCTGGCCATCCGCAACAACCCGGGCCACCAGCCCTATGAAGTGCTGAAGATCACCGCGAACTTCGCCTGACCGACGCTGCATCTGCGTTTCGTCGGCGAAAGTTGGGTGCTCTCGAGTCATGCGGTGCCCGAGCCCGCCGTCATGCGGGGGGAAATGCGGTCGGCCATGAAGGTATCGGCCAGGCGGGTCAGGGTCAGCGCGGCGACGACGCCGCCGGTGGCAAAGGGGTCGCCCTCGGCAAAGGCGCGGGCGGCGTCGGCGGTGGGGGCCTCGAGGATGCCCCAATGCCCCAGCGCCGCGCCGTCATCGGACCAGAGCGCCGAGCCGATCAGCACCGAGGCCAGCCCCTGCCCGCCCGAGGCGACCCATTGGCGATGCGCCGGGCGCAGGGCGTCGCGGGCCTCGGCGGCACCGGCGTGGTGGCAGCATTCCATGAGGAAAAACATCACGCCGCACCACGCAGAAAGGGCACCAGCAGGGCGGCCACGGCATCGGGCTGCTCGACCGGGGCGAAATGTCCGGCGTTTTCAATGATCTCCAGCCGCGCGTCTGGCAGCAGCGCCAGCATGTCCTGATGCTGGGCGACGGGCGACCACTGGTCATGCTGCCCGACCATCAGCAGCGCCGGGCAGGTGATCTGCGCCAGGTAGGTCGAGGCATCGGGCCGGTTGACCAGCGCCTTGATCTGGCGCTCATGCAGCGCGGCATCCTTGCGCAGCACCATGGCGCGCAGGCCGTCCATCAGGGCGGTGTTGGTCTGGTTGCCCTGCCAGACCATCGGCGGCAGCCAGCGGTCGCAAAGCGCCGCCATCCCGGCCTCGTGCGCAAAGCGCGTGATCTCGTCGCGCTTTTCGCGCTCGCCGGGCCGCAGCGGGTGGATGCCGGTGTCGAGCAGCGCCAGACGCTGGATGCGGGCGGGCGCCAGCCGGGCCATTTCCAGCGCGACGCGGGCGCCCATCGAATGCCCGGCGACCGACAGCGGCCCGGGATGGCGCGCCAGAAGGTCGCGCGCCATCCAGGTCAGGTCATCCTGCGTCGAAAGGTCGGCGACCTCGGCGGCCAGATCGGCCAGAACCGGCTCCCAGCAGAAGCGGTCACACAGCAGGCCGGGGATCAGCAGCACGCCCATCTCAGTCGATCATCGTATCGGGCAGGATCAGCGCGATCTGCGGAAAGGCCACCAGCAGGATCAGGGTGACGATCATCGCGCCCCAGAACGGCATGACGCCGCGAAAGATCGTGCCCAGCGGCACATGCGGCACCACGGATTTGACGATGAACACATTGACCCCGACCGGCGGCGAGATCAGCCCCATTTCCAGCGTCAGCACGACCAGCACGCCGAACCAGATCGGATCAAAGCCCAGTTGCTGGATGATCGGAAAGAAGATCGGCATGGTGAGGACCAGCATGGCGAACCCCTCGAGGAAGCAGCCCAGCACCATGTAGGTCGCCAGGATCAGCGCCAGAATCACCATGCGCGGCATGTCGAGGCCGATCAGGAACTCTCCCAGCGCCTGCGGAATGTGGCTGAGGGCGAGGAACGGGTTGATCATGTGCGCGGCGATCAGGATCAGCATCACCGTGGCGGTGGTGGTGACCGAGGATTTCGCCGCCGCCCAGAAGGCGCGCAGCGTCAGCGTGCGGTTGATGAGGCCGATGATGATGAAAAGCCCGGCGCCGACGGCCGAGGCCTCGACCGGCGAAAACAGGCCGGAATAGATGCCGCCGACCGTCATGACGATCACGCCGACCACCGGCACCGCGCCGACAAAGGCGCGCAGCTTCTCGGCGGTGGTGGTGACGGGGCCGCGCGGACCCAGCGCCGGGTTGATCCAGCATTGCAGCGTGATGGTGGCGATGAACATGCCCAGCAGCAAGAGGCCCGGCAGCACCCCGGCGAGGAACAGCCGCCCGATGCTCTCCTGCGTCAGGATCGCATAGATGACAAAGCCGGTCGAGGGCGGGATCAGGATGCCCAGCGTGCCGCCCGCCGCCACCGCGCCGGTGCTGAGGCGGGGGTCATAGTTGAAGCGCTCCATCTCGCCCAGCGAGACCTTGCCGATGGTCAGCGCCGAAGCCACGGACGAGCCCGAGAGCGCGGCAAAGCCACCGCAGCCGATCACTGTGGCGCTGGCCAGCCCGCCGCGCACCCGGCCGACGATGGCATAGGCGGCGTCATAGAGCTTGCGACTCATGCCGGTTTCGGAGGCGACGTTGCCCATCAGTATGAACAGCGGCACGACGACCAGTTCGGGCATCGAGGCGAGGGTGAAACTTTCCGAGGCGAGCAGGCTTTTCGCCGCGTTCAGCCCGTTGAGCGCCCAGATCCCGGCAAACCCGACGCCGAACATCGCAAAGGCCACCGGCACCCGCAGCGCCAGCAGCACGAAAAGAACCAGCATCCCGACGGTGCCGATGCCAAAATCGCTCATGCGTCGTATCCCTTGCGCACGGCCCCGCCCAACGTCAGCACCAGCGCGCGCAGCGCCATGCCAAAGGCGGTGATGAGGCTCGAGACGATGACGTAATATTGGAACCACACCTTCGGCAGGCCGATGATGTTGGTGGCAGACCGCAGCATGCGCGAGATGAACGAGCTTTCCCACATCGTCCAGGCGATGCCGAGGAAGATCGCCGCGCCCAGCAGCGCCGAGAGGATGTCGCCCAGACGGTTGGCCCAGTCGGGGAAATGGCGCTCGAACAGGTCAACGGCGATGTGCCCGCCCTGCCGGTCGCACAGGGCCATGCCGCCAAAGACCAGCACGACCATCGCCATCTGCGTGATGTCCTGCGCGCCGCGGATCGGGGCGCCGAAAAAGCGCCCCGTCACATCGGCCAGAATCACGACAACCTCGGTCAACAGACCGAGGGTGCCGAGGAACGCGGACAGGGCGATGACCCTGCCCGCGAAAGTGTCGAGTGCGCGAAGCACTCAATTGCCCTGCATCGTCGCCAGAACTTCGGCCCCGCCGTCGACGGTGGCGATCACCTGATCGCGCACCGGCAGCGTGATCGCGGCAAAGGCGGCGATTTCGTCGTCGGTCAGGTTGATGATCGTATTGTCGGCCAGCGCCGAGATCGTCTCGGTCACCTGAGTCGCGCGGGCGTTCCAGCCAGCTTCGGCCGAGGCCGACAGGGTGCGCCCGGCGATGCTGTCCACCGCGGCGCGGTGTTCGGCCGAGAGCCCCTCGTACACGCCCTGATTCATCACGACATAAAAGTCGATCTGGCCGAGCGGCGCGCCGAAGGTATAGCTGTCGGCCACTTCGTCGAGGCGGAAGTCGCCGATCGCCGAGGCGCCGGTGATAAGGCCGTCGATCAGGCCGGTCTGCAGCGCGTTATAGATCTCGCCCGCGGGCATCTGCACCGGGGTCGCGCCAAGGGCCTCGACCAGCGCGGCAGCGGCCGAGCCCGACACGCGGATCTTCAGCCCTGCCAGATCGGCCGGGGTGCGCACGTTGCGGCCGCGCATGATGATGACGTTGGGTTCCGAGGTCCAGAGCGCCAGCGGCACGGTGCCGGGGAATTCGTTCGCCAGCAGGCCGGCGTCATAGGCATTCCACAGCGCGTCATAGCCCGACTGACCGGGGTTCAGCGCGCCCGGCAGTTCCGAGATCATCGTGCGCTGGAACTGCGACGAATTATAGCCCTGCAAGCCCCAGACGATATCGGCGACGCCCTGCAGCACGCGGACATACTGCTCGAGCGGCCCGGCGCCCAGTTCGCCACCCGGATAGACACGGATCGTCAGGCCCGAGGCGGCGACCGCGGCCTGCAGCGGCTCGATGGTCGAGGCGGTCAGCGTGTGGCCCGGCGCGACGAAATGCGCGAACCGCAGTTCCTGGGCATTGGCGGTGGTCGACAGCAGCGCGGCGGTGGCCGCAACCGCGCCAAAGGCGCGAAGGGTCTTGAAATTGAACATGGCAGTTCCTCCCGGTTGGTGGGCGTCAAGCGCCCAGGCAGTGACAGATCCCGGGCCACTATGACCGACTTGACCGCGCGCAGGTATAGATTTCGCGGCCCTCTCCATAAGTCGATGCTATAGCCACCGGGACAAGCGCCCCGGCGACCCATCGGGCCGCCGGGGGGTGTTCAGGCCTCAGCTGCGCGTGCGCCAGCTGTCGGCATAGTTGGTGCGCGCATCGGCCGAATAGGGCGTCGGCGCGACGCGGACACGGATGTCGGTCTGCCGGTGCTTTTCGGTCGAGGTCTTGCCAGTGGTTTCCGGCTCGCCCCATTTCAGCGTCAGGATGTCGCCGACCTGCACATCGTTCGACACCACACCGAGGCTGAGCACCGAACGCTCGTTCCAAGTATAGCCGTTGAACATGCTCATGCCGACCATCTTGCCGTCCCGCTCGACGCGGTCGGCGCTGGACGAAGCATAGTTGGGCTGCGGGAAGTCGATCCACTTGTAGGGCACACCGGGTTCAAAGGCCGAGGCGATCACCTTCAGCACATCGTCGCGGTTCCACTCGAAGGTGACCTTCTTGCGCTTGGCGCCTTCGGCCTTGATCTTCTCCAGCGCGGCCTTGCCGACGAAATCGGCCTTCTTCCAGCCGATGTAGAAGTCATACCCCAGCTCGAACGGGTTGGTGTAATAGTCCTCGATGTTGTCCGACACGAAGGACCCGCCGATCGACCCGGCGGCCTCGTACATGTCGGTGCCCAGCCACTCGCGGTAGTCCTTGAGCATGCCGTCGCCGGTATAGATGCCGGGCAGCGGCGAGGGAATCCAGCCGGATTCCAGCGTGTTGGTCGAATAGGCGCGGCTGCCGCACTGCACAAGGTTGACCCCGGCGTCACGAGCGGCCTGCAGGATGGTCGAGTGGATGTAATCCTTGTCCTTGTAGGGACCCCAGATCTCCAGCCCCGGCGCGCCCGACATGCCGTGGCGCAGCGCCTGCACCTTTTTCGAGCCGACATTGATCCAGTCGACGTGGAAGAACTTGATGTCCGGGATCGGCCCGCCGTTCATCTTTTCAAAGATGCGCGGTGCGTCCGGGCCCTGGATCTGGAAGCGGTAATGCTCGCGCATCACGCGCTCGCCCTCGGGGCGGCTGGGCGAGCGCGGGTCATAGCGCAGCCGCACGTTCCACTTGCCCCAGGCGGCGGCGAACATCAGCCAGTTCGAGGTCGGCGCGCGGCCCACCAGAACGTATTTGTCGGCCCGCTCGCGGAAGATGATGTGGTCGCCGATCACATGGCCGTTCGGCGTGACCGGAACATAATGCTTGGCGCGGTTCAGTTCGAAATTCGAAAAGGCGTTGATGCCGTGATGGGCGAGAAACTCGGTCGCCTGCGGGCCTTCGACGATCACCTCGTCCATGTGGTGCGTCTGGTCGAACAGCACCGCGCTGTTGCGCCAGGCCTCCTGCTCGACGCGCCAGTTCGAGAATTCCGGCGCGACCACGGGATAGACATACATGCCGATCTTCGAGTCACGCAGCATCTTCACAGGGTTACCGCCCCGTTCAGCGATCAGGGCTTCCAGGCTGGTTGCCGCCATTTCGATTCTCCTCCAAAGTCACGAATGTATACAACATGCGAAGGGAAACGGCCGAATGCAAGAAAAATCGCCGGAATGGCGCATTTTCCCCCACATCCTGTATGCATGTTAGCGGGTAATCAGCGCCAATCCCGGCATGCTGCCGCCGGGCTGCGCGCCCTCGACAAAGGTTTCCTCCAGATTGCCACGGGCGATGCGGGCATGCTCACGGGCAATCGCCTCGGCCCGCGCGCCCTCGCGCCGGGCAATCGCCTGCGCCAGCGCCCGGTGCTGCGCCTGCGCCATCACCAGCGACCGATGCGAACCCGCCGCATCCGCCTGCCCCAGCACAAAGGCCGAGGGCGAGGCAAAGGGCAGCGATTTCACCCGCTCCAACTCGCGCAGGATCACCGCGCTCTGGCACAATTCGGCCAAGGCGCAATGGAACTGGGCGTTCAACTCGCTATAGGCGTCAAAATCGACGCGATCGCCGGCAAAACAGCGGTCCAGCCGGTCAAGAATGGCCCAGACCCCGGCCATCTGCACCGGGTCCACCCCCTGCTCGGCCGCCATGCGCGCCGCGGTGCCCTCCAGCACCCCGCGCAATTCGATGGCATCGGTCACATCGCGCAGACTGAAGGCACGGACCTGAAACCCGCCGCCGGGCGCGCGCTCCAGCAGCCCTTCCTCGGCCAGCCGCGACATCGCCTCACGCACCGGCGTGCGCGAGATCTGCAACTCCTCGGACAGCGCCACCTCATAAAGCCGGGTGCCGCCCGGCAGGCCGCCATGAATGATGCGCTGGCGCAGCTCATACGCGGCGCGCTTGGTCAGGGTGGTGCTCTTCGATTCGCTCATCTCGGCCTCATGTATACATCCAATGTATACATCCCGCCCCCCAAGGCAACGCCCGATCTTTGCTCTTCAAATATCCACGGGGTTCCCAAGGGGGGCGTGCCCCCCTTGGCGGCCTGCGGGGCCGCCCCCGCGCGGCGCGAGCGGGCTCGATGCCCGCGAGCGCCGCCCTACTTCGCCCGCAACCGCGCCGACCCATCCAGCCGCAGGCATTCGCCATTCACATAGCGGTTGGTTGCCATGAAACACACCGCATCGGCAAATTCCGCCGGATCGCCCAGCCGCTGCGGAAACGGAATATCCGCCGCCAGCGCCTTTTGCGCCTCCTCGGGCAGGGTGAACAGCAAGGGCGTCAGGAAAATCCCCGGCGCGATCACATTGACCCGCACGCCGACCCGCGCCAGTTCGCGGGCAATCGGCAGGCTCATGCCGACAATGCCGCCCTTTGATGCCGCATAGGCCGCTTGGCCGATCTGCCCGTCAAAGGCGGCGACCGAGGCGGTGTTGATGACCACGCCGCGCTCGCCATCCGCCAAGGGTTCCAGCGCCGCCATCCGCGCCACCGCGAGGCGCAGCACGTTGAAGGTGCCGATCAGGTTGACGCGGATCGTGCGTTCGAAGGCGTCGAGCGCCAGCGGCCCGTCGCGCCCCAGCACCCGCCCCGCCGTGCCGATCCCGGCGCAGTTCACCACGATGCGGGGGGCACCCTGCGCTGCGCTCACGGCGTCGAGTGCGGCAGTCACCTCGGCCTCGGAGGTCACATCCCCGGCACAGGCCATGCCGCCGATGGCCTCGGCCACCGCCCTGCCCTTGGCCACGTCGCGGTCGAACACCGCCACCCGCGCCCCGCGCGCCGCCAGCATGCGCGCCGTTGCCTCGCCCAGACCCGAGCCGCCGCCCGTCACCAGCGCCGAAACGCCCTCGATCTGCATGGCTTACCCTTTCTTGCCTGAAATCACCCGCGGATCGCCCGCATAGAGCGCTGCCACCAGGTCGCCGCGGTGGCTGCGCACCGCGCGCTGGTTGACCGAGCCCTTGTCGGTCACCTCGCCGCGGTCGAGGTCCAGCGGCTGGACCAGCATCATCACCCGCGGCACGCGCAGGGACGATCCGGTCGCCGTGGCATTATAGGCGGCCAGCCGTTCGGCAATCGTCGCGCGCAGCGTGGGATGCGCGCAGAGATCGGCGTCCGACAGCCCCGCCTGCCCCACCAGCGCCTCGATGGCCGGGCGGAAGGGCACCAGCAGCGCGCCGAGGCTGTCCTCGCCCTCGCCGACGATCACCGCGTCGCGCGCGAGGCCCCCCAGCGCGTCGGTCAGTTTCGCCCGCAGCGCGCCGACCGAGACCCAGGTGCCGGTCGACAGCTTGAAATTCTCGGCCACGCGGCCGTCAAAGAAGAACCCCTTGGCCGGGTTGCCCGGTTCGGCAAAGCGCAGGGCATCGCCGAGGCAATAATAGCCTTCGTCGTCAAAGGCCTCGCGCGTCAGTTTGGCGTTGCGCCAATAGCCGGGCGTGACGTTCGGCCCCTTGAGGCGGACCTCCCATTTGCCCTCGACCGGCACCAGTTTCAGCGTGATGCCCTTGGCCGGCACGCCGATGCAGCCCGCTTCGGCGTTCGGATCGGTGTTGAACAGTGAAAACGGCGCGGTTTCGGTGGCACCAAGGCCGGTGGCCAGTTGCACGCGCTCGCCAGTGGCCTGCACGGACAGCTCTTCCAAGGCGTCCCAGGTGTGCCGCGCCATCGCCGCCCCGGCATAATACATCAGCCGCAGCGGGCGATAGAAGGCCTGCGCCAGCGTCGGATCCTTGCGCATCGCCTCGACCAGCATTTCATAGCCAAAGGGCACGTTGAAATACCAGTTGGTCGGCACCTCGCGCAGGTTGGCGATGGTCTGGTGCATCAGGTCGCGGGTGGGGCGCCCGCCGTCGATATAGAAGGTGCCGCCGTTATAGATCGCCGCGTTGAACACGAGGTTGCCCGCCGCCACATGGTTCCACGGCGCCCAGTCGAGGATGATCGGCACCTCGTTGCGCAGGAAGGCGTAGCAGTCGGTCATCTGCTCCATGTTGGCGCACATCATGCGCTGGGTCTGGATGACCGCCTTGGGCGAGCCGGTGGTGCCCGAGGTGAAGAGGAATTTCGCCACGGTATCGGGCCCGGTGGCGGCATTGGCGGCATCGACGGCGGCGGTGACCGGGGTGGCCAGCACGTCCTGCAGCGACAGTGCGGCGCCCTGAATGGCGATCACCGGCAGGCCGGTCAGCACCTCGGCCAGCGCGCGGGCATAGGGGGCGGCATCGTCGCAAAACACCGCGCCGGGGGTGATCTGGTCGCGCACCGAGCGCAGCTTTTCAAACTCGCCCGCCGAGGTGGAATAGGCCGGGGCAATCGCCGCCGAGGGGATGCCGACATATTGCGCGCCCAGGGCCATCAGCGCATGGGCGATGGAATTGCCCGACAGGATCACCAAGGGGCGCTCGGTCGAGAGGCCCATGTCCAGAAGGCGCTGGCCAATCGCCCGCACGCGGTGCAGCATCTGCCCATAGCTGACCTTGACCCAGGCGCCCGAGGCGTCGCGTTCGGCCATCCAGATGCGGTCCGGGTCCAGCCCGGCCCAATGGTGGATGCGGTCGGAGATGCGGTCGGGATAGGCGCCCAGCGGCCCGTCCTGCCAGACGAGGATCGAGCCATCCGGACGCTCGGTCCAACGCACATCGGGCTGCCACAGCGTGACCGGTCGCAACGGTGATTCTGTCATGGTTTGGTCCTCCCGGCAGAAAGTTTACACGGATACTATTTTTCCGGATAGCGAGGAAATTGTTTACACGGATACTTTTTCCGCCGATATTCGACGCAGAATCGGCGCAACATTCGACAAGATGGCAGGGATCGCGATGAAATATCTGACACTCGAGATTCAGGGCGATGTCGGCGTGGTGGGGCTGAACCGGCCCGAAAAGCGCAACGCCATCTCGGATGCCTTCATCGAAGAGCTGAACACCGTCATCACCGAGGTCGAATCGCGCTGCAAGGCGGCGGTGATCCACGGCCACGGGCCGCATTTCTGCGCCGGGCTCGATCTGGCCGAACATGTCAAGAAAACCCCGTTTGAAGGCGTGCATGGCAGCCGCCGCTGGCACGAGGTCTTTGCCCGCATCCAGCGTGGCAAGCTGCCGTGGTTCGCGGCGCTGCATGGCGCGGTGGTCGGCGGCGGGCTGGAACTGGCCTCGTCGGTGCATGTGCGGGTGGCCGACAAGACGGCGTTCTTTGCCCTGCCCGAGGGCCAGCGCGGCATTTTTGTCGGCGGCGGCGCCTCGGTGCGCACGGCGCGGCTGATGGGCGTGTCGCGCATGACCGACCTGATGCTGACCGGGCGCTCGGTCGATGCCGACACCGCCGAACGCTGGAACATGGTCAACTATGTCGTCGAGGCGGGCGAGGCGCTGGACAAGGCGATCACG
Source organism: uncultured Paracoccaceae bacterium (assembly GCA_937907485.1). Lineage (GTDB taxonomy): Bacteria > Pseudomonadota > Alphaproteobacteria > Rhodobacterales > Rhodobacteraceae > Pararhodobacter. Next base: position 9,171 of record CALESR010000394.1, on the reverse strand, counting down.
CTGGCCAAACACGCCGCGACCAATGCGCAGATTTCCACCTATGCGATCCTGCATGCCCTGCCGCGCATCAACGACATGGGCACCGAGGACGGGCTGTTTGTCGAGAGCTTCATCGCCTCGTTCACCGCCACCTCGCCCGAGGCCGAAGAACGCCTGAACGCCTTTCTGACCAAGAAGGTTGGCAAGGTCGCCAATCCCAACGCCTGATCGGACCCCGTGATGAACGCGCCGCTGCCCAGACTGATCGAGGATGTCGTCGAGCTCGGCGATCTGACCAAATCGGTCGGCTTCATGCTGCGCATGACGCAGGTGCGGGCCTATGCGCAGTTCTTCCGCGCGTTTTCCGGCACCGATGTGCGGCCGGGGGAATTCACCGTGCTCTGGGTGCTGGCGCTCAATCCGGGGCTGCGGCAGGGCACGCTGGCGCGCACCTTGCAGATCAAGCCGGCGCATATGACCAAGCTGGTGCAGCGGCTGGCGCAGGCGGGGTATCTGCTGCGCGAGGTGCCGCCCGAGGATCGCCGCTCCGTCCTGCTGTCGTTGACCGCCGCCGGGCTTGAGCATGTCGAACGCCACCGGGCGCAGTTCCACGACGTGCATGCGCCAGCCCATGTGGGGCTGAGCGAGGGCGAGTATGGCCAGTTGCTGACCCTCTTGGGAAAACTCACCTTCAAGGATGTGCCGGAATGCCCGTGAACCTCGACGACATCATCGCCATCGACTTTCACACCCATGCCGAGGAACCCTGCGACGATTGCCGCGACGACGGCTATAACGAGTTTCAGGCGGGCATGGCCAATTACTTCAAGAACCCGGCCGGGGCCTCGGGGATGCTGCCGACGGTGCCCGAAACCGCCGCCTATTACCGCGCGCGCAAGATTGCCGCGGTGATCTTTCCCGTCGATGCCGAGCGCGAGACGGGGTTCAAGCGCTATCACAACGAGGAAGTGGCGCAGATCTGCGCCGAGAACGACGACATCCTGATCCCCTTTGCCAGCATCGACCCGCACAAGGGCAAGGCCGGTGCGCGCGAGGCGCGGCGGCTGGTGCGCGAGTTCGGCGTCAAGGGGTTCAAGTTCCACCCGACGATGCAGGGGTTCTATCCCAACGACCGCATGGCCTATGACCTCTATGAGGCGATTGCCGACGAGGGCGCGATCACCCTGTTTCACACCGGGCAGACCGGCGTCGGTTCGGGGATGCGCGGCGGCATGGGGATGCGGCTGAAGTATTCCAACCCGATGTATCTGGACGATGTGGCGGTCGATTTCCCCGACATGCCCATCGTGCTGGCGCATCCCAGTTTCCCCTGGCAGGAAGAGGCGCTGTCCGTCTGCCAGCACAAGCCCAATGTCTATATCGACCTCAGCGGCTGGTCGCCCAAGTATTTCCCTGAAATTCTGGTGCGTTACGCCAACACGATGTTGAAGAAGAAGATGCTGTTCGGGTCGGACTGGCCGGCGATCACGCCGGACCGCTGGCTGAAGGACTTCGAGAATTCGGATTTTCGGGACGAGGTGCGCCCCCTCATCCTGAAAGAGAATGCAAAGAGGCTGCTGAAACTCTGAGCATGTCGGGCGTCTTTGGGAGGAGACAATCCATGAAACTGACAAGACTTGCAGGACTCGCGCTGGCCGCGTCGGTCATCGCCTTCACCGCCGCCGCGCAAGACCGCATGCTGCGCGCCGCCCCCGCCGCCCCGCCGCCCCATCCGGCGAACGGCTATCTCTATCAGGGCTTTGCCCGCTATCTGCCCGAGGAATCGCAAGGCCGTCTGGGCGCGACGATTCTGGGGCCGGAAGTTGTCAATCTGGTGCAGATGAAGGACGCGCTGCAAAGCCAGGTCGCCGAAGTCGGCAACCTGCTGCCGCTGTTCTTCCCCGCCGACCTGCCGAACATGGCGCTGGCCGGCGAATTGTCGCTGACCTCGACCAACAGCCATGCGGCCGCCGCGGCGATGACCGAATACGTCGTCACCTGCGAGCCCTGCCAGCAGGAGATGCGCAACTTCGGCTTCGTCTATCTGGGGTCGGGCGCGTCGGACGTCTATGAACTGCTGACCACCCGTCCGGTGCGCACGGCGGCTGACCTGCAGGGCCTGCGCCTGCGTTCGGGCGGTGCCCCCTGGGCGCGGTTTGCCGAGCATTTCGGCGCCGTCCCCGCGCAGATTCAGGTGAACGACCAGTTCGAGGCGATGAGCCAGGGCGTCATCGACGGCACCATGGCCTCGATCGCCGACCTCGTGTCGTTCCGGCTGGTGGAACTGGTCAAGCACGTGACCTTCCTGCCGATCGGCCTGTATCAGTCGACCTCGAACTTCACCACGGCGGCGGCGGTCTGGGACAGCCTGTCGGTCGAGGACCGCGCGGCGATGGCGCGGGCGGCCAACCGCGCGAACGTCGACTTTACCCAGCGTTGGGGCTATTCGATGCCGGGCGAGGCCGAAGCGGCCGCGACCGCTGCGGGCATCGAGATGATCCAGCCCGACGCCTCGCTGCTGGCGGCCTTTGAAGAGTTCCGCGCGACGGAATTCGATACCGCCGCCCGCGTCGCGCAAGAGCGCTTTGGCATGACCGATGCCGCCGACCGCATCGCCCGCTTCCGCGAACTCTATGCCAAGTGGGACGCCATCGCGACCGAGGTCAATAACGACCCCGCCGCGATCACCCAGCGTCTGTATGACGAGGTCTGGTCGCAGATCGATTACGCCACCTATGGCCAATAAGTGATCTGGGCGGGGCGTTCAGGCGCCCCGCCCCCCCCCCCCCCCCCTCCTCCCCCCCCCGCCCCCCCCCCCCCCCCCCCCCCCCCCCCCCCCCGCCGCCCCCCCGCCCCCCCGCGCCCCCCCCCCCCCCCCCCTCCATCGCGCCCCGGAGCCCCCCATGCACCGCCTGTCCCAAGTCCAGGACGGCCTGATCGCCGCGCTGGCCGTTCTGGGTGCCATCGCGACCTTGCTGTTGATGCTGCATGTCGGCGTCGACATCGTGATGCGCAACATCTGGAATTCGCCGATCCCCGCCACATGGGAGATCGTCACGCATTATTACATGGTGGCGCTGGCCTTCATCCCGCTGGCCTGGGTCGAAAAGACCGGCGGCATGGTGCAGGTCGAGGTCATCAACGGCATGCTGTCGCCCCGCGTGATGCGGGTGTCGGATATCCTCGTCGCGCTGATCGCCGTGGTGATCTATGCCACGCTGGCCTATGTGACCTACAAGGCCGCGATGAGCCGGATGAGCGTCAGCGCCTTTGTCATGGCCAATCAGGTCCGCGTGGTGATCTGGCCGGCCTATTGGCTGCCGCCGCTGGGCTTTGGCCTGGCCGCCGTCAGCGTCGCACTGCGCGGGTTGCGCCTGATGATCGGAGCCAAGGCATGAGTGTGACCATCGGATTTGCCGGAATCGTGGTTCTGGCGCTGTTGCTGCTGCTGCGCGTGCCGGTGGCGCTGGCGCTGATCGCGGTCTCGTTCGGCGGCGTCGCCACGATGATCGGGCTGGAGCCCGCCATCGGCATCGTGTCGAACACGCCCTTTTCGTTTGTCGCCAACTGGACGCTGTCGGCGGTGCCGATGTTCCTGCTGATGGGGTTCATCAGCTATCACGCCGGACTGACGCAGGGCCTGTTCGAGGCCGCCAAGGCCGTTCTGCGCCGGGTGCCGGGCGCCTTGGCGATCAGTTCGATCTTTGCCTGCTCGGGCTTTGCCGCCGTGTGTGGCTCGTCGCTGGCCACCGCCGCCGCCATGGGCCGCATTGCCATCCCGGAGATGGTGAAATCGGGCTATTCCGCCAGTTTTGCCACCGGGTCGATTGCGGCGGGTGGCACGATCGGCGCGCTGATCCCGCCGTCGATCCTGATGATCGTCTACGGCGTCTTTGCCGAGACCTCGATCACCAAGGTCTTCATCGGCGGCATCGGCATCGGCCTGCTGACCGCGCTGTCCTATTCCATCGTCGTGCTGCTGACGACATGGCTGCGGCCCGACATCTGCCCGCCGCGGCCGCTGGATGCCGACGGGATCGACACCAAGAAGGCGCTGCTGAACATCTGGCCGGTGCTGCTGCTGATGGGCATGGTGTTCGGCGGTCTGTTCTCGGGCATCTTTACTGCGACCGAGGCCGGGGCGGTCGGTGCCATCGGCGCCATCCTGATCGCGATCGGCACGGGGCGGATGAACTGGACGGTGTTCAAGGTCTCGATGATCGAGACGCTACAGACCGCCTCGTCGCTGTTCATCATCGGCGTCGGCGCGGCGATGTTCACCCGGTTCCTCGGGCTGTCGGGCCTGTCGGGCTATATCTCGACCTTCGTTGCCGGGGCGGATCTGGGGTATGTGCATCTGATGGTGATCGTGGTCATCATCTATCTGATCCTCGGCATGTTCATGGAGCCCTTTGGCGCCATGATGATTACCTTGCCGGTGCTGCTGCCGGTGTTCCGGCAAGAGGGGATCGACCTCGTCTGGTTCGGCGTGCTGCTGGTGAAATTGCTGGAGATCGGCATGATTACCCCGCCGGTGGGGATGAACGTCTTTGTCATCCGCAACGTCGCCAGCCAATACGCAACGGTGGCGCAGATCTTCAAGGGGGTGATCCCCTTCCTCGCCGCTGACCTGGTGGTGGTGGTGGCCTGCATCGCCTTTCCCTCGTTGATCCTGTTCTTGCCGAGCCTGATGTGAGCTATCGTTCCGACGCCGATGCGATGATCGACGCGCTGGGCCGCACGCCGAACTGGCAGCGGGTGCGCGGCGGGCTGGATGATGCGACCGTGGTCGGCATCCTGACCGAGGCCGCCAAGATCGCCGAAGGGGTGGTGGCGCCGCTGGACGCCCCGTCCGACCGGATCGGCGCGCGGCTGGAGGGTGGGCGGGTGATCGTGCCTGCGGCCTATCACGCCGCCTTTGACGCGCTGGCCGAGGGCGGCTGGCTGGGGCTGGAGCATCCCGAGGCCTTTGGCGGCATGGGGATGCCACTGGCGCTGTTCGCCGCCGCCAACCCCCTGTTCGAACGCGCCGCGCCCGCCTTCATGATGGCGGTGGGCGGCACGCGGTCGGCGGCGCTGCTGCTGGCCGAATGGGCAGAACCGGGCTTGCGCGACGACTGGGTGCCCGCGCTGATCGCCGGTGAGCGCACGGCGACGATCTGCATTTCCGAGCCCGGCGCGGGCTCGGACGTTGGCCGCATCCGCACGCGCGCAGACCCCGACGGCGAGGGGGGCTGGCGGGTCAGCGGGCAGAAGATCTGGATCTCGTTTGGCGACCACGACCTGCGCGCGCGCATCGGCCATTGCCTGCTGGCGCGCACCGGCGATCAGCCGGGCACGCGCGGCCTGTCGCTGTTCCTTGTCGAGCGCGGCCCCGGTGTCAGCGTCGAGCGCATCGAGGACAAGATGGGCCTGCATGGCTCGCCCACCTGCGCGCTGCGGTTCGAGGATGCCCCGGCGCGGCTGATCGGGGCCGAGGGGCGCGGGCTGGCGCAGCTGTTCACCATGATCCGCCACATGCGGCTGACGGTGGCCTGTCAGGGTCTGGGCACCGCGTTGAAATGTCACGACATTGCCGCCAGCCACGCCGCCGAGCGTCGTCAGGGCGGCGATCCGAAACAGCCGCCGGTGGCGATCAACACCCACCCCGATGTGCGCCGCCAGTTGATCGAACTGACCTCGCGCATCGACCTGTTCCGGCTGGCCTTTGTCGAAACCGCCTGCGCCGCCGATCTGTCGGCCAGCGATGCCGAACTGGCCCGGCTGACCGCGTGGCTGCTGCCCCTCATCAAGAACTCGGGCGCCGAACTGGCGTTCGATGCGGCGGCCAAGGCGATTCTGGTGCTGGGTGGCGCGGGCTTTACCAAGGATTATGCGCTGGAGCAGGCGCTGCGCGACAGTCGGGTTTTCGCGATCTATGAGGGCACGACCGGCATGCAGGGGCAGGATTTCTTTCTGCGCCAGACGCTGGGCGATAGCGGGGCGGGGCTGGCTGCCTTTCTGACCCGCGCGCGGGCCGAGGCCGCGCCCTATCCCGCCGCTGCTGCGGTGATCGAGGCCTTCGCCGCCTTTACCGCCCGCGCCATGGCCGAGCCCGACCGGGCGCGGCAGGCCTGGATGGCGGATGCGGTGATGCGCGCGGCCTGGGTGGCGGTGCAGGTCTGGATGGCGACGCGCATCTGGGACCGGCCCGAGGCCCGGCACCGCATGGCGACCGCGGCTGCCGAACTGGCGCTGCATATGGCGGCCGCCGAGGCGCCGGTGGCCTAGCGCCGCGCCGACAGGTCGCCCTGCCCGACCCCACGCCCGACCTCGACCAGCAGCGCCACCAGCTGCGCCTGCGCCGGGGTCGGCAGCCAGTCGGTGCGGGTCGTCAGGCCGATCGCCCGGCTGGTGCCGGTCAGCCGCAGGTCCAGCACCACCAGCGCGCCGCGCGCGATCTCGGCCTGCGCCTGCAGGCGGCTGATGCAGCCGATATGGTCGGTCAGCGCCAGCAACTCGCGCATCAGCATGATCGAGGCGGTCTCGATCACCGCCGGGCGCGCGGCGTCGTGGCTGCCGAGGAACCGTTCGAACATTGCGCGCGCCGGGGTGCCCTGCCCCGGCACCGCCCAAGGGTAGCGGCTCAGCGCCGCCGGATCGGGCAGCGCCACCCCGGCCAGCGGATGACCGGGCCGCGCCACCAGCACCAGATCGTCGGCAAAGAGCGCCTGTTGCGCCACATCGGCCACCGGCAGCGGGTCGCGCAGGGCGCCGATCAACAGGTCGATCTCGCCGCGCCGCAGTCCGGCCAGCAGGTCGTCATAGGGGCCGTCGAGCACCCGGATCGGCAGCAAGGGCCGCAGGCGGCGAAACTCGGCCAAGGCGCGCGGCAGGATGATGGACCGCGACAGCGGCATCGCGCCGATCACCAGCGGACCGGATTCGCGCCCGGCCAGATCGGCCAGTTCATCCGCCGCCTGATCCAGTTCGGAAAAGCTGAGCCGCGCGGCATCGGCAAGGGTCTGGGCGGCGCGCAGCGGCTGAATCCGCCGCCCGGCCCGCTGGAACAGGGGCCTGCCTGCCTCGGTCTCCAACTGGCGGACGGCGCGGTGGACCGAGGGCTGCGCCAGCCCCAGCCGCACCGCCGCCAGCGAGAAATTCTCGGCGTCGCACAGGGCGATCAGCGCCACCAGTTGCGCGCGTGTCGCCGTCAGGATCAGGCGCGGCGCCAGCGCGGCCAGCGCGGTATCGAGCCGCGCCAGCGCGCGGCGCACCCGGAGCCCATAGGCCACGCCCGCCGCCGTCGGCTGCGCGCCCTCGGGGCTGGCGCGCACCAGCGCCACGCCCGCCTCGGCCTGCAAGCGCGCCAGCGCCTGCGAGGCCGCGGGCTGTGTCACATGGCAGGCGCGCGCCGCGGCGGTGACCGACCCGCCGTCGATCAACGCCAGAAACACCCGCAAATGGCGCAGACCCGGTGTCAACGCCGCCCTCCTGTCGGCGCTGACTATAGCACGATCTTATGGCCCTGCACGGCTTTCCGATTTGCCAATCCGGCCGATCCTGCGCATCCTTGGCGCATCAACCCGGAGGGGGAGTCCATGACGCAGAAGAAAACCGCGCTGATCGTCAGCGCCCATGCCGCCGATTTTGTCTGGCGTTGCGGCGGTGCCATCGCGCTGCACGCGGAGCTTGGCTATAACGTCACCGTCGTCTGCCTGTCGTTCGGCGAGCGCGGCGAGAGCGCCAAGCTGTGGAAGAACCCCGGCATGACCGAGGCCGTGGTCAAGGACGCGCGGCGCAAGGAATCGCAAAAGGCCGCCAAGGCACTGGGCGTGCACGATCTTATCGAGTTCGATCTGGGCGATTATCCGATGGATTTCACCCGCGCCGACCGCTTTCGTCTGGTCGACGTGATGCGCAAGGTGCAGCCTTCGTTCATCATGTCGCATTCCAAATGGGACCCCTATAATTCGGACCACATGCAGACGACGCAGGTGGTGCTGGAGTGCCGCTCGACCGCGCAGGCCTGGGGGCACAACCCCGGCGAAAAGGTGCTGGGCGCGCCGCAGCTTTACCTGTTCGAGCCGCACCAGACCGAGCAGATGGGGTGGAAGCCGGACACCTTCCTCGACATCACCCCGGTCTGGGACAAGAAATGGGCCGCCATTCAGGCGATGGAGGGGCAAGAGCACCTCTGGCATTTCTACAAGAACGTCGCCGAGAACCGCGCCAACCATTTCAAGCGCAATTCGGGGGGGCAATCGGGCGGGCGCGACTGCCGATACGCCGAGGGCTTTGAGAGCGTGTTCCCGCGCACGGTGGACGAACTCTGAGTTCGGGCTCTGATCTTCGCCCGGCGCGGAACGCAAGCCCGCGCCGGGTGTCTGCGGGGGTGCCCCCTGACGGCACCCCCGCCCCTTTTTCAAGGAGTTGCCGATGAGCGTTGTGATTCAGACAATCGAGCGCGCCGACGCCAGCGTGATCGCCACTCTGGCCCGCGCCGGAGTCGCCACCGTGCACGAGGCGCAGGGGCGCAGCGGGCTGATGGGGGCGAGGATGCGGCCGATCCAGCAGGATGTGACCATCGCGGGGTCGGCGGTGACGATCTCGGCGCCGCCCGGCGACAACTGGATGATCCATGTCGCCATCGAGCAGTTGCAGCCCGGTGACGTGATGGTGCTGGCGCCGACCTCGCCCTGCGACATGGGCTATTTCGGCGATCTGCTGGCGACGAGCGCGATGGCGCGCGGCTGCCGCGCGCTGGTGATCGACGCCGGCGTGCGCGACACCCGCGACCTGCGCGGCATGGGGTTCGGCGTGTGGTCCACGGCGATTTCGTCGCAGGGCACGGTCAAGGAGACCCTGGGCAGCGTGAATATCCCCATCGTCTGCGCCGGGGCACTGGTGAACCCCGGCGACGTGGTGATCGCCGACGATGACGGCGTGGTGGTGGTGCCGCGCGCCGAGGCGGCCAAGGTGGCAGCGGCAGCACAAAAGCGGATGGATGCCGAAGAGGCCAAGCGCAAGCGGCTGGCCTCGGGCGAGCTGGGGCTGGACATTTACGAGATGCGGCCAAGGCTGGCGGAGAAGGGTTTGAAATATCTGTGAGGCTTGGGGGGGGGGGCGCGCCCCCCCACCCCCCCCCCCCCGGGGGCTGCGCCCGCGCTCTGAAACCACCGGGCGAGTTGGTACTGAAAAAAAAAGAAAGCG
>CALESR010000393.1 GCA_937907485.1 uncultured Paracoccaceae bacterium | reverse complement strand
GCTGATCCACCCCCAGGTGCCGGGCGAGCGGCTGAAAGAAACTGCCGCCCGGCCCGACGATCTGCACCGCATAGATCGGCGGGGCATCGCCAAGCGGCTGGATCGGCATGAGGCAATCGGGCACATCGGCCAATGCGGCGACCAGCACCTCGGCAGCCAATGCGCGCGGGGTTGGCGCCCGATACAGCGCGGCCAGAGACAGGCGCGGGCCAAAGTCGCGCTCGATCAGGCCCATCAGCCGGATCGACAGCAGCGAATGCCCGCCAAGGTCAAAGAACGACTGATCCGGGCCGACAGGGCCAAAGTCGAGGATCTCGGCAAAGATCGCCTGCAAACGCGCCGTCGTCGGGTCGGCGGGGGCCTCGGGCGTGACCTCGTCCGTCAAGGCCGGGCGGGGCAGGCGCGCCATGTCGATCTTGCCGCCGCGGGTTTGGGGCATGTCCTCGACCACCAGAACGCGGACCTTGACGGCTGGCGGCAGATGCCCGGCGAGCAGGGCGGTCAGGGCTTCGGGCGGCGGGGCATCGGCGGCGCTGCGCAGGCGCACCCAGCCCAACAGATGCGCCTGCGCGCTGCCCGCGCGCTCCAGACTGACGACGGCGGCGGCGATCCGCGGGTCGGCCTCGAGCACGGATTCCAGCGCCTGCAGTTCCAGCCGAAAGCCGCGCAGCTTGACCTGCCGGTCGGCGCGGCCATGATAGGCCAGTTGACGATCCGGCCGCCAACTGGCGAGGTCACCGCTGCGGTAAAGCCGCGCCCCCTGAGCGTCCTCGACAAAGACCCGCGCGGTCTGCGCCGGGTCCAGATACCCCAGCGCAACCCCGTTGCCGCCAATTGCCAGTTCCCCCGTCACCCCCAGCGGCGCCAGACTGCCATCGGCAGCCAGCACATAGGCGCGGCAATGGTCCAGAGGGCGGCCGATCGGCACCTCGCCGCCGTCATGGCCCGCGGCGATGGGGTCAAAGAGGGTCGCGGTGATGGTGGTTTCCGTCGGCCCATATCCGTTGAGCCAGCGTTGTCCGGGGCACCGATCCAGCCAAAGTGCCAGCGCACTGGCCGAGACGCGCTCGCCCCCCGCGATCACCAGTCGGACCGAGGGCGGCGGCAGGGCGCCCGGCGTCTCGGCCAGATGTGCGGCCAGCAGCGTCCAGAAGGCTGTGGGCAGGTTCAGCACTGTCACACCTGCCTCCGCCAGCCCCTGCAGAAACTGCGCAAGCGACGCCTTGGCGCTGTCGTCGCGCAGCACGACGCAGGCACCGGCGGCAAGACTGGGCAAGATTTCCTCCAGCGAGACGTCAAAGTTGAGACTGGCGAATTGCAGCACGCGGTCAGCGGGAGTCAGGGCAAAGGCCTGTTGGATCGCTGCCGCATGATGGCTGATCGCGCGGTGGGCGATGGCCACGGCCTTTGGCCGCCCGGTCGATCCCGAGGTATAGAGCACATAGGCCCGCGATTGCGGATCATGCGCGCCGCGCGGTGGGGCCTCGTCGCGCATCGCTTCGCCCTCGACCACCCGCAACGGGGTCGGGCTGGCGGCAAGGCGGGCATGGGTGTCGGCATGGGTCAACACCAGACGCGCGGATGCCCGCGCGATCATGTCCTGCAGCGCCTCTGCGGGATAGTCCGGATCGAGCGGCAGAAAGGCGGCTTGCAGCTTCCAGACCGCCAGCAAGGCCGCGACATAGTCGGCGCCGCGCGGCAGGGCCAGACCGACGATGTCGCCCGGCTGCACGCCGTCTTGGCGCAATTGCCAGGCCAGATGGTTCGCACGTCGGTTCAACGCGCCAAAACCAAGGGTGTCGGGCTGGCCAATCTGCACCAGCGCCGGGCGATCAGGGTCTTGCTGTGCGATGGTCTCGATTGCCACCAGCAGCGCGGCATCGGCAGCTCCCGGATCGGTGCCCTGATCGGCGCGCGCCAGATCAAGAAGCTGCGCGTTTTCCTCGGCAGGCAACATGTCGAGCAGGGCCAGCGAGCGGGCGCAATCGCCCGTCATTGCCGCCAGCACATTGCGCAGATACGTCAGCAACCGCGTGGCCCCCTCGGCGGAGATCGCTGCAGGGTCATATTCCAGCCGCAGCGCCATCCGGGGATCGTCATGCACCGAGAGCGTCAGGGGCGTCGCGATCTGGCTGCGCTCCTCGGCGGTGCGGTTGGACCAGTGTGGCCCCTCGGCCTGCATCAACGCGTCGACCGACTGGCGGTCAAAGACCACGATGCTGTCAAACAGCGCCGCGCCGCCGGGCAGGTCGCAGACGCTGGCCACTTCGGACAGCGGGGTCAGTTCAAACGCCCGCATCGCCTGCGAATGGTCGTGCACCTGCGCCAGCAGATCGCCCAGCGTCGCCCGCTGCAAGTTGACGCGGCAAGGCAGGGTGTTGATCTGGCACCCGGCGCAGGTCTGCGCGTTCTCCAGCAAAAACCGGCCCGAGCGGGTGACACCAAAGACCGCCTCGTCGCGCCCCGAACAGCGCGCCAGCACCAGCCCCCAGGCGGCAAAGATCATCGTGGCGGTGCTGACCCCCGCACTCCGGGCCGCGCGGCGCAGGGCTTCCGCCGCATCGGCGTTCAGCCCGTCGCAAAGGTGGCGCCGGATCTGGGGGTCGGCGCCGGACCCCTCAGGCGCCAGAAACACGGGGGCCAGCCGGTTGGCCTGATCGAAGCCCGCCAGATGCGTGCGGAAATAGGCCCGCGCCGGGTCGTGGTCGACAGCCGCCAACGCGTCGCAGTGGTCAAGGAACGACACCGCAGGTGGCAGGCTGGGGACCCCGCCGTGCAGCGCCGCGTCATAAAGCGCGAAAGCCTCGCGCAGCAGCAGTTGATACCCGCCGCCGTCGAGCAGCGCGTGGTGAAAGGTCCAGACCAGCAGCGACGACCCCGCACCAAGGGTCACCAGTCGCAGCCGCCAGTTCGGCACTGCATCCACCGGCGCGCCGCGGCGGCGGTCGGCCTCCAGCCAGAAGTCCAGCGCGTCCGCGTCCGGCAACGCGACCTGATCGAAATCGAGCATGGGCTCGGCGCGCAGGGTCTGTAACGCGCCTTGGGGTGACAAGGGCGTCACGACCAGCCGCAGCACGTCATGGCGCCGCGCAACCTCGGTCCAGGCCTGCTGCAATCGCGCGGCATCCGGCGTTTCGCCAGTGAACCGGACCAGAACCTGCAACACGTTCAGCGCCGGTTTGCCCGCCAGATCGCTTTCCAGCAGCAAACCGATCTGGCCCGGGGTCAGTGTTGCGCTTCGTGAACTCAAGGTGAAACTCGTGCTGTCGCTGCGTTCAGAGCCAATCCCGCGATGACCCACCAGAATTCACAAACTGAACCAATTGCCCCCCCAGTGCAAGAGAACGTGATCGACAAGCTGTGATGCAACCTCAAGGGCTTGGCAGGCCAGCGGCTCTCGGTCTAGATACGGTGCCATGCGCGCGGTCCTGACCCTGCTGACCTTGCTCGTCTGCGCCCCGATGGCGCGGGCGCATCCGCATATCTTCATCGAGACCGGTCTGGTGCTGCATGTCGGCCAACAGGGGCAGTTGCAGGGGGTCAGCGTGGTCTGGGTCTATGATGACCTGACCTCGCTGCTGGCGATCGAGGATCTGGGGATCGACCCCGACCTCGACGGCGTGCTGACGCCCGAGGAAACCGCCGCGCTCGACCGGCTGGCCGGCGAATGGGACGGCGGGTTCGACGGCGATCTGCATGTGACGCAGGCCGGACTGGAGGCCGAGTTGAGCGGCCCGCTGGCGGCGACCGGGCGGCTGATTATGGGCCGGGTGGTGTTTTCCCACCGCCGGGATCTGGTGCAGCCGCTGGATGCCGCGCTGGCGCCGATCGTGCTGTCGATCTATGATCCGACGTATTATTCCTATTACCAACTGCTTCCTGACCCTGCTCTTGAAGGCCCCGCAGGCTGCGCGCTGACGGTCGAGCCTGCCGATACCGGCGCGGCGCAACGGCTGATGGATGCGGCACTCGCCGCGCTCAGCGAAGAAGACCTGATGAACGAAAACAACCTGCCATTTCTGGGCGCGCAATTCGCTGACACCGTGAGGCTGACATGCGGCTGAGGTTGGCCATCGCTTTGGGAGTGCTGGGCGCGCTGGTGCTGATCGCCCTGCTGGCCGGGCTGGACGGGGTGGTTGCGCGTTGGGTTCTGTCGCTGCAGCACCATTACCAGAGCGCGCTTGGCGGCGCGCTGCGGGCGCTCCGGGCCGGGCAGCCGGGGGCGGTCAGCGGCTTTCTGGGCCTGTGTTTCGCGTATGGCCTGCTGCATGCCGCCGGGCCGGGGCATGGCAAGGCCGTGCTGGCGGGCTATGCGCTGAGCACCGGCGCCTCGTTGCGTTGGCTCGCCGGGCTGGCGGCGCTGACCTCGCTGATGCAGGCGGCGGTGGCGGTGATGGCCGTTTACGCGGCCATCTGGGCCTTTGGTGGCTCGCGCGAGCGGGTCGAGGGTGTGGCGGGCCTGATCGAGCCCTTTGCCCTGCTGGCCTTGGCCGTGCTGGGGCTGGTGGTGCTCTGGCGTGGCACGCGGCATCTTGTGCCAACCGAGTCTGCGCACCATGAACACGGCCCCGATTGCGGCTGCGCCCATGTGCCTGATGTCGCCGCGCTGAGGGCCGCGACCTCGTGGCATGAGGCCGCGCTCCTCGTTGGTGCGGTCGCGCTGAGGCCCTGCACCGGCGCGTTGGTGCTGCTGGCGCTGACCTGGCGGCTGGAACTGGACGCGCTGGGGATCCTCGGCGCCTTTGTCATGGGGTTCGGCACGCTGGTGGTGACGGTTTCGGCAGCGCTGATCGGCGGCACGGCGCGTCGCGGGCTGGTGGCAGGGCGGGCGCCGTCGCGCGGACTCCCGCTGATCGAGGTCGGTCTTGGCGGCACCATCGCGGTGCTGGCCGCGCTGGCGGCGGCGCGATTGCTTTAGCCGCTGGCGCGCGCTGTCAACCTCAGGCGGCGCACAAAGGCGGCGATGAACACGGCGGTCAGCACCAGAATGATGGTCGGCGCCGGGGCGCTGTCGAGATGAAAGCTGAGGTAAACGCCGGCCAGCATCGAGGCCAGACACGCCGCTACAGCGACGACCAGCATGCGCCCGAAGCTGCGCACCATGAGAAAGGCGATTGCCCCGGGTGCGATCAACAGCCCGACCGCCAGAATCAACCCGGTTGCCGTCAGCGTGGCGACAATGGTCAGCGACAGCGCCGTCAGCAGCCCATAATGCAGCCAACCCACCGCCAACCCCGAGGCCCGCGCCTGCGCTGGGTCAAAGGTGTGCAGCATCAGGTCCTTCCAGCGCAGCAACAACCCGGCGCTGACCACCAGCGCGATCAGCCCGGCGGTCCACAGGTCGTCAGGGCCAACGCCCAGCAGATTGCCGAACAGGATGTGATCCAGATGCAGATTGGTCGGCACCGCGACAAAAATCACGATCCCCAAGGCGAACATGCCGGAAAACACCACGCCCATCACGGTGTCCTGCTTGACCCGGGAATTCTGCGCCAGCCAGCCGGTCGCCAGCGTCGTCACCATTCCGGCAGCAAAGGCGCCCAGGATCAGCGGCAACCCGGCCAGATAGGCCAGCACGATGCCCGGCAGCACCGCATGGCTGACCGCATCGCCCATCAGCGCCCAGCCTTTCAGTACCAGAAAGCACGACAGCAGCGCGGTCGGCACGGCGACGATGGCGGCGACCAGAAAGGCGTTCTGCATGAAGCCGAACTGAAAGGGTTGCAGCAGGATCTCGATCATGGCGCCCCCAAGGCCTGCGCGGCACGGCGGCGGGCGGCCAGCAGCCCGTGTTTTGGCGCCCAGACAAAGGCAGCCAGAAAGATCAGCGTCTGCAGGCAGACGATCACCCCACCCGTCGCGCCATCGAGGAAAAAGCTGGCATAGGCGCCAAAGAACGAGGTCAGCGCGCCGATGGCAACCGACAGCAGGATCAAGCGGGGGAACCGGTCAGTCAGCAGATAGGCCGTCGCCCCCGGCGTCACCACCAGCGCGATGACCAGAAACGCCCCCACCGTCTGCATCGCCGCAACGATACTGGCCGAGAGCAGCATGAAGAACACCCCCTTCAGCAGCCCCGGCCGCAGACCGATGCTGCGGGCGTGGTTCTCGTCAAAGAAGACCACCATCAGGTCTTTCCACTTGGCGGTCAGCACGGCAAGCGAGACCAGCCCGATGATCGCCAGTTGCAGCGTATCGGCAGGCGCGATGGCCAGGATATTGCCCATGGTGATCGTCTGCACCGAAACCGCCACCGGGTTGATCGAGATCAGGAACAGCCCAAGTCCGAAAAAGCCGGTAAAGATCATGCCGATCACCACATCCGACTTCAGCCCCGAGCGGTTTGACAGAAACAACATCGCCGCCGCCGCCAGCCCGCCCGACAGGAAGGCCCCCAATGCAAAGGGCAGGCCCAGCAGATAGGCCCCCGCCACCCCGGGCACCACCGAATGCGACAGCGCGTCGCCGATCAGGCTCCAGCCTTTCAGCATCAGATAGGCCGAGAGGAACGCGCAGACCGCGCCGACCAGTGCCGAGACCCACATCGCATTGGTCATGTAGGAATAGGCAAAGGGTTCGAGCAGAACGCTCATGACCCCTCACGCGTGTGGGTGCGGTTGCCGTATTGCACCAGCGGGCGCTCGTCATCGGTCAGGATCGACACGGCGCGCGGGTCGTCATCGTCATGCAGCGCGTTGCCGCCCAGCGTGATGTGGCGCAGCACGCCGCCAAAGGCGCGTTCCAGATTGTCGCGGGTAAAGGTGCTGTCGGTCGGCCCATGCGCCAGCACGGTGCCCTTGACCAGCACCACCCGGTCGCAGAATTCCGGCACCGAACCGAGGTTATGCGTCGACACCAGCATCACCCGCCCCTCGGCGCGCAATTCGTGCAGCAGGGTGATGATCGCTTCTTCGGTTTTTACATCGACGCCGGTAAAGGGCTCGTCGAGCAAGATCACCTGCCCCTCTTGCGCCAGCGCGCGGGCCAGAAACACGCGTTTCTTCTGTCCGCCCGAAAGCTCGCCAATCTGCCGGTGACGAAAATCCTGCATGTTCACCCGGTTCAGAGCGGCGTCGACGGCTGCGCGGTCGGCAGGCGAGGGGCGGCGAAAGAACCCCATCTTGCCGTAACGCCCCATCATCACCACGTCCTCGACCAGCACCGGAAAGGACCAGTCGACCTCCTCGGCCTGCGGCACATAGGCGACAAGGTTCTGACGCAGCGCTTCGCGCACGGGCCGGCCCAGCAGGGTAATCGTGCCGCGCGCGAGTGGCACAAAGCCCATGATCGCCTTGAACAGGGTCGATTTTCCGGCGCCGTTCACCCCCACCAGCGCAGTGATCGTTCCGCGAGGAATCTGGAAACTGGCGTCGCGCAGGGCGGTCAGCCCGCTGCGGTAGGTGACGGTCACGCCCTGTGCGTCGATACCTGCGCCAACGGCGCTGTCGCTCGTCATCATCAGCCTTTCTTGCGCGGCTTGCCGGGATATCATGGCCTTGCCTGCATCCCCTCGGCAAGCCCGGTCGCAATGGTTTCTGCGGTCACCCTCAGCAAATCGAGATATGTCGGCACCGGGCCATCCGGCTCGGACAGACTGTCGACATAAAGCACCCCACCAAAGAGCGCGCCGGTTTCGCGGGCGATCTGTTCGGCGGGCGCGTTGTTGACCGTGCTCTCACAAAACACCGCCGGAATGCCATGCTCGCGCACCCCGTCGATCACCGTGCGCACCTGCCGGGGCGTGCCCATCTGGTCGGCGTTCATCGGCCAGAGGTAAAGCTCCTGCATGCCGAAATCGCGTGCCAGATAGCTGAACGCCCCCTCGCAGGTGACCAGCCAGCGCTGCGCCTCGGGGATCTGCGCGATGCGGTCGCGCAGGGGCTCCAGTGTGGCACGCAGGGCGGCGCTGTAAGCCTCGGCATTGGCGGAATATGTCTCGGCATTCGCCGGATCGGCGCCACTCAGCGCGTCGCGGATGTTGGCGATATAGACCAGCGCATTGTCCAGCCCCATCCAGGCATGCGGATTGGCCATCCCCTCATAACTGCCCGCCGAAATCGCAATCGGCGCGATGCCGTCACTCAGCGTCGCTGATGGCACATCGCCCAGATTGTGCAGGAATTGCTCGAACCAGAGCTCCAGATTGAGGCCGTTCCACAGGATCAGATCGGCGTCTTGCGCGCGTAGAATGTCGCGCGGGGTCGGTTGATAGCCGTGGATCTCGGCGCCGGGCCGGGTAATCGACACCACGTCGGCGGCATCACCCGCGACATTTTGCGCCATGTCGGCCAGCACGGTAAAGGTGGTGACGACGGTCAGCCGGTCCGCCAACGCGGCATTGGGCAACAGGGCGAGGGACAACAGGGCAAGAGGGGGCAAGCGCATGGGAAACTCCGGTTCCCCTATATGTAAATGACACTCATTCGCATCTGTCAAGGCTTTTGCGACTCACTCGCATCTTTGTGCTTGTCTCGGCCCCCATGCTGCGGCAAGACTGACGGACAGGAGGCCCGATGTGCGCTGAAACCACCGATTTTGCCCAAGCCTTGCGCGACGCCGGTTTGCGCGTGACGCAGCAGCGCATGACCTTGCTGTCGATGCTGGTGGACTCGGTCGATCATCCCAGCGCCGATGAGTTGTTCCTGCGCGTCAAGGCGCTGGATGACTCGCTGTCGCTGGCGACCGTTTACCGGACGCTATCGGCGTTGGAAGAGGCCGGGCTGATCCGGCGGCTAAATCTGGAAAACGAACCCTCGCGGTTCGAGATCACCCCGACAGCCGAGCATGACCATCTGGTCGATATCGACACCGGCGCGCTGATCGAGGTCACCAGCGCCGAAATCAACCGCCTGCGCGCCGAGATTGTCCGCGCGCTGGGGTATGAGATCGTCAGCCAGCACACACTGATCCGCGCACGCAAACGTCAGGAATAGGTATAGCCGAACGACAGGCCGAAATCCGTCGTGCGCAACGGTGCGTTGCCGCGACGCGCCCGTTTGATCCAGAGGCGGCCATGCACCTCGGTGCCGCCAAGGTCGGCATCTGCGGGCAATTCGGTGCCGTCCGCCCAAAAGCCGCCCA
>CALESR010000392.1 GCA_937907485.1 uncultured Paracoccaceae bacterium | reverse complement strand
CCGGCGGGATTGATCCGCATACGCATCTGGAGATGCCCTTCATGGGCACCTATTCCAGCGATGATTTTGAAAGTGGCACCCGCGCCGCGCTGGCGGGTGGTACGACGATGGTGGTGGATTTCGCGCTGCCCTCGCCGGGGCAGGGGCTGCTGGACGCCTTGCAGATGTGGGACAACAAATCCACGCGGGCGAATTGTGACTATAGCTTCCACATGGCGGTGACATGGTGGGGTCAGCAGGTCTTTGACGAGATGCAGACCGTGGTGCGCGACCGCGGCATCAACACCTTCAAGCACTTCATGGCCTACAAGGGCGCCTTGATGGTCAATGACGACGAGATGTTTGCCTCGTTCCAGCGGCTGGCCGATCTGGGCGCCATTGCCATGGTGCATGCCGAGAATGGCGACGTGGTGGCCGAGTTGACGGCAAGGCTGCTGGCGGCGGGCAACACCGGGCCCGAGGCGCATGCCTATTCCCGTCCGCCACAGGTCGAGGGCGAGGCGACCAACCGCGCCATCATGATCGCCGACATGGCCGGCGTGCCGCTCTATGTGGTGCACACCAGTTGCGAGGACAGCCATGAGGCGATCCGCCGCGCGCGCATGCAGGGCAAGCGGGTCTGGGGCGAGCCCTTGATCCAGCATCTGACGCTGGACGAGAGCGAGTATTTCAACCCCGACTGGAACCACGCCGCCCGCCGGGTGATGAGCCCGCCGTTTCGCAACAAGCGGCATCAGGACAGCCTCTGGGCCGGGTTGCAGTCGGGCAGCCTGAGCGTGGTGGCGACCGACCATTGCGCCTTTACCACCGAGCAGAAGCGCTTTGGCGTCGGCGATTTTTCCAAGATCCCCAATGGCACCGGGGGGCTGGAGGACCGCATGCCGATGCTCTGGACGCATGGGGTGAATACCGGGCGGCTGACGATGAACGAATTCGTCGCCGTCACCAGCACCAACATCGCCAAGATCATGAACATGTATCCGAAAAAGGGCGCGGTTCTGGTCGGCGCGGATGCCGATCTGGTGGTCTGGGACCCGGCAAAGGAAAAGGTGATCTCGGCGGCGACCCAGCAATCCTCGATCGATTACAACGTGTTCGAGGGGCAGGCGGTCAAGGGCTTGCCTCGGTTCACCCTGACGCGCGGCCAGGTCGCGATCCATGACGGCGAGGTGCGCACCGAGGCGGGCCATGGCAAATTCGTCAAGCGGGCGCCGAATGGCTCGGTCTCGAAGGCGCTGAGCGCGTGGAAAGACCTGACCGCGCCGCGCCCGGTGGCGCGCGGCGGCATTCCGGCGACGGGGGTGTGATGAATGGATTTAGACGAAATATACCTCGCGCCGCGACGCTGCTTACGAGAGCCGGTGCCTGATCTCTACGTTTGTTTGGCGCATTTGGAGAATGCGGCCTCGGCCCTTCTCAACGGGGACCTCAAACAGGCAGAGGCAGAGATATGCGCAGCAGATTCTCAAGCTGCGCATGACTGGATTGACTCGATGTGGGGCAAACGGGTGCGTTGGCCCGAACAAGTGCACTATAAGCGTGTGCGGCAGGTTTCGGATCTTCCAGTCAGAACCGGTGAAAAGGACGGAAAAATTCCCAAAGAGATACGAATTGAAGCTGTAGATCGTGATGGTTTTATCTGCCGCTATTGCCAACTTCCGGTAATCCCGAAGGAGGTCAGAGAGCGGTTTCGGAAAGAGCTTCCTGAAGCCGCACGATGGGGTCGTCGCAACGTTCAGCAACATTGCGGTTTCCAGGCACTATGGCTCCAATTCGATCACGTGCTGCCCGCATCTATGGGCGGCAAGGCTACGCTGGACAATATCGTTGTTTCCTGTGCTGGCTGCAATTACTGCAAAGAAGGATACCATCTGCAAGAACTTGGTTTGATGGATCCGAGGCAGCGTCCACCGGTCGCGTCCGATTGGGACGGGTTGGTGCGCGTCCTACCGCAGGGATTGAGGACATATCAATGACCGCAGTCATCGAGGCCCGCGCCCTCAACCTGACGTTCAGCACGAACGACGGCCCGGTGCATGCCCTCAAGGACGTGAACCTGACCATCGGCAAGGGGGAATTCGTCAGTTTCATCGGCCCCTCGGGCTGCGGCAAGACGACGTTGCTCAGGGCGATTGCCGATCTGGAGCATCCGAGTTCGGGCAGCCTCACCGTCAACGGCATGTCGCCCGAGGCCGCCCGCAAGGCGCGCGCCTATGGTTATGTGTTTCAGGCGGCGGGCCTGTATCCGTGGCGGACGATTGCCGGGAATGTGCGGCTGCCGCTGGAAATCATGGGCTATTCGCGGGCCGAGCAGGATGAACGCGTGGCGCGCGTGCTGGAGCTGGTGGAACTGGCCGGGTTCGAGAAGAAATTCCCCTGGCAACTCTCGGGCGGCATGCAGCAGCGCGCCAGCATTGCGCGGGCGCTGGCCTTTGACGCGGACCTGCTCTTGATGGACGAACCCTTTGGCGCGCTGGATGAGATCGTGCGCGACCGGCTGAACGAGGAGTTGTTGAAACTCTGGGCGCGGACGCAAAAAACCATCGGCTTTGTCACCCATTCGATCCCGGAGGCGGTCTATCTGTCCACCAAGATCGTGGTGATGTCGCCGCGTCCGGGCCGGATTACCGATGTGATCGACAGCCCGCTGCCGCGCGAGCGCCCGCTGGATATCCGCGACACGCCCGAATTCATCGCCATCGCGCACCGCGTGCGCGAGGGGCTTCGCGCGGGGCATGTCGATGACTAAGGCACGGCTGAGCGCATTGGCCCTGTTGCTGGCAGGTCTGGCCAGTGCTGCGCCCGCGCAAGAGGTCGGCACCGTCGCCTCGGGGCGCGATGGCGGGCTTTTGGTGGTGGCGGCGCTGATGCCGGGAACAGGCCGTGATTTCAATCTGTTGTGGGAGACCCCGCGGGAAACCTCGCCGAACCTGCCGTCGCTCGATACGGCCGTGGCGGGCCAGCCGGTGACCTTTGTGCTCTTTGCCGCCGGGATGAGCGTGAACGCAGGGCAAGTCGCACTCGATTGCCGGGTGGCGGTCATCTATCCTGATGGAACGGCGCAGATGGCGGCGGACGGGTCCTGCACCTTGACGCAAATTCCGGGGCCAGCGACAGACCTTTACCCGGCGGTGCTGTTCGATTTCGGCATGCCCGAGGCACTGGCAGGCCAGACCCTCGGCATTGATGCGCGGCTGACCGACCGGGGCAACGGCGCCACGGTCTCGCTGCGCCTCGCGCTGCCCGTTGTCGCCGGGGAGGGCTGAGCAATGACCCGCAGTCTGCCCGTCCTGACCGTCGTCCCCGTGCTGATCGCGCTGTGGTATCTGGCGGTGATCCCGATGAATATGGACCGCCTGCGTGTGGGGACTGATGGCATGTCGATGACACGGGGCGATCAACATGGCTACTAAACCTGATTTGATTTTTTGGGTCGAAGACGCGCTCAAAGCAAGCGGCGGAAGAGCAACAATTGTGCAAGTCGCTCGCCACATCTGGAAAAACCATGAAGCCGACTTGAGAGCGTCTGGTGACCTCTTTTTCACTTGGCAATACGATATGCGCTGGGCCGCTCAAGGTCTGGTTGGAAGAGGGCAATTGGACAAGACTTCGGAGCGCGGATACTGGAGGTTATTGGAGCAATGACCCGCAGTCTGCCCGTCCTGACCGTCGTCGCCGTGCTGATCGCCCTGTGGTATCTGGCGGTGATCCCGATGAATGCCAAGTGGGAGTATGACCAGGCCTCGCGCGCCGGGCGCGAGATCGGGCTGAGCGAATTGGTCGCCAACACCATGGCGCAAGAGCGCCCGGTGCTGCCGGCGCCGCATCAGGTGGTGGTGGAACTCTGGGATTCGACGGTGGTCGAGGAACTCACCGGGCGGCGGGGCTGGTGGCGCAGTGGCAGCCTGTCGAACCGCAGCCTGATCTATCACGGCTGGGTGACGCTGACCGCGACGATGCTGGGATTTGTCATCGGCACTGGCGGCGGCATCCTGCTGGCGGTGGGCATCGTGCACAACCGGGCGATGGATGCCAGCGTCATGCCTTGGGCGATTGCCAGCCAGACCATCCCGATCATCGCGCTGGCGCCGATGATTATTGTCGTGCTCAATTCCATTGGAATCAGTGGCTTGGTGCCAAAGGCGATCATCGCGGCCTATCTCAGCTTCTTCCCGGTGGTGGTGGGCATGGTCAAGGGGCTGCGCGCCCCCGATGCGATGCAGATGGACCAGATGAAGACATGGTCGGCGCCGGGGGCGACGGTGTTCTGGAAACTGCGGCTGCCGATGTCGATGCCCTATCTCTTTGCCTCGCTGAAGGTGGGGATCGCGGCGGCGTTGGTCGGCACGATTGTCGGTGAATTGCCGGTGCAGGAGGGGGGCCTGGGCGTGCGGCTGCTGAGCGGCAGTTATTATGGCCAGACGGTGCAGATCTGGGCGGCACTGTTCGCGGCGGCGATTCTGGCGGCGTCGCTGGTCGGCATCGTGGGGATGATCGAGCGGCGGGTGCTGCGGCGCATGGGGTTGGCGGGATGAGCGCGGTTACGGGGCTTTTCGCACTGGCGGTGCTGGCGGCGGCCTGGTGGCCAAAGACTGGCGCGATGCCCTCGGCTCTGGTGCTGGGCGCGCTGGTGGCGGGGTTGGCCCTGGTTCTGCTGGCGCCAAGGGGGCGGCGCGGGCGGGTGCTGGTCGCGCTGGGCCTGTGGAACGCGCTGCTGGTCGCCGGGCTGGGGCTGATGGGTGGCCAGTCCAGCCCGGCCTTCTGGCTGGCGGTGGTGGCGGTCTGGCTGGGCGCTTGGGCGCTGGTCGAACGGATCGCGGCGGCGCGGGACCCCCGGCTGGCGCTGCTGCCGCCGCTGGTCTTTGGCCTCACCATCCTGTGGCTGTGGGAAACCGCCGTGCTGGCGCTGGGGGTGCCGCGGGTGATCCTGCCCGCGCCCTCGCAGATCGGCGCACGACTGCTGGCCGAGGTGCCGACACTGGCCATCGACCTGATGCAGACCTTTGGCCGCGGCGCGCTCAGCGGCTTTGCCATCGGCTGCGGCGCGGCCTTTGTCTTTGCGCTGGTGGTTGACCGCTATGCCCCGCTGCGCCGGGGCCTGCTGCCGGTCGGCAATTTCCTCGCCGCGCTGCCGATCATCGGCACGGCGCCGATCTTCGTCATGTGGTTCGGCTTTGACTGGCCGTCCAAGGCGGCGGTCGTCGTGGCGATGGTGTTCTTTCCGATGCTGGTCAACACGGTGCAGGGCCTGGCCTCGACCGACCGCATGCAACGCGACCTGATGCAGACCTACAGCGCGTCCTGGTGGCAGACGCTGGCCTATCTGCGCCTGCCCGCGGCGATGCCGTTTGTTTTCAACGGGCTGAAAATCTGTGCGACACTGGCGCTGATCGGCGCAATCGTGGCCGAGTTCTTTGGCTCGCCCACCTTTGGCATGGGCTTCCGCATCTCGACCGAGGTGGGACGCTTGCAGCTCGACATGGTCTGGGCAGAAATCGCCGTCGCGGCGCTGCTCGGGTCGCTGTTCTATGGGTTTTGGGCGCTGGTCGAGCGGCGCGTGACGTTCTGGCACCCGTCGCAACGGGGCCGCTGAATCCCCGGTGCACAAAGCACCGGGCAACATGGAGGTGAATGCAATGACCAACTGGAAACTGGCCGGGCTGGTGTCGGCGCTGGCGCTGACGGCAGGGATGGCACAGGCGCAGGACGCGGTGACCCTGCAGCTGAAATGGGTGACGCAGGCCCAGTTCGCGGGCTATTACGTTGCGCTCGAGAATGGCTATTACGAGGAAGAGGGCCTCGACGTCACCATCCGCGCCGGTGGCCCGGACATCGCACCGGTGCAGGTGCTGATGGGCGGCGGCGCCGATGTGATGGTCGACTGGATGCCCTCGGCGCTGGCCGCGCGCGAGCAGGGCGCCCCGGTCGTCAACATCGCCCAGCCCTTTGTGCGCTCGGGCATGATGCTGACCTGCCTGGCCGAATCGGGCATCACCGCGCCGACCGACTTCCCCGGCCACACGCTGGGCGTCTGGTTCTTTGGCAACGAATACCCCTTCCTGTCGTGGATGGCGACGCTGGGCATCCCCACCACCGGCGGGGCTGATGGCGTCGAGGTTCTGCGTCAGGGCTTCAACGTCGATCCGCTGCTGCAGCGTCAGGCCGATTGCATCAGCACGATGACCTACAACGAATACTGGCAGGTCATCGACGCTGGCATCACGCCCGAGCAACTGGTGACCTTCAAGTATGAAGATCAAGGGGTTGCGACGCTGGAGGACGGTCTTTACGTCCTCGAATCGAACCTCGCCGACCCGGCCTTTGTCGATCGCATGGCGCGATTCGTCCGGGCCTCGATGGCGGGTTGGGAATGGGCGGCGGCGAACCCGGCCGAGGCCGCGGCCATCGTGCTGGAATACGACGAGACCGGCGCGCAGACCGAAGCCCATCAGATCCGCATGATGAGCGAAGTGGCGCTGCTGACCGCAGGGTCGACCGGCGCGCTGGACGTTGCGGCCTATGAGCGCACCGTCGCAACCCTGCTGGGTGGCGGCTCGGATCCGGTGATTTCGCGCGCTCCGGAAGGCGCCTATACCACCGTCGTGACGGATGCCGCCCTCGCCGAGTGATCGGATTGCAACACTGAGATGACAGCCGGGGCGCAGCGATGCGCCCCGGTTTTTTCATGTGGGATGTCAGGGTCCGGTGCCAAGTGTGCCGGATTCAACACTTTCCCCGCCTTGTTAAGATTTGAGTCGTTTTGCGCCGATTTTTCCGAAGGCCGGTCAAGACCCAAAAGCTTTCCATTTCGTGAAGAATCGGGTTGACCCTACCCCCGGTCATACGTCAGATTGTGTGAGCTGACAAAAGGGCCACTAGATATAGTAAGGCTCGCGCAGGCAAGGACCAGACGACCGCAAACACCAACCGCGCCCGGGCAGGGCCGCGGCGCGTTGTGACGCCCAAGGCGCCACGCGGCATCCGACCTTGACCATCGCGACCCTGCTTATCCGAGAAAGGCCGGAGGTCAGCGCCACACACTAGCCGGGGACAGGGCAGATGAAGATCGAGCGCAAACTCACCACCGAGGGCCAGGACGCATACGCGGCGCTGGCCTTTACCACGACCGTTTCCGAAATCCGCAACCCGGATGGCAAGATCGTCTTTCGCAACGAGGCCGTCGAGGTTCCCGAGGGCTGGTCGCAGGTCGCCTCGGATGTGATCGCGCAGAAATACTTCCGCAAGGCCGGTGTGCCCGCGCGGCTGAAGAAGGTGGCCGAAGAGGGCGTGCCCGAGTTCCTCTGGCGCTCGGTCCCTGACGAGGCCGCGCTGGCCGAATTGCCGAAAGATCAACGCATTGTCGGCGAAACCTCGGCCCGGCAGGTGTTTGACCGCATGGCGGGCGCCTGGGCCTATTGGGGCTGGAAGGGTGGCTATTTCACCACCGAATCCGACGCGATGGCCTATTATGACGAGATGCGGCTGATGCTGGCGCGCCAGATGGCGGCGCCCAACAGCCCGCAGTGGTTCAACACCGGCCTGCATTGGGCCTACGGCATCGACGGCCCGTCGCAGGGCCATTTCTATGTCGACCCCTTCACGCACAAACTGGTCAAATCGACCTCCAGCTATGAGCACCCGCAGCCGCACGCCTGTTTCATCCAGTCGGTCAGCGACGATCTGGTGAACGAGGGCGGCATCATGGACCTCTGGGTGCGTGAGGCGCGGCTCTTCAAATACGGCTCGGGCACCGGCACCAACTTCAGCAGCCTGCGCGGCGAGGGCGAGCGGCTCTCGGGCGGCGGCAAATCCAGCGGCCTGATGGGGTTCCTGAAGATCGGCGACCGCGCGGCGGGCGCGATCAAGTCGGGCGGCACCACGCGGCGCGCCGCCAAGATGGTGATCATCGACATGGATCACCCCGATATCGAACAGTTCATCAACTGGAAGGTCATCGAGGAGCAGAAAGTCGCCTCGCTGGTCGCCGGGTCGAAAGCGCATGAGCTGCGCCTGAACGACATCTTCGCCGCGATCAAGACCTGGGACGGCGAAATCGCCGACGCCACCGACCCGGCCAAGAACCCCGCGCTGAAAGGCGCGATCAAGGCCGCCAAGAAGGCGATGATCCCCGACACCTATACCAACCGCATCCTGCAATACGCGCGGCAGGGCTATACCTCGATCGAATTCCCCACCTATGACACCGACTGGGATTCCGAGGCCTATGTCACCGTCTCGGGGCAGAATTCCAACAACTCGGTGCGCGTGACCGACGCCTTCCTGCAGGCGGTCAAGGACGATGCCGACTGGGAACTGCTGCGCCGCACCGACGGCAAGGTGGCCAAGACGATCAAGGCGCGCGAGCTTTGGGATCAGGTCGGCCACGCCGCCTGGGCCTGCGCCGATCCGGGCATCCAGTTCCACGACACCGTCAACGCCTGGCACACCTGCCCGGCGGATGGCGCGATCCGCGGCTCGAACCCCTGCTCGGAATACATGTTCCTCGACGACACCGCCTGCAATCTGGCGTCGATGAACCTGCTCAAGTTCTTCGAAGGCGGCAAGTTCGACGCCGAAACCTATGTCCACGCCACCCGGCTGTGGACGATCACGCTGGAGATCAGCGTGATGATGGCGCAGTTCCCGTCCAAGGAAATCGCCCAGCGGTCGTATGAATACCGCACGCTCGGCCTCGGCTATGCCAACATCGGCGGCCTGTTGATGAACATGGGGCTGGGCTATGACAGCGACGCGGGCCGCTCGATGGGTGGCGTGCTCAGCGCGATCATGACCGGCGTCAGCTATGCCACTTCGGCTGAAATGGCCGCCGAACTGGGCGCCTTCCCCGGTTTTGCCCGCAACCGCGCCGACATGCTGCGGGTGATCCGCAACCACCGCCGCGCCGCGCATGGGCTCAATGACTATGAGGCCGTGAACGTCAACCCGGTGGCGCTGGACGCTGCCCATTGCCCTGAGGCCTCGCTGGTCGCGCTGGCCCGTTCGGCCTGGGACGAGGCGCTGGAACTGGGCGAGGCGCATGGCTATCGCAACGCGCAGGCCACCGTCATCGCCCCCACCGGCACCATCGGTCTGGTGATGGATTGCGACACCACCGGCATCGAGCCCGATTTTGCGCTGGTCAAGTTCAAGAAACTGGCGGGCGGCGGCTATTTCAAGATCATCAACCAGTCGGTCCCCGCCGCGCTGGCGAAACTGGGCTATCGTCCGTCGCAGATCGAGGAAATCATCGCCTATGCCGTCGGTCACGGCAGCATCGGGCAGGCCCCGCACATCAACCACACGGCGCTGATCGGCCACGGCTTTGGCCCGGCGGAAATCGCCAAGGTCGAGGCGGCGCTGGTCTCGGCCTTCGACATCCGCTTTGTGTTCAACCAGTGGACGCTGGGCACCGATTTCTGCACCGGCACGCTGGGCATCCCGGCGGACAAGCTGAACGATCCGTCGTTTGACCTGCTGCGTCACCTCGGCTTCACCCGCCAGCAGGTCGAACAGGCCAATGACCATGTCCTCGGCACGATGACGCTGGAAGGCGCCCCGCATCTGAAGCGCGCGCATTACAACGTCTTCGACTGCGCCAACACCTGCGGCAAGAAGGGCACGCGCTATCTCTCGGTCGACAGCCACATCCGCATGATGGCCGCTGCCCAAAGCTTCATCTCGGGCGCGATCTCCAAGACGATCAACATGCCGAATTCGGCGACGATCGAGGAAACGCTGGCCGCCTATGAACTCAGCCACTCGCTGGGGATCAAGGCCAATG
Source organism: uncultured Paracoccaceae bacterium (assembly GCA_937907485.1). GTDB lineage: Bacteria > Pseudomonadota > Alphaproteobacteria > Rhodobacterales > Rhodobacteraceae > Pararhodobacter. Next base: position 1,070 of record CALESR010000392.1, on the reverse strand, counting down.
CACTCTACCGCGACGGCTCGAAACTGTCGCAGCCGCTGGCCTCGGCGCTGATCGAGGATGACGAGGAGGCCGAGGAGATCCTCGCCACCGGCACGCCGCACGAAAAGGCGCAGGTCATCGCCGAGAAGATCGTCGAAAAGATCATCCTGCGCGAAGTGGCGCGCGGCCGCGAGAAACTGCCCGAGCGCCGCAAGGGCTATACGCAAAAGGCCATTGTCGGCGGCCACAAGGTCTATCTGCGCACCGGCGAGTATCAGGACGGCCGCCTGGGCGAAATCTTCATCGACATGCACAAGGAAGGTGCGGGCTTCCGCGCCATGATGAACAACTTCGCCATCGCGGTCTCGCTCGGCCTGCAATACGGCGTGCCGCTGGAGGAATTCGTCGACGCCTTCACCTTTACCCGGTTCGAACCGGCTGGCATGGTGCAGGGCAACGAGGCGATCAAGAATGCCACCTCGATCCTCGACTACATCTTCCGCGAACTGGCGATTTCCTATCTCGACCGCACCGATCTGGCGCATGTCAAACCCACCGGCGCGTCCTTTGACGACCTCGGCGGCGGCGACCGCGAGGGGCAAAAGAACGTGGCACCGGTGTCCGATGACGCCGCCTCGCGCGGGCTGGAAGTGCTGCGGCAGATCTCGTCGACCGGCTATCTGCGCAAGCGCCTGCCGCAGGAACTGATGGTGCTGCAAGGCGGCGCCGGGGTCAGCGCCCGCGCGCTGGACATGAGCGCCCCGATGGGCGGGCTGGCGGTGGCGATGCGCTCGGAAACCTCGGTCGAGGCGGTCAGCGCGGTGATGATCGACCCGCGCACCAAGGCCAAGATGCAGGGCTACGAAGGCGACCCCTGCGGCGAATGCGGCAACTACACGCTGGTTCGCAACGGCACCTGCATGAAGTGCAACACCTGCGGCGGAACCAGCGGGTGTAGCTGAGGGCAGGGGCGGGCCTCGGGGGGCGTCGAGCCCCCCTCGGCCCGGCGGGGGCAGCCCCGCTGGCTGCAAAAGGGGGCCATGGCCCCCTTTTGAAACCCCATGGGGGGCTCAAGGCCCGAAGAATGCCTT
>CALESR010000391.1 GCA_937907485.1 uncultured Paracoccaceae bacterium | reverse complement strand
CCGCGTGCAGGACCCCTATTGCATCCGCTGCCAGCCGCAGGTGACCGGCGCCGCGATGGACGTGCTGCGCATGGCGGCGCGCACGCTGGAAATCGAGGCGAACGCGGCCACCGACAACCCGCTGGTGCTGGAGGATGGCATCGTGTCGGGTGGCAATTTCCACGCCGAGCCGGTCGGCTTTGCCGCCGACATGATCGCACTGGCGCTGGCCGAGATCGGCGCGATTGCGCAGCGGCGGGTGGCCTTGATGGTCGATCCGACGCTGAGTTTCGATCTGCCGCCGTTCCTGACGCCCAATCCGGGGCTGAACAGCGGCCTGATGATCGCCGAGGTGACGACGGCGGCCTTGATGAGTGAAAACAAGCATCTGGCCAATCCCTGTGTGACCGACAGCACCCCCACCAGCGCCAATCAGGAGGACCATGTCAGCATGGCCGCCCATGGCGCGCGGCGGCTGGGGCGGATGGTGGCGAATTTGCAGGTCATTCTGGGGGTCGAAGCGATGTGCGCCGCGATGGGGGTGGAGCATCGTGCGCCGCTGCTGACCTCGGCCCCGTTGCAGCGGGTGCTGGCGCGGTTGCGGGTGGATGTGGCAGCGCTGGGCGAGGACCGTTACATGGCGCCCGACCTGAGCGCCGCCGCCGCGCTGGTGGCCGAAGGCGCGCTGTGCCGCGCGGCGGGCGTGCCGCTGCCCGAGGTGTCGGCATGAGCCCGGTTCAGGTGATCGAAGGCGACAGCCCGGTCATTCTGGGCCTGCCGCATACCGGGACCGACGTGCCGCCCGCCATCTGGGCGCGGCTGAACCCCTTGGGGCAGGCGCTGGCCGATACGGACTGGTTCATCCACCGGCTCTATGACGGGCTCTTGCCCGGTGCGACCAGTGTGCGCGCGACGTTCCACCGCTATGTCATCGACGCCAACCGCCCGCCGGATGGCGCCAGCCTGTATCCCGGCCAGAACACCACCGGCACCGTGCCGCTGACCGATTTCGACGGGCGGGACATCTGGGCCCAGCCGCCCGGCGCCGATGAGATCGCCGAGAGGGTCGCGCAGTTCCACACGCCCTATCACGCCGCGCTGGCCGGGCAGATCGCGCGGGTGCAGGCGCGGCATGGGTTTGCGGTGCTTTATGATTGCCACTCGATCCGCTCGCATATCCCGTTCCTGTTCGACGGCGAATTGCCGGTGTTCAACATCGGCACGCTGAACGGCGCCACCTGCGCCGCTTGGGTGCAGGACGCGGCCGAGCGTCATTGCCGGGCCTCGGGCCAGTCCACCGTGCTGAACGGCAGGTTCAAGGGCGGCTGGACGACGCGCCATTACGGGCGGCCCGGCGACGGCATCCACGCGATCCAGATGGAACTGGCGCAGCGCGCCTATCTGGCCGCCGAATGCCCGCCCTGGACCTATGCCGCCCCCGAACCGCTGCGCGCCACGCTGCGCGCGATCCTGTCCGACCTCGCCAACGGAGCGCCAAGATGACCAACCCCCGCCACAACCTGCGCGACATCTATCCCCCCACCGGCCCGGAAAAGACCGCGAAAACCTGGGGCGGTGAGGCGGCGATGCGGATGCTGATGAACAACCTGCACCCCGACGTCGCCGAAAACCCGCATGAGCTGGTGGTGTATGGCGGCATCGGCCGCGCCGCGCGGACGTGGGAGGATTTCGACCGCATCGTCGCGGGCCTCAAGGATCTGGAGGAGGACGAGACGCTGGTGGTGCAATCGGGCAAGCCGATCGCCATCGTGCGCACCCACCGGGACGCGCCGCGTGTGTTGATCGCCAACTCGAACCTGGTGCCGCATTGGGCGACCTGGGATCATTTCAACGCCCTCGATAAAAAGGGCTTGATGATGTACGGCCAGATGACCGCCGGGAGCTGGATCTACATCGGCACGCAGGGCATTGTGCAGGGGACGTATGAGACCTTTGCCGAGGCCGGGCGCCAGCATTACGGCGGGAACCTGACCGGCAAATGGATCCTGACCGGCGGTCTGGGCGGCATGGGCGGCGCGCAGCCCTTGGCGGCGGTGATGGCCGGGGCCTGCTGTCTGGCGGTCGAGGTCGATGAAACCCGCATCGATTTCCGCCTGCGCACGCGCTATGTCGATGCCAAGGCCCGCAGCCTCGATGAGGCACTGGCGATGATCGCCGAGTGGACCGCCAAGGGTGAGGCGAAATCCGTCGGCCTGCTGGGCAACGCCGCCGAGGTGTTCCCGGAACTGCTGCGGCGCATGAAGGCCGGGGGCGTGCGGCCCGATATCGTCACCGACCAGACCAGCGCGCATGACCCGCTGCACGGCTATTGCCCGGCGGGGTGGAGCGTGGCGGACTGGCGCGCCAAGCAGGAAACCGACCCCAAGGCGGTGGAACAAGCCGCCCGCGCGTCGATGCGCGCGCATGTCGAGGCCATGGTGGGCTTTTGGAACGCCGGGGTGCCGACGCTGGATTATGGCAACAACATCCGGCAGGTGGCGCTGGATGAAGGGCTGGACAACGCCTTTGCCTTTCCCGGTTTCGTGCCCGCCTATATCCGTCCGCTGTTCTGCAAGGGCATCGGCCCGTTCCGATGGGTGGCGCTGTCAGGCGACCCTGAGGACATCCGCAAGACCGACGCCGCGATGAAACGGCTGTTCCCGGACAACGCCCATCTGCACCGCTGGCTGGACATGGCGGGCGAGCGGATCGCGTTTCAGGGCCTGCCCGCGCGCATCTGCTGGATCGGGCTGGGGGATCGGCACCGCGCGGGGCTGATGTTCAACGAGATGGTGGCCTCGGG
>CALESR010000390.1 GCA_937907485.1 uncultured Paracoccaceae bacterium | reverse complement strand
TGCCAGCGGCAAGGTGCTGGCCTATTGCGCCTCGGGCAACCGCTCGTCGATCGTCTGGGCGCTGGCGAACGCCGGCCGCATGCCGGTGGACGACCTGATCGCGCCGGGGGCAAGGTATGGCTATCAGGTGGCGCAGTTCCGCGGGTTGATCGAACAACTGGCGCAGGGCTGAGGAGGCGGCGCCTGCGGGGGCATCGAGCCCCCCTTGGCGCCGGTGGGCCGCTGCCCAAAGGGGCCCACGGGCCCCTTTGGAAACCCCGTGAGGAATTCCCGCACGATGAAACGGCGGCGTCGTGACACGGCGTCGCCGTTGTCTTTGACCCCGGGGGCGTGTTGAGTGGCGCAAAGTGGAGGATGCCATGCGCGCTGCCGTCTGTCATGAATTTGGCCAGCCCCTGACCCTGCAAGAGGTGGTTCTGCGTAACCCTGGCCCCGGTGAAGTCCGGGTGGCGCTGGAAGCGGTCGCGATCTGTCATTCCGATCTGGGCTATCTCGACGGGCTCTGGGCGAGTGCCTTGCCCGCGGTTTATGGCCATGAGGCGGCCGGGCGGGTCTCGGCGCTGGGGGCGGGGGTGCAGGGGCTGGCCCTGGGCGATCCTGTCGTGGTGACGATGATCCGCGCCTGTGGCCAGTGCCGGGCCTGTCGCACCGGCAAGCCGTTCTTGTGCGGGGCGTCGCATGACCGGGGCAATGGTGTGCTCAGCCTGCCGGATGGCACCGTGGTCGAGCAGGGGCTGGCGACTGCGGCCTTTGCCGAGGCCTGTGTCGTGCATGCCAGCCAGGTCGCCAAGGTGCCCGAGGATCTGCCGATGGAACTGGGCGCCTTGCTGGCCTGCGGCGTCATTACCGGCACCGGCGCCGCGATCAACACCGCGAAGGTGCGGCCCGGTGAAGCGGTGGTGGTGATCGGCGCTGGGGGCGTCGGGCTGAACGCGATACAGGGCGCGCGCATCGCTGGGGCCGGGCGGATCATCGCCATCGACCTGTCGGATGACAAACTGGCGGCGGCGCGCGACTTTGGCGCGACGGACGCGTTGCGCGCCGACATGAAAGGCCTGCGTCGGGCGGTTCTGGCGCTGACCGAGGGGCAGGGGGCGGACCATGTGCTTGTCGCGGTCGGGGCCATTGCCGCTTATGATCAGGCGGCCTCGCTGGCCTGCCGGGGCGGGCAGGTGGTGGCGGTGGGGATGCCGGCCTCGGGCGCGAAGATGCAGATCGAGCCGGTGATTCTGGCCGCCACCGGGCAAAGCCTGCGCGGAAGTTTCATGGGCGGAACACTGGTGCAGCGGGATATCCCGGCGTTGGTGGCGCTGTGGAGGCAGGGGCGGCTGAAACTGGAAGAGCTTATCACCGCGCGTTATGACTTTGCCGAGATCAATCAGGCGATTGCCGATGCGCGCGCCCCGCACGTACGGCGCAATGTGGTGCGGATCGTCGGGCCCGGCGCGGCGTCGCGGCCCTAGGCGCAAGTCGGCCCTGCCGGGGGCCAGACCGGGCAGGCGGCAGCGGATTGTCGAACAACCGGTCGCCTATGGGCATGGGCATGTCGTGATCCGGAGGGCGCGGCGGGTGGATTTCCAGTGTCCTAGCGGCCATCAAGGGAGAGAGCGTTATGAAACTGGTCGATCTGGAAACCTTTGTCATCGGGACGCCGCCACCGGGCTGGGGCGGGCGGTATTGGCTGATCGTCAAGCTGACGACCGACAACGGGATCGTCGGCTATGGCGAGGTCTATGCCGCCTCGGTCGGGCCAAAGGCCATGGTCGCGGTGATCGCCGATGTGTTCGAGCGCCACATGGCGGGCGAGAATCCCGAGAACATCGAGAAGATGTTCCGCCGGGTCTATTCCTCGGGTTTTACCCAGCGGCCGGATCTGACGGTGATCGGCGCTTTTTCGGGCCTCGAAATTGCCTGCTGGGACATCATCGGCAAGGCCGTCGGGCGACCGGTGCATGCGTTGTTGGGGGGGCTGCTGAACGAGAGGCTGCGCGCCTATACCTATCTCTATCCCTTGCCGGGGATGGACGCGAAAACCTTCTGGACCTCGCCCGAGATGCAGGCCGAAGCGGCGATTGTCGCTGTGGATCAAGGGTTTACCGCGATCAAGTTCGATCCGGCCGGACCCTATACCATCCATGGCGGGCATCAGCCGGCGCTGTGGGACATCGACCTCAGTGTGCGCATGTGCGCGGCGCTGCGCAAGGCGGTGGGCAATCGGGCAGACCTGCTGTTTGGCACGCATGGCCAGTTCACCCCTTCGGGCGCGATCCGGCTGGGGCAGGCGATCGAACAATTCAGCCCGCTGTGGTACGAAGAACCGATCCCGCCGGACAATCTGCTCGATTTCGCGCAGGTGGCGCAGGCGGTTCGCATTCCTTTGGCGACGGGCGAGCGCATGACGACCAAGGCCGAGTTCGGCACTTTGCTGCGCAGTGGGGGGGCGTCGATCCTGCAACCGGCGCTGGGGCGTTCGGGCGGGATTCTGGAGACCAAGAAGATCGCCGCCATGGCCGAGGCCTTTGGTGCCCAGGTCGCCCCGCATCTCTACGCCGGGCCAGTGGAATGGGCGGCCAATGTGCAACTGGGCGCGACGCTGCCCAATCTGCTGCTGGTCGAGACCATCCAGCAGGGCGGCGAATTCCATCTGCCGCTCATCAAACACAGTCTGCGGGTGGAGGAGGGCTATATCCCGGTGCCCACCGAGCCCGGGCTGGGGATCCAGTTCGACGAGGCCCTCGCGCGGGCGCATCCCTATCACGATTCTGGTTTGCATCTTCAGATGCAGGAAACGCCGATCAGTTTTGCCAATCCCAACGCGTTTCAGGGCGGCGCCCCGCGGGAATGACGTCAGGGCAGGGGGCAAGGGCAAGAAAGTGGTTGAATTCACCGGCCCGTCGCGTTTGGATAGCGACGGGTCGCAAATGGAACGGCATCAGAGACGGCCTTGATGCGGCATGATCCGCAGCCGAGCCCGCGTATATGCCGCGATGACGCCGAGCTAACAGGGAGAATACCAATGACCAAAATGACCGCGACGGATACCCGTATCCATCCCGCGGCGCAGATGTATGCCAGCGAAGTTGCCGCTGGCACTCTCAGCCGCCGTGAATTCATCACCCGCGCGACCGCACTGGGTCTGGCGGCCCCGGCGGCCTATGGCCTGCTGGGCCTCGTCGCGCCGCAGGCTCAAGCGCAGACGCCCGTCATGGGCGGCACTCTGAAGATGCAGATGATCGTCAAGGCGCAGCGCGACCCGCGCACCTGGGACTGGTCGGAACTGGCCAACACCTGCCGCGGCTGGCTGGAATATCTGGTTGAATATCAGCGCGACGGTTCGCTGCGCCCGACCCTGCTGGAAAGCTGGTCGGCCTCGGACGACGCAATGGTCTACACGCTGAACGTCCGTCAGGGCGTCAAGTGGAACAACGGCGACGATCTGACTGCCGAGCACATCGCGCACAACTTCGCCCGCTGGGCCGACTCGTCGGTCGAGGGCAACTCGATGGCGAGCCGCGTCAGCGCGCTGATGACCGATGGCCAACTGGCCGCCAACGCTGTCGAGGTCGTGGATGCCCACACCCTGCGTCTGCACCTGAACGCCCCCGACATCGCGCTGATCGTCTCGCTGGCCGATTACCCGGCGGCGGTCGTGCACCCGGCCTTTGACGGCGACGATCCAGTTGCCAATCCGCTGGGCACCGGCCCCTATCTGCCGGTCAGCTATGAGCCCGGCATCGGCGCCGTGCTGGAGCGCAATGCCAACCACACCTGGTGGAATGCCGGCAACGGCGCCTGGCTGGACCGCATCGAGTTCGTCGATCTGGGCACCGATCCCGCCGCCTGGGTGGCCGCTGCCGAATCGGGCGAAATCGACCTGAACTATCAAACCCAGGGCGATATTATCGACATCCTCGAAGCGGTCGGTCTGCCGCGCTCGGAAGCTGTCACGGCCTCGACCCTCGCCGTGCGCTTCAACCAGGAGCAGGAGCCCTATACCAACGTCGCCGTGCGCCGCGCCCTGATGAAGGCCGTGAACAACTCGGTGGTGCTGGAACTGGGTTACTCGGGCCTCGGCACCGCCGCCGAAAACCACCACGTCTGCCCGATCCACCCCGAATACGCCGAAGTCGCGAACATCGGCCATGATCCTGCCGCCGCGCGCGCCGAGATCGAGGCCGCTGGTCTGGGCGATTACGAGTTCGAGTTGATCTCGGTCGACGAGGCTTGGCAGTCGGAGACCTGTGACGCCGTGGCGGCCCAGGTGCGTGAAGCCGGGATCAACATCAAGCGCACGATCCTGCCGGGCGCGACCTTCTGGAACGACTGGACCAAGTATCCGTGGTCGGCGACCGAGTGGAACATGCGTCCGCTGGGTGTGCAGATCCTGAACCTGGCCTATCGGTCGGGGGTTCCGTGGAACGAGGCAGCCTTTGCCAACGCCGAGTTCGACACGCTGCTCGATCAGGCCAACGGCATTGCCGATGCCGATGCGCGCCGTGTGGTGATGGCGCGGCTTGAGGAAATCATGCTCGAGCAGGGCGTGCTGATCCAGCCCTACTGGCGCTCGATCTTCCGCAACGCGCGTCCGAACGTGCACGGCGCCGAGATGCATCCGACCTTTGTGGTTGATGTCGTCAACTACTGGAAGTCGTAATCCCGCCTGAACGGGCGCGCGCCGCCATGGCAAGCGTGCGCCCCACCCCCCTGCCTGACCGGCAGGGGGGGCTTTCCGCAGCCGTGGCGCCTTGTGCCGCCGCGCCACAGGAGTCGCCATGCTGCTTTTCCTGAGCCGCCGCATCGGCATGATGCTTGTCACGGCCCTGTGCCTGACCTTCATCGTCTTTGCCCTGACCAATCTTCCCGCAAAGCTGGAAACTCTGGCGAAAACCCAGGCTGGCAGTCGCATGACCGAGGCCGAGGTCGCCAGCTGGATCGAGCGCAACGGCTATGGCTCGCCGATGGTGCAACGCTATGGTGAGTGGCTGGGCGTGCTGCCCGGCTGGGTGCGCACCGAGGACGATGGCACGGTGCGTGGCCGCTGCGTTGACCGCGCTGGCACGCCCGAGGCCGCCGGAGACCGCTGCGGCATCCTGCAGGGCGACTGGGGCTTTTCCACCCGGTTCCGTGAAACCGTTCTCAACGTGCTGTCGGCGCGACTGGGTGCGACCGGCTGGCTGATGATGTGGGTGCTGATCGTCATGGTGCCGATGTCGCTGATCGTCGGCGTTCTGGCGGGGATGCGCGAAGGCTCGCGCACCGACCGCACGCTGTCGACGCTGTCGATCGCCACCACCGCCACGCCGGAATATGTGTCGGGCGTGCTGTTCATCGCGCTGCTGGCCTCGTCCACGGTCGGCCTGTCGCCATTGTTTGTTTCCTGGGGCTGGGCCACCGGGCCGGTGCTGTTTCAAGGCAACGCGCGCTCGGCGCTCGACAGCCTGACCTTTTCCAACTTCACGCTGCCGGTCTTGACCGTGGCGCTCTATGGGATGGGTTACATCGCGCGCATCACCCGGGCCTCGATGACCGAGGTGATGACCCAGCAATACATCCGCACCGCGCGGCTCAAGGGCGTGGCCTTTGGCACCATCGTCATGCGCCATGCCCTGCGAAACGCGCTGATTGCACCCTTCACCGTCATCATGCTGCAGATCCCGTGGCTGCTGAACGGCGTGGTCATTACCGAAGTGTTGTTCTCGTATCCCGGTTTCGGCTGGACGCTTTATGAGGCGGCGATCAACAACGACATCGAATTGCTGCTGGCGTCCTCGGTGGTCGCGGTTGTTGTCGTTCTCATCACGCAATTGATCTCGGACCTCGGTTATGTCTGGCTCAATCCCCGTATCCGGCTGTCGTAAGGAGCGCCCATGGACCCCCTCGGCTGGCCAGAAATCCTGATCCGCATCGCCCAGCAATTGCTGCCGGTCTGGATCGCCATGGTCTTGACCTTTGCCCTGTCGATCCGCTTTCGGCGGCGGCTGGGACTTTATGGCAAGCTCTTCGATTCCGGCGTCGGGATGGTCGGCTTTGCCATCGTGATCTTCTGGCTTTTCACGGCACTGTTTGCCGGCTGGATCGTCACGCATGACGCCCTCAGTCAGGTCAGCCAGATGCGCAACGCGCTGCCCGGCGCGGCGCTGCCGAGCCCGGACGGGCGTTATCCCTACTATCTGTTCGGCGGCGACGCGTTGGCGCGCGACGTGTTCTCGCGCATGGTGATGGGCGCGCGCGAGGTGCTGCGCATCGCGCCCTTTGCTGCGATGATCTCGTTCATGATCGGCATCCTGCTGGGCCTGCCTGCGGGTTATATCGGTGGGCGGCTCGATACCGGGCTGACCTTTTTGGCCAATCTGGTGCTGGCCTTTCCGGTGATCTTGCTGTTCTTCCTGCTGGTCGCACCCGAGATTCAGGAAACACCGCTGCCGCTGGTGATGGCCGGGTTCCTGTTCCTCGCGCCGATCCTTTTTGTCACCATCCTGCTCAACAGCCGCTTTTTCACCCAACCGGCCAAGCGCAACCTCTATGTCGGGGTCGTGCTGGCGATCGGGGCCTGGGCCTATCTGGGGCTGGTGTTTGGCGCCGATCCGACGGGGATCTGGGCGATGTCGCCCAACCTGTTGAACGTCTTTGTCGCCGTGGTCTTCGTCAACGCGCCGACCGTGTTCCGCATCGTGCGCGGCATCACGCTGGACATCAAGACCCGCGATTATGTCGCCGCCGCCCAGACCCGCGGAGAGGGGCCCTGGTACATCATGCTGTGGGAGATCCTGCCCAATGCCCGCGGGCCGTTGATCGTCGATTTCTGCCTGCGCATCGGCTATACCACCATCCTTCTGGGCACTCTCGGCTTCTTCGGCCTCGGGGTCTCGCCCGAAAGCCCGGACTGGGGCTCGACCATCAACGCCGGTCGCCGGTTGCTGACGGTCTATCCGCACCCGGCGCTGGTGCCTGCGCTTTCGCTGATGAGCCTCGTCCTCGGCCTCAACCTGCTCGCCGATGGACTGCGCGAAGAAAGCCTCAAGGACTGATGCAACGCCGCGCGCCGCTTCAACTTGCGTGAAATACTCCACGGAGTCCGGAGGTGAGAAACCCCCGGTCCCGGCCCGCCACAGGAGCTGTCGATGACCGACTGGACACCCGACCAACCCATCCTCGAGATCACCAACCTCTCGATCAGCTTTTTCACCCGCATGCGCGAGATCCCGGCGGTGATGGATTTCTCCTGCACCGTCATGGCGGGCGAAGCGATGGGGTTGGTCGGCGAATCCGGTTGCGGTAAATCCACCGTGGCGCTGGCGGTGATGCGGGACCTCGGGGTCAATGGCCGTATCGTCGCCGGCACCATCAAGTTCAAGGGCCGCGACCTGACCAATATGTCGCAATCCGAACTGCGCAAGATCCGTGGCTCGCAGATCGCGATGATCTATCAGGAACCGATGGCCTCGCTGAACCCTGCCATGACGATCGGCGCGCAATTGGCCGAAGTGCCGATGATCCACGAAGGCATGTCGCGCGCCGATGCGTTGAAACTGGCCCGCCAGTTGATCGCCGATGTGCGCCTGCCCGACCCGGACCGTATCCTCAACGCCTATCCACACCAGTTGTCAGGCGGGCAGCAGCAGCGCATCGTGATTGCCATGGCGTTGATGTCAAAACCGGCGCTGCTGATCCTCGATGAGCCGACAACCGCGCTCGACGTCACCGTCGAGGCCGGGATCGTCGATCTGGTCAATGATCTGGCGGCGAAATACGGCACGTCCATGCTGTTCATCTCGCACAATCTGGGGCTGGTGATGGAGGTCTGCGACCGCATCACCGTGATGTATTCGGGCGAGGCGGTGGAGACCGGTGGCATCAAGGAGGTCTTTGACCGCATGCGCCACCCCTATACGCAGGCGCTGTTCCGTTCGATCCCCTTGCCCGGGGCTGACAAGACCACGCGGCCGCTTCGTGCGATTCCCGGCAACTTTCCCTTGCCGCATGAGCGCCCTCAGGGCTGCAATTTTGGCCCGCGTTGCGAGTATTTCACCCAAGGCCTGTGCAACGCCGGTGACGTGCCGATGCGCGCGGTGCCCGGTGAGGCGCGCCACCATTCGCGCTGTCTGCGGTTTGATGCGATCGACTGGGCGGCGCCGATGGTCGCTGGTGTCGAACATGAGCGCGCCAAGATCGGCGAGGTCGTTCTGCGCATGGACGACGTGCGCAAGTATTATCAGGTCGCGGCCTCGTCCATGTTCAGCGGCGGCGATACCAAAGTGGTCAAGGCCAACGAGACCCTCAGTTTCGACGCCCGCGAGGGCGAGACGCTGGCCATTGTTGGCGAATCCGGCTGTGGCAAATCGACCTTTGCCAAGGTCTTGATGGGGCTTGAAACCGCCACGGCCGGCAACATCATGCTGTTCGATGAAAACGTGCAGTCAACGCCGATTCAGGCGCGCAATACCGACACGGTTTCGTCGCTGCAGATGGTGTTCCAGAACCCGTTCGACACGCTGAACCCCTCGATGACCGTGGGTCGCCAGATCATCCGCGCTCTGGAGATCTTCGGCGTCGGTGACAGCGACATGGCGCGGCGGAAACGGATGCTGGAACTGCTGGACCTCGTGAAACTGCCGCGTGAATTTGCCGAGAGGATGCCGCGGCAGTTGTCGGGCGGGCAAAAGCAGCGCGTCGGCATTGCCCGCGCCTTTGCCGGCAACGCCAAGGTGGTGATTGCGGACGAACCAGTTTCGGCGCTTGATGTGTCGGTTCAGGCGGCGGTGACGCAACTGCTGATGGACATCCAGCGCGAGCATGGCACGACGCTGCTCTTCATCAGCCATGACCTCAGCATCGTGCGCTATCTCAGTGACCGGGTGCTGGTGATGTATCTGGGGCATGTGGTGGAACTGGGCACCACCGATCAGGTGTTTTCGCCGCCCTACCACCCCTATACCGAGGCGTTGCTGTCCGCCGTGCCGATTGCCGATACGCGGATCACCAAGAACCGCATCGTGCTGGAGGGCGACATTCCGTCAGCGGTCAACCCACCGCCCGGTTGTCCGTTCCAGACCCGCTGCCGCTGGAAATCGCAGGTTCCGGGAGGGCTGTGCGACCGCGAGATGCCGCCGATGGTGACGCTGGCCGAAGGGCACCAGATCAAGTGCCATCTCTCATCCGAGGTGCTGGCGGCGATGGAGCCGGTGTTCCGGCTGGCCGCCGAATAGGGCAGGGATGATAAAAAGGGGGCCGCGAGGCCCCCTTTTTCGTCTCGCCTGCAAAGCGCCTCAGCGCCCGCGGATCCTCGGGTCGAGCGCGTCGCGCAGCCCGTCGCCGATATAGTTCACGCTGAGCACCACCATCGAGATGAACACACCCGGCATCATCGAACGCGACGGATAGTCCTGCAGATAGTCCACGCCGTCGGCCACCAGCCGGCCCCAGGTGGGGAAATCGGGCGGGAACCCCATGCCGAGGAAGCTGAGAGCGCTTTCGGTGATGATGGCTGTCGCAATGGTCAGCGTCGCGGACACCATCACCGGGCTCAGAACGTTGGGCAGGATATGACGCAGGATCAGCCGGCCCGGAGGCGTGCCGATCGAACGCGCGGCCAGCACATACTCGCGCTCCTTCAACGCCAGCACATCGCCGCGCACCACCCGCGCCGTGCGCATCCACGAGGTTATGGCGATGGCGGTGACGATCATCAGGAACATGCCCATTTCGACGCCGAAGGCGTTGCTGAGCGGCTGACGGAACAGCATCGACATCACCAACAACAGTGGCAGCAACGGCAGCGCCAGAAATAGGTCGGTCATTCGCATCAGGATGCCATCGACGCGGCGGAAATATCCCGCCACCACGCCGATCAGCGCGCCGAGGAAAATCGACAACAGCATCCCCACCACACCGACCGCGAGCGAGACCTGCCCGCCCTTCATCATGCGGGCGAACATGTCGCGGCCCAGTTGGTCAGTGCCCATCGGATGCGTCCAGCTAAAGCCCTGATTGCGCGCCCGGATGTCGATATGCGTCGCACTATAGGGCCACAGCCACGGCCCGACAAAGCAGAACAGAATGATGCCAAAGAACACCAGCATGCCAATCAGCGCGCCGCGATGCGTCTTGAACTGGTCCCAGACATCCCACCACTGGTTGCGGGGGGCACGGAAAACGACGGCATCAGTCATAGCGGATCCTCGGATCGAGCACGGCATACAGAATGTCGGCGATCAGGTTGAAGAGCACGATCAGGATGGCAAAGACGACCGAAAGCGTCAGCACCATGGGAATATCCGAAGCATAGATCGCGGTGATGAGGAGCGCGCCAAGCCCGTTCACCCGGAACACCTGCTCGGTGATGATTGCGCCGGTAAAGACGGTCGGAATGCCCAGCGCGATCACGGTCACCACCGGGATCAGGGAGTTGCGCAGCACATGAACCAGCACGACCACTTTCTCGGTCATGCCTTTTGCGCGCGCCGTGCGTACATAGTCCTGCGTCATGTTGTCGAGCATCGAAGCGCGCATGAACCGGGTGATTTGCGCTGCGTTATAGAGGGTCAGCACAAAGACCGGCATCGCCATCTGTCGCAATTGAAGGCCGAAATCGTAAAAACTGTCGACCACCAGCGTCGTGTCATAGATGATCGGGAACCAGCCCAGCCAGATCGAGAAGATCAGCATCAACAGCGGCCCGGTGAAGAAGGTCGGCAGCGAGAAGCCGACCATGGACACAAAAGTTCCGGCCTGATCGAACCAGGAATACTGGCGATACGCGGAATAGATGCCGATCGGCACCGCCAGCAGGATGCCGAAGATATAGCTGAGGCCAACGACCCACAGCGTTTGCGGCAGGCGCTGCGCGACGATATCGGCCACCGGCGAGCGCGTCTGGAACGAGATGATCCGCGGCCCCTCGACCCGCAGCCACTCGAGCCCGGTCATGTTGGCCATGACGTGGCTGGGTTCGACCACCGAGAACAGATAAAGCCAGCTGTAAAACCGCACATACCAGGCCTCGCCCAGACCAAGGGCCAGACGCATCTGCTGGCGGACCTCGGGTGGGATGGTCAGCGGCATGTCCGCCATAGGGTCGCCGGGCGACAGTTCCAGCAGCAGGAAGATGACGAGAGCGATGAACAAAAGCGTCGGGATTGCCAGCAGCAACCGTCGCATCGTGAAGGTGAACATGGGGAGTGGCGCCTTTGTTCAGCGTTCGGGGCAGGAAGGATGGCCCGCCCCGGTGAGGGGGCGGGCCGGTGTTGGATCAGGTCACTGGACGCGGTGCCAATCGGCGATGTTCCACAGACCCGAGTCCCAGACGTTCAGCACGACGCCGCCGAGGGTGGTGGCATGGGCGTCAACACGACCACGGTCCACCAGCGGGATGACGACGAAGTTCTGCACGAGGATGTCGTTCAGCTGACGGGCAATCGCGCCGCGCTCGTTGATGTCGGCGGTCTGAGCGAGCTGCAGGTGCAGCGCGTCATAGGCCGGATCGCAGAAGCGGTTGATGTTCTCACCCTGCCACTGGCTATCCGGACGCGGTTCCAGACCGCAGCGCCAGGCGCCAAGGTACTGCTCCGGGTCGGTGCCGGCGAAGTTGTTCGCGTACATTTCGACGTCGGCATAGAACTTCTGGAAGGTGTCGGGCGAGCCGGGGTCACCACCGAAGAACACCGAGGCGTTCACGTTGCGCAGGTTGGCTTCGATGCCGATCTCGCGCCACCACTGCTGGATCAGGGCCTGGAAGTCCTGACGAACGGCGTTGGTCGAGGTCTGATAGTCGATGACCAGACGGCGGCCTTCGGCGTTCACGCGGATGCCGTCGGCGCCGACGGTCCAGCCGGCCTCGTCAAGCAGCGCACGGGCGCGGTCCATGTCCTGGGTCTGGCAGTTCTCGTTGGCCTCCGAGGCAAACACCGGCGGGTTTGGCACGATGTTGCAAGCCGGACGGCCAGCCGGACCATAGCCGATTTCCGTCAGCAGCCCGCGGTCGATGGCGCGGCTCAGCGCCTCACGAACGCGGATGTCCGAGAAGATCGGGTGCGGCGCGGCGCGGGTCGAACGGGTTTCAGGCGGCAGGTCAGCCGACGGGTCGGTCATGTTGACCTCGATGCGCTCGACCAGCGTGCCGAAGGCCGAAACCGTGGTGCCACGGCCGCCCTGCTGCATGGTGGCGATGACATCGGGGGCCAGCTGCAGGTTCCAGGCATAGTCCATCTCGCCGGTTTCCATCACCGCACGACCGGCCGAGGCTGCGTCGCCGCCGCCTTTGAAGGTCAGAGTGGCGAAATGGGGCAGGGCGGGGTCGCGATAGTTCGGGTTGGCCTCGAACGAGATCACGTCGTTCGGACGGAAGTCCACAACGCGGAAGGCGCCGGTGCCGATCGGGTAGAAGTTGGCTTCGGTGCATTCCGGCGCGCGGGTGCCGGTGCAGTTTTCGAACTGGGCACGCTGGATGATCGGCGACTGAGCCGACACGAACGGGCCATAGGGCACGGGCTTGGGCACGGAATAGTGCACGGTCACGGTGCGCTCATCGACGACTTCGACCGACTCGACGTCGGCAAAGCGCGCAGCCTGGGCGCAGCCCCCTTCGGGGTGCATGCAGTATTCGGCGGTGAAGGCCACGTCGGCCGAGGTCACCGGGGTGCCGTCGGACCACAGCAGGCCCTCGCGCAGGGTCCAGGTGATCGACATCAGGTCGGCCGAGACGCCGCCGTTTTCGACCGTCGGGATGCTTTCGGCCAGATAGGGCACCAGCATGCCATCCTGATTATAGCGCGCCATCGGCTCGAGCACGATGGACGAGCTTTCGACGTCCTTGGTGCCGCCCGACAGGAACGGGTTCAGGATCGACGGCGCCTGCCAGTAGATGATGTTCAGGTGCCCGCTGGACCCCCGCTGGGCCTGCGCCGCAAGCGGCATCAGGGCCAGTGCGGCCGCAGCCCCGAAAAGGGCTATTTTGCGTTTCATGCAACCTCTCCTTGTTGGTTGGTCATTGGTTTGTGCTCGGCCCCGGTGCCGCCGGTTCGTCCGGTGGTCGATTGTTGAGCGATCAGATGGCAGGCAACCGAATGCCCCGGCGCGACCTCGACAGTCTCCGGTTTCACGCTGCGGCAGATGTCCATCACCTTGGGGCAGCGGGTGCAGAAGTTGCAGCCCTTGGGCGGATTGGCCGGCGAGGGCACGTCGCCCACCAGCACGATGCGCGCCTTTTGCCCCTCCAGCGAGGGATCGGGTTCGGGCACCGCCGACAGCAGTGCTTCGGTATAAGGATGCTGCGGATTGGCATAGAGGCGCTCGACCGGCGCCACCTCGACAATCTTGCCCAGATACATCACCGCCACACGGTCGGCGATATGTCGCACCATGCTGAGATCATGGCTGATGAACATGTAGGTCAGGCCGAACCGCGACTGGAGTTCTTCCAGCAGGTTGACCACCTGCGCCTGAATCGACACGTCCAGCGCGGCGATCGGTTCGTCGCAGACGATGAACTTGGGGTTCAGCGCCAGCGCACGGGCAATGCCGATCCGCTGGCGCTGACCACCGGAAAACGCATGCGGATAGCGGTTGGCAAAATCGCGGTTCAGGCCGACAGCATCCATCAGTTCATAGATGCGCGTGAGCTTTTCGGTCTTGCTCAGCGAGGTGTGCTCATCCAGCGGCTCGCCAATGATACCCGCCACCGTCATGCGCGGATTCAGGCTGGCCTGCGGGTCCTGAAACACCATCTGCATCGTCGGACGCTTCTTGCGCAGGGCCTCGCTGCCGAGTTTGCCGATGTCCTCGCCGTCGATGCTGACCGAACCGGCGGTTGCCTCGTAAAGGCGCAGCACGGCGCGCCCGGCCGTGGATTTGCCGCAGCCGGATTCGCCGACGATACCCAGGGTCTCGCCCTCGAGAATGTCGAACGAGATGCCATCAACCGCCTTGATCGCCCCGACCTGACGCCGCAGCAGCCCGCCATAGATCGGAAAATGCAGTTTCAGGTCACGAACCTGAACCAGAGCGCGCTTTGCCGTCATGCCGTGGCCCCCCGGTGGTCCCAGAAACAGGCAACGTCATGGCCTTGGCCGATGTCTCGCCGCTGCGGATTTTCCCGCGTGCAGCGGTCATGTGAATGCGCGCACCGCGCCGAGAACGGGCAGGCGGTAGGGTGGCGGCCCAGAATCGGGGGTTGGCCCTCGATCACCCGCAGCTTGGGTTCGCGCTCGCCATGCAGCTTTGGCATCGTGCGCAGCAAGGCGCGGGTATAGGGGTGGGCAGGATCGGCGAAGACCTCGCGCACAGGGCCCTGTTCGACCACCTGTCCGCCGTACATCACCATCACCCGGTCGGCGATGCCGGCGATCACGCCCAGATCATGCGTGATCCAGATGATCGCCATGCCCAGTTTCTTGCGCAGTTCCTTGACCAGTTCGAGGATCTGCGCCTGGATCGTCACGTCCAGCGCGGTCGTCGGTTCATCGGCGATCAGCACCTTGGGGTCGCAGGCCAGCGCAATGGCGATCATCACCCGCTGCCGCATCCCGCCCGAGAACTGGTGCGGATAGTCGTCAAGACGCCTGCGCGCATCGGGGATGCCAACCAGTTCAAGCAGGTCCACCGCCCGGTCGCGCGCCTGTGCCTTGGTCATGCCCATATGGGCGCGCAGCGGCTCCATGATCTGGAAACCCACGGTGAACACCGGGTTCAGCGAGGTCATCGGGTCCTGAAAGACAAACCCAACCTCGCGGCCACGCACAGCGCGCAGGTCCTCGGCGCCCATCTGCAGGATATCGCGATCGCCCAGCATGACCGAGCCCTCACGCACATCGGCGGGGGGCGAGGGCAGCAGGCCCAGCAGCGACATCATGGTGACTGACTTGCCCGAACCCGATTCGCCGACCACGCCCAGCAGTTCGCCGGGCCGCAGATGAAAGCTGACCGAATTGACGGCGTGCACCTCGCCAGAGCGGGTGGCAAATACCGTTTTCAGGTTCTTGACATCAAGAACCGGCGTTGCCCCATCGGGCATGCGCATCTCCCCGTTTTGTTTTTTTTGCCCGTCGTCGCGCTGACTCGGGTGTTTGTCGGGCGAGATTGGCAACATTCCTCGGACCCTGCAAGGAAAATTCTGCATGAATATACGGCGGTAAAAAATATGACGCGGCGTTGGCTGCGGCCGGGGGACGGGGCTTGCACCTCGGGCGGTGGGCCGACAGGATGACGCCCAGATCGGAGACCGCCATGACCATCCAGCGCCAAAGCCCGTTGTCCGCCCGTGCCATTCTGGAACGCCTGATCGCCTTTCCCACTGTCAGCCGCGACACCAACCTGCCCTTGGTGGACTGGGTGCAGGATTATCTGGCGGGGCAGGGCATCACCGCCCAGCGCGTGCCCTCGCCTTGCGGGACAAAGGCGCATCTCTATGCCAGCGTCGGCCCGGATGCACCGGGTGGCGTGGTGCTGTCGGGGCATACCGATGTCGTCCCGATCGATGGCCAGGCCTGGACGCGCGACCCTTGGGCTGTGACCGAAGAGGACGGCAAGCTTTACGGCCGGGGAACCTGCGACATGAAGGGCTTTGACGCGCTGGCGATTGCTGCGCTGGTCAATGCCGCATCGGCACCGCTGAAACGCCCGCTGCAATTGGCACTGTCCTTTGACGAGGAGGTCGGCTGCATGGCGGTCGCTGATCTGGTCGATGCGCTGATCGCTGCCCCGCTGCCGCGCGCCGAAACGGTGATCGTGGGCGAACCTTCGATGATGAAGGTGGTGACAGGCCACAAGGGCGGCGTCGGGCTGTTTGTCCATGTTCGCGGCTTTGAGGTGCATTCCTCGCTGCAACCCTACGGCGTCAGCGCGATCATGGAGGGTGCGCGGCTGATCCAGTGGTGCAATGACATGAACGCGGCCAATGCCGAGGCAACGCCCTCTCCGCTCGCGGCGCCGTTCGACCCGCCCTATACCACGCTGCATGTGGGCACGATTTCCGGCGGCACGGCAAACAACATCACGGCCAAGGATTGCCACTTCATGGTCAACGCCCGGCAAGTGCCCGGCGATACCGGCTGGGAAGACCGCATCATCGCGGCCGCCAAGGCGATCGAGGTGGGGATGCAGGCGATTCGGCCCGAATCGGGTATCGACCTGAGCCCGGCCTTTGGCGTGCCACCCTTGGCGCCTGAGGTGGACGGAGCCGCCGAACGCCTCAGCCGACGCCTGACGGGCGACAACGGCCAGCATGTCGTCAGTTACGGCACCGAAGGCGGGCAGTTTCAGGTGCGTGGTTACTCCGCCGTCGTCTGCGGCCCCGGCGACATTGCGCAGGCGCACCAGCCTGACGAGTTCCTGACGCTGGAACAATTCGCTGCCGGGCAGCGCTTCATGGATGACCTGATCGTCGAGCTATGCCGGTAAGCGACTTTCCCTTTGCCGCACTGACCGCCCCTGAACACAGTGGCGCGCTGCCTGCGGCCGCCGATGTGGTGGTGATCGGCGGCGGCATCGCCGGGATGATGGCGGCGTGGGAACTGGCAGGGCAGGGCCTGTCGGTGGTCCTGTGCGAAAAGGGCCGGGTCGGAGCGGAACAATCGGGCCGCAACTGGGGCTGGATCCGCGCGCAGGGCCGCGATCCATCGGAAATCCCGCTGGCGATCGAGGCGCGGCGGCATTGGGCGCGCTGGGGCGAGCGGTTGGGTTCGGCGCTGGGGCTGCGGCAGGTCGGCGTGACATACCTCGCGCGGACCGAGGCCGAGATGGCCGAGTATCATGCCTTTCTGCCCCATGCCCGCACGCATGAGCTGGACACCCGCCTGCTGACCCTGTCCGAGGTCGAGGCGATGATCCCCGGCGCTGCGCCGCGCTGGATTGGCGCGATGCATACGGCCTCCGACATGCGGGCCGAGCCTTGGGTGGCGGTGCCACTGATGGCGCGGGCGGTGGCGCAGGCCGGGGTGACGATTCGGGAGGGCTGCGCGGTGCGCGCCCTCGATCTGGCCGCCGGGCGGGTGGTCGGTGTCCTCACCGAGGCGGGCCGCATCCGCGCCGATGCCGTGGTGCTGGCGGGGGGCGCATGGTCGTCGCTCTTGCTGCGCGCGCATGGTGTCAGCCTGCCACAGTTGGCTGTTTTGTCCTCGGCAGCGGCGACGGCGCCGATGACCTCGGTCTTTGACGGTGCGGCGGTGGATGACGCCTTTGCCCTGCGCCGGCGCGAGGATGGCGCCTATACGCTGGCCCCTGGCAATTCGCATGTCATGCATGTCGGCCCTGACGCCTTTCGCCATTTCGCTGCCTATTGGGCGGTGTTGCGCGCCGGGTGGCGGGGCACGAAGCTGCGGCCCTTTGCGCCACGCGGCTTTCCCGATGCCTGGACCACGCCGCGCAGCTGGCCGGTCGAATCGCCCGGCCCGTTCGAGGCGATGCGCATCTTGAACCCGGGCCCAGATCTGGCGGCGTTGGCGCGAGTGCGGGACGAATTTGCCAAAACGTTTCCGGTACTCGGACGGCCCGTTCTGCGCGCCGCATGGGGCGGGATGATCGACACCATGCCCGATGTGGTGCCGGTGCTCGATCATGTGACGGCACTGCCGGGGCTGGTGCTGGGCACCGGGCTAAGCGGTCATGGCTTTGGCATCGGGCCGGCTGTGGGGCGGGTGCTGGCCGATCTGGTCAGCAATCGCAAACCGGCGCATGATCTGTCGCGCTTTGCGCTGGCGCGGTTTGCCGGCGGGCCGCTGCGGCCCGGTCCGGCGCTGTAACCGGGGCTTGCCCTTTGCCGCCCGACGCGCCACCTTAACAGGTGAAGCAACAGGAGACCCCGATGCCCGTGCGCAACCGCCTTGCCGAATTGCACCCCGAGATCACCGCCTGGCGGCACGATCTGCACGCTCACCCTGAGTTGCTCTATGATCTGCCGCGCACCTCGGCGCTGGTGGCTGACAAACTGCGCGGCTTTGGCTGCGACGAGGTGGTGACGGGCGTCGGCATTTCAGGCGTCGTCGGGGTGATCCGTGGGCGTAAGACCGCCTCGGGCAAGGTGACCGGCTTTCGCGCCGACATGGACGCGCTGCCAATCCATGAGGCCAGCGGCGTTGGCTTTGCTTCGACAACGCCGGGCAAGATGCATGCCTGCGGGCATGACGGCCATACCTCGATCTTGCTGGGAGCGGCCAAGTATCTGGCCGAAACACGCAATTTCGACGGCA
>CALESR010000389.1 GCA_937907485.1 uncultured Paracoccaceae bacterium | reverse complement strand
TGTGGTCGGCCATTGGGTGCTGCGCGGCTATGGCGTCTTTGTGCTGCAGGACCGCGCGACCGGCGCCGCCATCGGCACCGCAGGCCCCTGGTTCCCCGAAGGCTGGCCCGAGCCGGAAATCGCCTGGACGATCTGGGACAGCGCCGATGAAAGGCGCGGGCTGGCCGCCGAGGCCGCGCTGGCGACCCGTGCCTTTGCCTATGAGACCCTCGGCTGGACCCGCGCCATCAGCCTGATCCTCGATGGCAACGCCCGCTCGGCGGCACTGGCCCAGCGGCTGGGCTGCCAGCGCGAGGGCGGCTTTGAGCACGCACAATTCGGCGCCACCGCGATCTGGCGCCACCCCGCCCCGGATGCGCAGGGCGCCGGGATGGAGGCCTACGCATGAGCGCGCCGCACGAAACCCCGGTCCCCGGCGCGGCGGCCGATTTTGCCGCCGGCCTCGGCGCCCGCCTGCCGGTGCTCGACAGCGCCCGCCTGCGGCTTCGCGCGCCGGTGCTGGCCGATTTCGACCTGTGGGCGCGGATCTTCTGCGGCCCTGCGGGCGCGCATCTGGGCGGGCCGTTCGACCGCGACGAAGCCTTTGGCGAATTCACCGCCGCCACCGGCCTGTGGCTGCTGCGCGGGCACGGCCCCTGGACGATCACCGCAAAGGGCACCGGCGCCGCGCTGGGTTTTGTGCTGATCGGCTTCGAGCCGGGCGATCACGAGCCGGAACTGGGCTACCTGCTGGCACCCGAAGCCGAGGGGCAGGGCCTTGCGACCGAGGCTGCCCGGCTGGTGCTGGACCATGCCCGCACGTTGGGTCTGCCTTCGCTCGTCAGCTATATCGACGCCGACAATGCCCCCTCGGCTGCGTTGGCCCGCCGTCTGGGCGCGCGCCGCGACCCGGCCGCCGAAGCCGCCGTTGACCACCTCTGCCACGCCTATCGCCATTTCGGGCCGGAGATCGCCGCATGACCGACCACGCAACCCGCGCCGCCGAAATCCTGCGCGAACACCGCGAGAGCATCGACCGGCTGGACGCGATCCTCGTCTATACGCTGGCCGAGCGATTCAAGCACACGATGGCGGTGGGGCGGCTGAAGGCCGAACACGCGCTGCCCCCCTCGGACCCGTCGCGCGAGGCGCGGCAGATCGAGCGGTTGGAGTGGCTGGCCAAGGAAGCCGACCTCGACCCCGAATTCGCCAAGAAATTCCTGAGCTTCATCATCTCGGAGGTGATCCGTCACCACGAGAGGTTGCAGAACTGACACCCCGAACTGGCGCACCCGCGCCGCAACAGCCATCCAAAGGAGAAAACCCATGGCTACCAAGATCCGTCTCGCCCGTGGCGGCACCAAGAAGCGCCCGTTCTATGCCATCGTCGTGTCCGACTCGCGCATGCCGCGCGACGGCCGTTTCCTGGAAAAGGTCGGCACCTATAACCCGCTGCTGGCCAAGGACAGCGAAGACCGCGTGAAGATGGACATGGAGCGCATCCAGCACTGGCTGGGTCTGGGCGCCCAGCCGACCGACCGGATCGTGCGCTTCCTCGAAGCCGCCGGCGTGCGTCCGAAGGCCGAGCGCAACAACCCGAAGAAAGCCGTGCCGGGCAAGAAAGCCGCCGAGCGCGCCAAGGAGCGGGCCGCCAAGGCCGCCGCTGCCGAGTGACACGGGAAAAGGGGGGCGTACGCGCCCCCCTCTGCCCCTGCGGGGCATCCACCCCCCTGAGGGTATGTCAGGCAAGATGAAAGGGCGCGCGTGATGAGCGATGATCGGGTCTGTGTCGGGGCCATCGCCGGGGCCTTTGGCGTCAAGGGCGAGGTGCGGCTGAAGAGCTTTTGCGCCCAGCCCGAGGCGATTGCCGCCTATGGGCCGCTGTTCACCGAGGACGGGGCGCGGTCCTTTACCCTCCGGCTGGGCCATCCGGTGCCCGGCGCGCTGTCGGCGCGGTTGAGCGGCGTTGCAACGCGCGAGGCCGCCGAGGCCCTGCGCGGTGTGCGGCTGTTTGCCGAGCGTGCGCGCCTGCCGAACCTGCCGGACGACGAATTTTATCACGCCGATCTGCTGGGCCTGCCGGTGTTCGACACCGGCGGCGTCGAACTGGGCCGGGTCAGCGCGGTGCTGAACCACGGCGCGGGCGATCTGCTGGAACTGCAGCGCCCCGGCAAGGCGGCGGCGCTGATCCCCTTTACGCTGGCAGTGGTGCCGACCGTCGATCTGACGCTGGGCCGGATCATCGCCGACCCGCCCGAGGGATTGCTGGAATGAGCGACGAGCCGGTTGCACCAAAGCGCTCGCACGGGCGGGTGGCGGTGACGCTGAGCGCCGCGCCGCAGGACCTGATGGGCGGGCCGCCGCGCATCAAGGGGGCCTGGGCCGCGCGCATCATCACGCTGTTTCCCGGCGCCTTTCCCGGCGTGTTGGGCGAATCACTGACCGGCAAGGCGATGGATCTGGGCCTGTGGTCGCTGGACACCATCGACCTGCGGGTCTTTGGCGAGGGCAAGCACCGCAATGTCGATGACACACCCGCCGGGGGTGGCGCCGGGATGGTGCTGCGCGCCGATGTGGTGGCGCGGGCGCTGCGCAAGGCCGAGATGGGCGTGCCCGGCCGCGCGCGTTGGCCGCTGGTCTATCTGAGCCCGCGCGGGCGGCCCTTCGATCAGGCCACGGCGCGGCGCTGGGCGGCGGGCGACGGCGTGACGCTGCTGTGCGGCCGGTTCGAGGGCGTGGACGAGCGGGTGCTGGAGGCCTTCGGCGTCGAAGAGGTCAGCTTGGGCGATTTTGTCCTGACCGGGGGCGAGATTGCCGCGCAGGCGATGATCGACGCCACGGTGCGCCTGCTGCCGGGCGTGCTGGGCAACGCCGCCTCGACCGAGGACGAAAGCCATTCCGCCGGGCTGCTGGAGCATCCGCAGTATACCAAACCCGCCGTCTGGGACGGGCGCGAGATCCCGCCGGTGCTGCTGTCGGGCAACCATGCCGAGATCGCGAAATGGCGGCGCGCGCAGGCCGAGGCCCTGACGCGCGAACGCCGGCCCGACCTGTGGGCGCGGCGCGGGCAACCCGCCTAGGCTGGGGTTTTCCCCCACCCTGGCCGCCACGCTTGACGCCCCGCGCCCTTGCCCCTATACCGCGCCCGTCCGGGGGCGGAATCGCCCGCCGGGCCGTTTTCGCCTGCCGCGCCGCCTGCTTCGGTGGACCTCCGCGCCCGGCGATCCGTTCAGAACCGACGACCGCATCTCTGGCGGGCTGCCCATGCGGGCGGGACCCGGTCGAAGACCAGAGCTCTGGGACGGCATCAGACCTTCACGGATCAACCGTGAGCCCAGTAAGGAGAGGATCAGATGAACCTGATCGCACAACTCGAAGCCGAGCAAATCGCTGCTCTGGCCAAGGACATTCCCGATTTCAAGGCGGGTGACACCGTCAAGGTCGGCTACAAGGTGACCGAGGGCACCCGCTCGCGCGTGCAGATGTTCGAAGGCGTCTGCATCAGCCGCCGTGGCGGCGCCGGCATCGCCGCGTCGTTCACCGTGCGCAAGATCTCGTTCGGCGAAGGCGTCGAGCGCATGTTCCCGCTGTATTCGACCAACATCGACAGCATCACCGTGGTTCGCCGTGGTCGTGTCCGTCGCGCCAAGCTGTATTATCTGCGCGACCGTCGCGGCAAGTCGGCCCGGATCGTCGAAAAGACCAACTATCGCGCCCTGAGCGCTGAATAAGGAATCGGGATCATGAAAGACGCGATCCACCCCGAATATCACACGATCAACGTCAAGCTGGTCGATGGCACCATCGTTCAGATGAAATCGACCTGGGGCAAGGAAGGCGAGACGATGGCGCTCGACATCGACCCCTCCGTGCACCCGGCCTGGACCGGTGGCGGCACCCGCCTGATGGACACCGGCGGCCGTGTGACCAAGTTCAAGAACAAATACGCCGGCCTGGGTTTCTGAGACCTGCCGACGGCACGACATGGAACGCCGCTGCCCGGTGCAGCGGCGTTTCTTCATTCCATAGCGCTTTCCAAGGGCGCGCGCGCAGCCTAATGTTCGGCGCAAACCAGCAAGACGGGAAGACAGCGTGGCGCATATCATCGTCACCGGCAACGAAAAGGGCGGGTCGGGCAAATCGACCACGGCGATGCACATCGCCACGGCTCTGGCGCGGATGGGGCATCATGTCGGGGCGCTGGACCTCGATCTGCGCCAGCGCAGTTTCGGCCGCTATATCGAAAACCGGGCTGCCTTTTGCGCGCGGGAAGGCGTCAGTCTGCCCTCGCCGCAATACCGCGACCTGCCCGAGGTCGATCCGGCGCGGCTGGGTCCGGATGAAAACCCCAACGATCACCGTCTGTCCGAGGCGATGGCCGGGCTGGATTCGGATTGTGATTTCATCGTCATCGACTGCCCCGGCAGCCACACGCGCCTGAGCCAGATCGCGCATTCGCTCGCCGATACGCTGGTGACGCCGCTGAACGACAGCTTCATCGATTTCGACCTGCTGGCGCGTATCGATCCGGTGACGAACGCCGTGCAGGGCCCGTCGATCTATGCCGAAATGGTGTGGCAGGCGCGGCAACTGCGCGCGCAGGCCGGGTTAAAGCCGATCGACTGGATCGTGCTGCGCAACCGCCTCGGCGCGCAGCAAATGCACAACAAGCGCAAGGTCGGCGAGGCGCTGGAGGCGCTGTCCAAGCGGATCGGCTTTCGCGTCGCGCCCGGTTTTTCCGAGCGCGTGATCTTCCGCGAACTGTTTCCGCGCGGGCTGACCCTGATGGATCTGCGCGACGTCGGTGTCGATCAGATGAACATCTCGAACGTGGCCGCGAGGCAGGAGTTGCGCGACATGCTGACGGCGCTGCGCCTGCCCGGCGTCACGGTCAGTGTTTGAAGAAGCGCTTTTCCGGCAGCGTATCCGGCAGGTCCTTGTGCATCTCGTCCAGACGGGCGAGCACGCGGTCTTCCTCGTCGGCAAAGATGTTGAACGGCAGTTTCATCGCCTGGCCAAAAAACCCGAGGGCGGACTGTTGCGACTTCATGGCGGTCTCCTTTCAAGGATGCGTTTACCATCTCAGAGTGCTGGCGCGCTGTGGCTGAAATGGGGCGCAGGCGGGGTCGTTTGACGGAATAACCCGGGTGCGGATGTGGCGCCAAAGGGCGCAGTTCGGCTTGCGGTGGTGGCGGAAATTGGGGTAAATCGTGAACAAATGGTTTGCGATAGGGGACCCATGCTTTCGCTCGTCTGGTTCAGGCGCGACCTGAGGGTGCACGATCACCCGGCGCTGGCGCTTGGCGCTGCGATGGGCGCCGTGCTGCCGGTGCATATCGTCGAGCCGGACGCCTGGGCGCAGCCGGAGGCCTCGGCCCGGCACTGGGCCTTTGTCGAAGAGTCGCTGGCCGGGCTGCGCGCGGATCTGGCGGCGCTGGGTCAGCCCCTGATCCTGCGCAGCGGCGACGCGGTCGAGGTGCTGGCGCGGCTGCATGCCAAGCATGGCTTCGGCCAGATCATCAGCCACGCCGAGACCGGCACTGTCTGGGCGCAGGCGCGCGATCGCAGGGTGGCGGACTGGGCCCGCGCGACCGGCCTGCGCTGGCTGCAACTGGCGCAGACCGAGGCCGCGGCGCCCCTGACCGCGCTGGCGCCGGTGGCCGAGGGGACCGGCGCCCTGCCGACGGCCAAGGCGCTGAAACTGGCCGAGGATCGCTGCCCCAACCGCCAACCCGGTGGCCGCGCCGCCGCCTTGCAGGCGTTGGACAGCTTTCTGGCGCTGCGTGGGCAGGCCTATCGCCAGGGGATGACCTCGCCACTGGGGGCCGAGCGCGCCTCGTCCCGGCTGTCGCCCTATCTGGCGCAGGGCGTGCTGTCGCTGCGCGAGGTCGAGCAGGCCAGCGCCGCCGCGCGCGAGGGCTGGCGCGGGCAGCGTGACTGGCAGGGCGGGCTGCGCGCCTTCGAGGCGCGGCTGGCGTTGCGCGAAACCGCCATGCAGCGGTTCGACGGCGAGTCGCCGCATCTGGGCCGCCCCGGCGAGGCCAGCCTGCTGACCGCGTGGCGCAATGGCGAGACCGGGCTGCCATTTGTCGATGCCTGCATGCGCTATCTCAGGGCGACCGGCTGGCTGAACGCCCGGCTGCGCGCCCTGCTGGTGACGGTGGCCACGGTGCATCTGGGGTTGGAGGCGCGCGCCACCGGCCTGCATCTGGCGCGGCTGTTCACCGATTACGAACCGGCTATCCATTGGCCGCAGGTGCAGGCCGCCGCGACGCCCCGGCGCATTCCCGATCCGGTGCGGCTGGGGCTGGATCTGGACCCGCAGGGCCAGTTCCTGCGCCGCTGGCTGCCCGAGCTGGCGCCGGTGCCGGATGCCTTGCTGCATCAGCCGTGGTTGTGGCCGATGGCGCGGCGGGTGCTGGCGGGTCGCTATCCTGAGCCGGTGGTCGATCCCGCCAGCGCCGCGCGCGAGGCGCGCCGCTTTGACCCCGCCGTCCGTGCGCCCAGCCGCCGCGCCCCGCGCACCCCGGCGCAGATGGCGCTGGATTTGTAATCAGCCGACAAAAGCCGCCAGTTTGCCCAGCGTCTGCTGGCCCAGTTCGACCGCGCCAAAGCCCTTGGCGGCCTCGAATTCGGCCGAGGTGGCAAAGACCATGTGCAGGGTGATCCGCGTGCGCCCGCCCAGATCCTCGAACCGCGCCGAGGCGTCGGCGTGTTTCGGCCCGTTCAGCCCCCAATGCAGGGTATAGTCGATGCGGTGGTGCCGGTCGTGGCGGGAATAGCGGTGGTGATTGGGAAACACCGTGCCATCCGGGCCGATCATGTCAAAGACCCACTCGCCGCCCTCGCGCAGGTCGATCCGCGTGGTGCGGCAGGAAAACCCGTCCGGCCCCCACCAGCGCGGCAGCGCGTCGGCGTCGGTCCAGGCCTGCCACAGGGCGTCGACCGGGGCGTCGATCACCCGCTCCAGCCGCATCGTGCGGCCTTCGGGGGCGGCGTCGGCCTCGACCGCGCGGGCCTCGGCCAGACAGAGCAGATTATCCAGCGCGGCGGCAAAGCCCTGACGATAGCCACCCTCCATGTCCGCGCCCAACGAGGCCAGTTGCACGGTGACCGTCAGCAGGCTGCCCGCCCCCTGCGGGGCAATGTCCACGGTGACCAGCGCCGCCGACAGCGTGACCCCCTCGGATGAGATCACCTCGGAATTGACGCTGCACAGACCGGGCTGCATCGCCAGCCATGTGATGTCGCAGCGGATATCGGCCTCGCCCGCGACCTTGCACAGCGAGATTTCCTGCCCGCCGACCCGGGGGTCGGCGCTGAGGTATTCGATCTCCACCCCCGGCGCTGGCGGCGACCAGATCGCCCGCGCCGCCGGTTCGACCCAGGCATGCCAGAGCACGCCGGGCCGGGCCGCGATGCTGCGCTCGAAGCTCAGGGTGGCAAAGCGCGTCATTGCGCCAACCGCTGCGCATAGGCCTCGAGTTGGGTTGCCACGGTGCCCCAGCCGTCCTGAAACCCCATGTCGGCATGCTGGCGGGCGGACTCGGCATTGCGGTGGCGGGCGAGGGCGGTATAGGTCGTGCGCCCCTCGCCGGCATCCTCCAGCGTGATGATCGCCGTCATGAAGGGTTCGGGCGCCGGCTTCCAGCCTTCGGTGTAGGTGTCGGTAAAGACCAGCTTTTCACCCTCGACCACCTCAAGAAACACGCCTTGGTTCGGATGCAGGTTGCCCTCCACCTCGAAGGTGGTGTTGAACCGACCGCCCACGCGCAGGTCGATTTCGCAGGCGACCACGCGGTGTGGCTTGGGCACGAACCATTCGACCAGATGCTCGGGCCGGGTCCAGCATTGCCAGATCAGCGCGCGCGGGGCGTTCAGGGTGCGGGTCAGGATCAGGTCGGTTTCAGGGTCAAGCGTCATCGCGGGATTCCTTCATCAATCGGGTCACATAAGCGTCGAGTCGATCCAGCCGCCCCTCCCATTGGGCGCGCTGCTCGGCCAGCCAGTCCTGCGCCGGGGCCAGCGCGGCGGGCACCACGGCACAGGTGCGCACGCGGCCATCCTTGCGGGTCTCGATCAGCCCCGCGTCTTCGAGCCGCCGCAGATGCGCCATCAGCGAGGGCAGCGCCATCGCAAAGGGCTGCGCCAACTCGCCCACGCTGGCCGGGCCGCGCATCAGCCGTTCGACAAGCGCCCGCCGCGTGGGGTCGGCCAGTGCCTGAAACAGTCGGTCGAGCGAGGGATCATACTTAGACATGAGGCTAAGTATTATTCAAGATACATCAAAAGACAATCCGGCAAATCGGGCGCGATTTTCAGGAAATGATTGAAAGTGCAATGGCGGAATTGGTAAAAACTTCTTACCACGCCTGTTGCCTATCGGAAACAAAGTTGCATATCCTCTGCCAGCGACGCACAACCGGCCCGAGGCCGCCAACAGGAGTTCCCGCCATGACCCAGCGATTCGACAAGAACGGTTTGGCCGTCGATGCGCGCATGGTCGCCTTTATCGAAGATCGCGCGCTGCCCGGCACCGGGATCGACCCGGCGCGGTTCTGGGCCGGGCTCTCGGACCTGATCCACGGGCTGGGGCCAAAGAACCGCGCGCTGCTGGCGCGGCGTGACGCGTTGCAGGCGCAGATCGACGACTGGCACCGCACGCGGCGCGGGCAGGCGCAGGACCCGGCGGCGTATCGCGCCTTTCTGACCGACATCGGCTATCTGGTGCCCGAGGGGCCGGACTTCACCATCGAAACCACCGGCACCGACGTGGAAATCGCCGCCACCCCCGGCCCGCAACTGGTGGTGCCGGTGATGAACGCCCGCTATGCGCTGAACGCGGCGAATGCGCGCTGGGGCAGCCTTTATGACGCGCTCTATGGCACCGATGCGCTGGGCGATCTGCCCTCGGGCAAGGGCTATGATCCGGCGCGCGGCGCGCGGGTGGTGGCCTGGGCCAAGGCCCATCTGGACCGCGCGGCGCCTTTGGCGGGGGCGCTGTGGTCGGATGTCACGGCGCTGAAGGTCGAGGGCGGCGCCCTGGTGGCGATTGCGGCGGGCGAGGAAACCGGGTTGGCCGATCCGGCGCAGTTCGTCGGCTGGCTGCAGGATGACCTCTGCCCGCTGCAGGTGCTGCTGCGGGTGAACGGGCTGCTGATCGAGATCCTCGTTGACCCCTCGACCCCGGTCGGGCGCGGCGATCCGGCGGGGATTTCCGACGTCTGGCTGGAATCGGCGATTTCCGCGATCATGGATTGCGAGGATTCCGTCGCCGCCGTCGATGCCGAGGACAAGGTTCTGGCCTGGGGCAACTGGCTGGGCCTGATGAAGGGCGATCTGGTCGAAGAGGTGGTCAAGGGCGGCAAGACCACCCTGCGCAAACTGAACCCCGACAGCACCTATGCGACGCCCGGCGGCGGCCAACTGACGGTCAAGGGCCGCGCCCTGATGCTGGTGCGCAACGTCGGCCATCTGATGACCAACCCCGCCGTGCTGGACCGCGACGGGATCGAGGCGCCCGAGGGGCTGCTGGATGCAATGGTGACCACGCTCTGCGCGATGCACGACCTGCAAAAGACCGAAGGGCCGCGCAATTCGGCGCAGAACTCGGTCTATGTCGTCAAGCCAAAGATGCACGGCCCCGAAGAAGTCGCCTTTGCCGATGAGATTTTCACGCGGGTCGAGGCCGCGCTGGGCCTGCCGCGCTATACGGTGAAACTGGGGATCATGGACGAGGAGCGCCGCACCTCGGCCAACCTCAAGGAGTGCATCCGCGCGGCGAAACACCGGCTGGCCTTTATCAACACCGGCTTCCTCGATCGCACCGGCGACGAAATCCACACCTCGATGGAGGCCGGGCCGATGCTGCGCAAGGGCGACATGAAGGGTCAGCCCTGGATCCGCAGCTATGAGGACCGCAATGTCGATATCGGTCTGGCCTGCGGGCTGAAAGGCCGCGCGCAGATCGGCAAGGGGATGTGGGCCGCGCCTGACCTGATGGCCGAGATGCTGGCGCAAAAAGGCGGCCACCCGCAGGCGGGCGCGACCTGCGCCTGGGTGCCCTCGCCGACGGCAGCGACGCTGCACGCGACGCATTACCATACGGTGAATGTGATGGGCCGTCAGGACGCCATCGCCGCCGGTGGCGCGCGGGGTCGGCTGGAGGATCTGCTGACGATCCCGCTGGCGCAGGGGGTGAACTGGTCCGAGGCCGAGATCACCGCCGAGATCGAGAACAACGCGCAGGGCATTCTGGGCTATGTCGTGCGCTGGGTCGATCAGGGGGTGGGGTGCTCGAAAGTGCCCGACATCCACGATGTCGGCCTGATGGAAGACCGCGCCACCTGCCGGATTTCGTCGCAGGCGCTGGCGAACTGGCTGCATC
>CALESR010000388.1 GCA_937907485.1 uncultured Paracoccaceae bacterium | reverse complement strand
CCCCCATCTTTGCTTTTCAAATACCCTCAGGGGGTGAATTGGCGCAGCAAAGAGGGGGCAGAATGCCCCCTTGCCCCGCTCACCCCTCGCGCAGCTTGAACCGCTGGATCTTGCCCGTCGCGGTCTTTGGCAGTTCCTCCACCACGCTGACCCAGCGCGGGTATTTCCACATCCCGATGCGCGCCTTGACATGCTCCTTCAGCGCCTCCGGGTCCAGCGCCGCGCCCGGTTTGAGCACCACATAGGCCGCCGGTTTCACCAGATCCTGCTCGTCGGCGCGGGCCACCACGGCGGCTTCCAGCACGCCGGGGAATTCGATCAGCGCCTGCTCCACCTCAAAGGGGCTGACCCAGATGCCGCTGACCTTGAACATGTCATCCGTGCGCCCGCAATAGACCAGCCGCCCCTCGGGATTGCGCTCATACTTGTCGCCGGTGCGGGTCCAGTGGCCCTGAAAGGTGCTCAGGCTTTTCGAGCGCCGGTTCCAATAGCCCTCGGCGCTCGACGGCCCGCGCACCAGCAATTCCCCGACCTCGCCGGCGGCCACGTCCTCGTCATGCTCATCGACCAGCCGCACCTCGTATCCCGGCACCGCGACGCCCGAGGTGCCGTAAACCACATCGCCCGGCCGGTTCGACAGGAAGATGTGCAGCATTTCCGTCGAGCCCACGCCATCGACGATCTCGCAGCCCCAGAGCCGCTCCCAGCGTTCGCCGATCTCGCGCGGCAGCGCCTCTCCCGCCGAGGTGCACAGGCGGATGTCGTGATCCGGCCGTCCGCCGCGGGTTTCCTGCTCGGCCACCAGCGCCGCAAACAGCGTCGGCACCCCGCAAAACAGTGTCGGCCTCTCGCGCGCCATGATGTCGAACACGGCATCCGGGGTTGGTCGCCCGCCGAACAGCACGGTTTTCGCGCCCACCGACAGCGGGAACGACATCGCATTGCCCAGCCCATAGGCAAAGAACAGCTTGGCGACCGAAAACACGGTGTCCCCCTCGGTGATGCCCAGCACCTGGGCGCCAAAGGTGTCGGCGGTGGCCTTCAGGCTGGCGTGCACATGGCGCACCCCTTTGGGCACCCCGGTCGAGCCCGAGGAATAGAGCCAGAACGCCAGTTCATCGCCGCTGGCCTCGACCGTGGGCCGGGCGGGCGCGCCCTTTGTAAAGGCCTCGAACGACAGGCATTCGGTGCCGTCGCAATGGCGCTCGCCGCCGACCACCACCACGGCGCGCAGGAACCGGTTGCCGTCGATCGCCGGTTTGACCGCGTCCCACAATTGCTCGGACACCACCAGAATCGAGGCCCGGCTGTCGTTCAGCACCGCCTCATAGATCGGCGCGGCCAGCAGCGTGTTCAGCGGCACCGGGATCGCGCCCGCCTTCAGCGAGCCCCAGAACACCACCGGAAATTCGATCTGGTCGCGCAGGATCATCGCCACGCGCTCCTCGCGCCGCACGCCGTGGCGTTCCAGCGCCCCGGCCCACTGCGCGCTGGCCTCGGCCAGTTCGCCATAGCTCAGGCTGCGGCGCGCGCCATCGGCCTCGACAAAGGCGATGCGCCCGCCGCGCCCTTCGGTGACATGGCGATCCACGAAATGGATGGCGGCGTTCTCGTTCATGGCTCTCTCCCGATGCTGCGGACGGCCCTCCCTGGCCGGGCGCCCTGGCGCCACCCGCATGTGCGTTATAGTGCAACAAGCGCACCGTAACGCAAGGCCATACTTTCCCAACTGCAATTTTTTGCACATCGCCACCCACCACTTGCCCGCCCCCCGGCGCCGCGCTAGGCATCTTTCAGCGACAGGAGGTCAGCATGCTGCGGATAGACCGGATGCGCGCCGGGATGGCGGCGCTGCGGGGCACCTCGCCGTGGGTCACGCTCGACCAAGGCCGGATCGACGCCTTTGCCGAGGTGACCGACGACCGCCAGTTCATCCACATCGACCCTCCCCGCGCCGCGCAGACCCCGCTGGGCGGCACCGTCGCGCATGGGTTCCTGACGCTGGCGATGCTCAGTCACCTGCTGGCCGAGGCCCGCCTGCCGCTGCCGCCCCTGCGGCAAAGCCTCAACTATGGCTTTGACAGCCTTCGCTTTGTCACCCCGGTGCGGGCGGGCGCGCGCGTGCGCGGGGTCTTTGCGGTGACCGCGATCGAGCCGCGCGGCGAGGGTCGCGCCCTGCTGCATGTCGACACCACGGTCGAGATCGAGGGCCATAACCGGCCCGCGCTGGTGGCCGACTGGCTGGCGCTGCTGGTGCTGGATTGAGCCCGGGTTGATTTCCGCCCGCCGCTGGCCCAATACACCCCGAACCCCACAGTGAGCCCCGCCATGACCCTGCGCACCTATGCCATCGGTGACATCCACGGCCAGATCGACCTGCTGCATCAGGCGCACCGCTGGATCGCCGCCGACCGCGCCCGCACCGGTGACGCCGAATCGCCAGTGGTGCATGTCGGTGATCTGGTTGACCGTGGCCCGGATTCGGCCGGGGTGATCGACCTCTTGCTGCGCGGGCAGGCCGGCGGGCAGCCCTGGGTGGTGCTCAAGGGCAACCATGACCGCATGTTCACCCTGTTCTGTCAGGGCCAGCGCGACCCCGTCCTGCGCGCCGATCTCGACTATCTGCACCCGCGCATCGGCGGCATCGAGACCCTCGCCAGCTATGGCCTGCCCGCCGATGCCACCCACGACGCTGCAACCCGCGCCGTGCCCGCCGCGCACCGGGCCTTTCTGGCTGACCTGCCGCTTTACTGCCTGCGCGGCGAGGTCGTCTTTGTCCATGCCGGGCTGCGCGCCGGTGTCGCGCTCGACCAGCAGACCGAGGACGACCTGATCTGGATTCGCGCGCCCTTCCTCGACTTTGCCGCGCCGCATCCGTGGCTGGTGATCCACGGCCACACCCATCTGGAGGCGCCGCAGCACCACGGCAACCGCGTCAATATCGACAGCGGCGCTGCCTATGGTGGCCCCTTGACCGCCATTGTCGTCGAGGGGCGCGCGGTCTTTACCCTCGGCCCGGACGGCCGCCAGCCGCTGCTGCCCGCCGGTCATTAACCCGCGCTTCACACCTTGATGCTAGGCCTGATCCTTGGGTGAAGATAAAGGTGGTGGGGATGAGCCGGCAAAACGATGCCAGGCCTATCATCATCAAACGAAAGAAAATTGTTGTCGGTGGTGGACACCACGGCGGGGCCTGGAAAGTGGCCTACGCCGACTTCGTAACCGCGATGATGGCGTTCTTTCTGATGATGTGGCTCTTGGGTGCAACGACCGAATCGCAGCGGCGCGGGCTGGCGGATTACTTCAATCCGTCGATCCCGGTGCACCGGATTTCCTCGGGCGGGCAGGGGATGTTCGGCGGGACCGATCTGGAATCTCGTGAGCAACAGGCCCCCGCCGCGCCGAACGACGCCGACGCCGCAGCCGCCGCTGCCGCCGAAACCGAATCATTCGAGGCCATCGCTGAAAGCCTGACCGGTTTGGGCGGCGAGAGCCCGGTTCTTGACGATGCGCTGCGCCATGTCATCACGCGGCAGACCGACGAAGGGCTGGTGATCGAGCTGTTCGATCTGCCCGGCGCCCCGCTGTTTGTCGGCGAAAGCGACGTGCCGATGCCGGTCCTCAGCGCCATCATCGCCATCGTGACCGAGATTTCCTCGATGGTTGTCAATCCCTTGGCCATCGAAGGGCATACGCGCAGCTATACCGTCGTGCAGGCAGGCGATCCACGCTGGACGCTGTCGACCTCGCGCGCGGACCGGGTGCGCCGCATGCTCGAAGAGGCCAGTCTGGACCCGGCGCGTCTGGCCCGTGTCGTCGGACACGCCGACCGCCAGATGACCGATCCGAACCCGATGGCGGCGCGCAACAACCGGCTCGAACTGATCCTCTTGCGGCGCAACCCGTGATGAATCGACGTTAGGCGGGCATTAACGCCCTT
This sequence comes from uncultured Paracoccaceae bacterium, assembly GCA_937907485.1. Taxonomy (GTDB): domain Bacteria; phylum Pseudomonadota; class Alphaproteobacteria; order Rhodobacterales; family Rhodobacteraceae; genus Pararhodobacter. Next base: position 2,334 of record CALESR010000388.1, on the reverse strand, counting down.
TGTGCCATGGTCAGGGCAGAACGCTCAGCACCGGCACGAAAGGCCTCTCAATGTCCACACTCTATTCGTCGTTCAACGCCGGCATCTCCGGTCTCAACGCCAACTCGTCGCGGCTCGCCGCCATCTCGGACAACATCGCCAATACCGGAACCCTCGGCTACAAACGCGCGATCACCTCGTTTCAGTCGATGGTGATGTCCGGCTCGGCCTATGGGCCCTATATCGCGGGCGGCGTGCGCTCGTCGGCGGCGCGGCTGATCGACGAACGCGGGGTGCTGACCAGCAGCTCGAACGCCACCGATCTGGCGGTCAGCGGGCGCGGCTTTCTGCCGGTGACCACCAGCGCGGCGGTCGACTCGCAGCAATCGAACATGCAGTTGATGCTGATGACCACCGGCTCGTTCCGCGCCGCCGCCGATGGCACGCTGCGCAACCCGGCGGGACTGGTGCTGCTGGGCTGGCCGGCCGATCCTGATGGCACCATCGGCGCCTATCCGCGCGACACCTTCGGCGGGTTGCAGCCGATTCGCATCAACACCAACCAGTTCGCCTCGGATCCGACGACCAGCATTTCGGTCCGCGCCAACCTGCCCGCCACCAGCACCCGCGCCGGGGCCGATGGCGTCGGGCATGACATCGCGCTGGAATACTACAGCGCGCTGGGCACGACCGAGACGATGAATGTCTCGTTCACCCCCACCGTCCCGCTGACCGGGGCCTCGAATGAATGGACGGCGACGGTCACCGACCCGGTCTCGGGCACGGTCGTCGGCGAATACCGCATCACCTTTGACGACGTGCCGCCCAATGGCGGGCGCATCGCCAGCGTCGCGCAGGATGTCGGCGCGCCCGGCGGCGCCTATGACCCGGTGAGCGGCTCGTTCACCGTCACCGTCGATGGCCAGGATATCGCGCTCAACATCGGCGCGGTGGGCGATGTGGACAGCATCACCCAGATGGCCGACACCTTCATCCCCGTCGCGAACGAACGCGATGGCTCGCCGGTGCAATCCCTCGTCGGCGTGCAGGTCGATGGCACCGGCTACGTCAAGGCCTATTACGACTCGGGCCTGATCCGCACCATCGCGCAGATCCCGCTGGTCGATGTCGCCAATGCCAATGGCCTCGCCGCGCTCGACAACCAGACCTATCGCGTCTCGCCCGCCTCGGGCGCGATGTTCCTGTGGAACGCCGGCGACGGTCCGACTGGCGAGGTCATCGGCTTTGCGCGCGAGGAATCGACGACCGACGTCGCCGCGGAACTGACCAGCATGATCCAGACGCAGCGCGCCTATTCGTCGAACGCCAAGGTCATCCAGACCGTCGACGAGATGCTGCAGGAAACCACCAACATCAAACGCTGACCATTGAGTCGAGGCCGACATGAGCATTTCCAGCGCCTTTTCCAACGCCGCATCCGGGCTGGCCGCCTCGGCCCGCGCGGTGCAGGTCGTGTCGGCCAATATCGCCAACGCCCTCACGCCGGGCTACGCCGCCCGGACACTCGACCTCTCCGCTTCGACCCTTGCGGGAAGTGGCGGGGGGGTGCGCATGAACGGGATCAGCCGCTCGGTCGATGCCGGGCTTCTGGGCCTCAACCGTGACAGCGGCGCCGCGGCCAGCGGCGCCAGCACCCGCAGCGCCTTCTGGCTCGCGATCGAGAGTGCGGTCGGCCTGCCCGGCCAAGGGCTTTCGGCGGCGCTGTCGGCCTTTGATTCGGCGCTGATTGCGGCCAGTGACCGCCCCGATCTGACCAGTCGGCTGGCCACGTTGGCCGACAGTGCCACGGATCTGACCGCTGCCTTTTCCGCCACCCAGACCTCCCTGCAGTCGCGCCGGGCCGAGGCCGACGCCGCAATTGCCCGCGATGTCGACACCCTGAATGGCGGATTGCAGCGGGTCGAGGCGTTGAACGACCAGATCGTGCGCCTGCGCATCGGCGGGCAATCCACCCTCGGGCTCGAGGATGAACGGCAGGCGCTGATCTCGACCCTCGCCGAGATCGTGCCGCTGCGCGAGCACGCGCGCACCGATGGCCGCGTGACGCTGTTCACCACCGGGGGCGAGATGCTGCTCGACGTCGAGGCCGCCGAGATCGGCTTCACCCCCACCCCGGCGATGGATGCCGGGATGAGCCTCGGATCGCCGCTCTCTGCCCTGACCCTGCGTGGCCGCAGCCTCGATCCGGCAACCGGCACGGCCATGGCCGGCGGTCGCTTGGCGGCGAATTTCCGCATTCGGGACATCGATGCACCGCAGGTGCAGGGCCAGCTCGACAACCTCGCGGCCAATCTGATCGGCCGCTTCGCCGACCCGGCCACCGATGCGACTCTC
>CALESR010000387.1 GCA_937907485.1 uncultured Paracoccaceae bacterium | reverse complement strand
GCCCCCCTCGGCCTGACGGCCTCACCCCCCTGAGGATATTTGAAGAGCAAAGAGGACGGGGCCGCCGCCCCGCGCGCCGCTTGCGCCGGCCCCCCTTGCCATGCTTGATGGCAGCAAAGAGGAGGATCCCATGCCCAGTTACACCTTGATCGGCGCACTCAGCACGCGGGCGGCGCGGGCGGCCTGGATGCTCGAAGAGCTCGGGTTGCCGTATGACCATCTGGCCGTGAAGCCGCATGACGAGAGCGTCACCCGGCACTATCCGCGCGGCAAGGTGCCGGTGCTGCTGGTCGATGGCGAGCCGATCACCGATTCGACGGCCATCATCCAGTATCTCGCCGATGCGCATGGCCGTTTCACCGCACCCGCCGGAACGCTGGCCCGCGCGCGGCAGGATGCGTTGACGCAGTGTGTGCTCGATGAATTCGACGCCGTGCTCTGGACTGCCGCGCGACACAGTTTCATCCTGCCCGAGGATCAGCGGGTGGCGGGCGTCAAGGACTCGTTGAAATGGGAATTCGCCCGCAATCAGGCCAGTTTCGTCAAGCGGATGGGCGATGGGCCGTTCCTGATGGGCGATAACCTCAGCGTGGCGGATATCGTGCTGGCGCATTGCCTGCTCTGGGCGAAATCGGCGCGATTCGAGATCACCGAGCCTGCGCTGGCCGAGTATTTCCAGCGCCTCAGCGCAAGGCCGGCCTTTCAGCGCGCCATCGGGCGGCGTTAATAGTCGCGCTCGAAAAAGAGGCCGACGCCCGAGCCGCCTTCGGAATCGGCGCGGCCACGCAGGGTGACCGAAGGCGAGAGGTTCAGGTTGATCGACACCTCGCCGCGCCCGGTGGAATCGATGCTGACGTCGGAATAGACCCGATCGCCTAGGGCGCGCCCGGCGCGAAGCTGGGTGTTGCCCTGTTCATCGACGGTGAAATCCAGATCATCCAGCCCCATCGCCTGCCGGGTGCGGCTGAGGATCGAGTTCTCGGCCCGCCCGGTCAGCGTGGCGACCGAGAGCGCCAGTTGCGCCGCCTGAAACGGGCTGAGTGTGGCCAGCGCGCGGCGAAAGATCAGCCGGGCCAGAACCTCGTCCTGCGGCAATTCGGGCACCGAGGAAAAGGTGATCTCGGGGCTGTCGGCCTGACCGGCCAGCGTGACCGAGGTCAGCACGCCGTCGCTTTCGGTGGTGGCGGTCAGGCTGATGAGAGGCAGGAAGCTGCCGATCATGCTGGCCGAGCCATCGGTCAGGGTAAAGCGGTTGCCCAGCAGGTCTAGCCGCCCGCGGATCAGCCGGAAACTGCCCGCGGGCACGGTCGCGCGGGTGGTGCCGCCCAGCCGGAGGGTGCCGCCCAGTTCGGCATCCAGCCCACGCCCGCGCACAAAGATGCGGCCCGGCGCGTTCAGGGTCAGGTCCAGGAACAGGGGCACCGGCCTGCGGCCCAGCCGGGTGCCGGTGGCGATGCCCGCATTGGCGCGGGTGCGGCGGCTGGCGGCGTCCTCGCCGACATGGCTGAGCCCGGCGATGCCGATCCCCTGCCGCGCAAGGGGCGAATGCGGGATGCGGATTTCCGCCTGCGCAATGTCCAGCGCGCCGCTGAGACGGGCGTTCTGGCCCAGACGGCCGCTGATGCGCACCTGCCCGTCAAGCCGCGCGTCGAAGAGCTGCGGTTGGGCCACCACGAGGCCCTGCGCCGACAGCGTCAGATCGGCCTCACGCGTGGCGTCGAGCCGGATCGTCCCCTCGAGCCGCGCCTGACCGCCGGTCTGGGATTGGCCGTCGAGGTGGATGCGTGCGGTCAGCCCGGTCATCTGCGCGCTGGCCTCGATATCGTGAAAGGCCATGTATTGCGCGGGCATGGCATAGCGCCCGCCCGTGACCCGCGCGTTCAGCCTGAGCGTGTTGATCGTGGCAGGGCCGCGCATCGTGCCGTCAAACCGGATCAGGCCCTGCACCGAAGCGGGCTCGATCGAGGGATTGGCGATCACGGCCTCGACCTGACCGTCGAACCCCAGATCGAGGCTGAGGTCGTCGCGCACCTGTCCGGCCAGCGAGGTGCGCAATCCGGAGGGGCCAGAGAGATCGGCGGTGATGCCATAGGCCGTGGCGCCCGGCGTGCGGGTCACCACGCCGGTCATCTGCGCTGCGCCGGGGATGCCGGGCACCAGCCGGGCCAAATCGGCCAGATCGGCGCTGAGTGCGAACCGCGCGGTGCCGACGCCGGACTGGGTGCCGCTGGCGGCCAGCGCGAAGCCCGCGCCGCTGAGGCGGGCCGACGTCAGCTCCAACGATCCGTCGGGCGCGCTGCTGCCCTGTGCGTCCAGCGTCAGGCCGTTGGCGATCAGCCCGTCCAGCGTGCCAATGCCGCTGGCCAGTGGCCCGACGCCGGTCAGCCGCAGGGTAAAGTCCCGCTGCCCCGCCGCCTGCCCCCGGATCTGCGCGAAGCCTTGCAGATGGCCCTGCGCGCCGGGGCCAAGCGCGGCCATCTCCAGCCGTTCGAGCGTCAGCGAGACATCGGGCGCGGTGTCCGACCATGTGCCGCTGGCCGACAGCGCCAGATTATCGCCCTGCAGGGTGAACAGCCCCAGTTCGGTCACACCGCGCCGGTTGCGCAGATCGGCGCGCAACCGGGTGGCGCCGGCAAACAGGCCGCCCAGCATCCCCGCCGCCGGCAGATCAGCCAGTTGCAGGTCGATCAGCGTGCCATCGAGGCGCAGCCGATTGCCGGTGTCATTCGCGCTGAATTCGGCATCCAGCGCCGCGCTGCCGCCATAGCCCTGCCCCAGCCGCGCCAGATCGCCGACGGTCAACCGCGCCGACAGGCGTGTGTCGCCGGGCTGCGCGCTGCCCAGCGCATACAGCTCGGCCGTGCCGGCCTGCACCGACAGGGCGCGCAGCTCGGTCCCCTCGGTATCGCGGCGCAGCGACAGCGAGATGCCCGATTGCCCAGCGAGAAAGGCGTCGGCCTCGGGGATCGACAGCGACAGGTCGCGGGTGGACAGATCGGCCTCGATATCGAGCGCGCCGGTCAACGGGTTCATCCGCCCGTCCAGCGTGACCAGCGCATGGCCGCCGAGGGGCCGCCCGGCGAGGCCGGAAAAGGCGGCGAGATCCGGCGCCTCGAATTCGGCGAAACCGTCAAACTCCAGCCCGTCGAGGGCACCATGCGCGGTCAGCGACAGGGTCTCGCCTTCGAGCGCCAGCCCGGTCAGCGCGATGGGCTCGCCCTCGCCTGGCCATGTGAGGCTGGCCAGCCCAAAGACCGCCGAACCGAGGGCCTCTTGCAGCGCCGGGTCGCGCGCGTCGATCCCCTCGGCGGCAAAGTCGAAGACCCCCTCCACCAGCGGCAGGTCACGTTCGCTCGCCGGGTTCAGCCGCCCGCGCGCATCCAGCACCGTCTGGGCAATGCGAAGCCCCGGCAGCATCAGCGTTTCGATCTGCGCGCGCATCTCCCAGTCGTGCGAGATCTCCTCGTCATAGGCGATGTTCAGCGTCGCGCGCTGGATCTGCGCCGCGCCCGAGGTGCCCGGCAACAGCACCGGCTGGCCGGAGGCCTGCGCAATCTGCGCCTGCAGGGCGACCCGCCGGGGCAGGCCCTGCGCGCTGATCGCCGCCGTGCCGCCAAGGGTCATGGCGCCAGTGGTGATCGACAGTTCGGGCAGGGTGATCTCGCCCTCGTCCGAGCGCTGGCCCGAGGCGCGCAGGCTGGAGACCTCGCCAAAGAACGGGTGCAGGTCGGCGGCCAGCAGCGGTCGCAGATCGCCCGTCACGGCCAGCGCAAAGCCGCCGCCCTGCAACACCCCGGTTTCAGGCGTTTGATCGACCAGTTCGAACCGGCCGGTGATGCGCTGCTCGCCGTCGCTGGCGACGGCGATATCGGCGGCAAAGGTGCTGATGGGCCCGGTGCCCTGCACGGTGAGGCCCAGCGCCGGGCGGCCGGGAATGCCCAAGAGGCTGGCGGCGATGCCGGAGGGGCCCTCGTCCAGCACCATGTCCAGCGTCAGGACGCGGCTGGCGTTGTCAAAGGCGCCGTCGATGCGGAAGGTGCCCGCCGTGCCATCGGTGCGATGCGCATCAAAGCGGGTCTCCCCCTGTCCGCCCGCCAGTTGCGCCGAGCCCAGCAGCGTGACCTCGGCCATCTGGCCCAGCACCGAGGCATCCAGATGCACCAGATCGGCCCGCACCGCGCCGACGCGCAGCGAGACGGGCAGTTCCGGCAGCGCGAATTCGGCGCGGGCGGTGGGGCTGGGCAGGGCATCGTCGCCCCCGACGACCGGGGTGCGGTGGATGTCGATGCGCTGGGCGCTGAGTTCGTTGACCTCGATCTGCCGTTCGAGCAGCGCGCCGCGGTTCCAGTCGATCACCACGCCCGACAGCGTGGCCCAGACACCCTGGTCATCCGCGATGCTGATTTCGCGGATGGTCGCGCGCGAGGACAGCGCGCCCTCGAAGCCGCGAATGCGCACCTCGCGCCCGGCATCCGACAGCAGGGTTTGCAGCATCCGGGCCAGAACGCCCTCGTCCTCTTCGGGGCTGGGCAGCGCCGGGCCTGCCAGTGCCGCGACCAGAATCAGCGGCACCGCCGCCCGCGTGAGGATGCCCGCCATCAGAACGCCTGGCCGATACCGAGATAGATCTGCACCGCCGAGCCGACGAGGCCAGCATTGCGCCGGAGCGGCGTCGCCACATCCAGCCGCAACGGGCCGATCGGCGTGGCATAGCGCACGCCAAAGCCGCCGCCCGCGTGCCAATCCGAGGTGCCGGAAAAGGCGCCTTGGGATACTGCCCCGGCATCGGCAAAGGCGACCAGCGCAAAGGACGGGTTCACCCGATAGCGCAGCTCGCCCGAGAGCGCGGCGAACCCCTGCCCGCCCGAGGCGCTGACCCCGTCGGTCGCGCCCAGCGACTGATACGGCAAGCCACGCACCGTGCCGCCGCCGCCGGAATAGAACAGAAAACCGCGTGGCGTGGCGGCCAGATCGCTGCCGACAATCGCCCCCGCCTGCGCCCGTGCGGCCAGCACCAGACGCCCCTCGTCGCCGGGGCTGGCATAGGCGCGGGCATCCATGCGCAGCCTGACGCCACTGTCGGCGGCGCCGAACCCGACATAGGGCATCGCCTCGGCCATCAGGTAGTGCCCGCGCGTGGCGTCGAGCCCGTCGTCGCGGGTGTCATGGGTGCCCGAAACGGGCAGGCCAAGGGTGCCGAAATCGCTGGAAATCAGCCCGTATTCGGCGCGCTCCCACCGCAGGCTAACCCCGGCAGTGCCCGTCAGAGCCGGCGAGAACCGGCGGCGCAGGCTGGCGTCGGCGGTCAGGGCGTCGGCGTCGAAATCCTCTTCGTCCAGCCGCACCAGATTGAGGCCGAGGTCCAGATCGGTGTCGCGGTTCAGCGTGGCAGGCCGGGTATAGCGAGCGTCCAGCGCAAAGCCGAGCCCGCCCGAGCGCGCCTCGATCCCGTCGATCGAGGCCTCGAGCCGCAGGCGTTCGGCGCCGCCAAACAGGTTGCGGTGCAGCCAGAAGCCGCTGAGCCGCCCGCCGGTTTCACTGTCGATCTCGACGCCAAAACCCAGACGGCGCGGCGGGCTTTCCTCGACGCGGGCCTCGATGTCGAGCGTGCCATCGGGGTTCGCCCGCTCGGCATTGCGCAGCACGACGGAGGTAAAGGTGCCGGTGCGGCGCAGTCGGGCCTCGGCGGCCTCGATCGCGGCGGGGTCATGCGGCGCCCCCGATTGCAACCCGGCGATGGCCTCGATGCGTTCGTCGCGCGTGCGTTCGTTGCCCTGCGGCTCGATGCGCCCGATGCGCAGTTGCGGGCCGGGGTCGATCTGCAGCCGCAGGTTCAGCCGCCGGGTGTCATGGTCGGCCGAGACCTGCTGCGCGCTGACTTCGGCCATGGCGTGACCCTGCGCGCGCCATGCGTCGAGCGACGCCGTGACCGCCGCGCGGACCGCCGTGCTGCGGGCGGGCTGGCCGGGGGAAAGTTCCGCGGGCAAGGAGGAGCCGGGCGCCAGCGGGGAAACCTCGACCCGGCCAAAGGTGAACTGCGGGCCAAGGTCGATGGTGATCGCGACGCTGTTGATCTGGGCGGGCGTGGCGAGGGGCGAGATGTCGGCGGCCTCGCGCCCGTCGATCAGCACGCGGATCGTCGGTGCGTAGTGCCCGTGTTCATAGAGCAGGTCCAGCAGGCGCCCGTATTCCGCCCGCGCCGCCGCCATCAGGTCGATCGGCGCCGTGCGACCGCCCTCTTGCGCGGCGATCAGCAAGGAACTGGCGCGCAGGGTCAGCATCAGCTCGGCCGAGGCGCCGGGAACCGTCAGATTGACGGGTTCAAGCGCGCGAAGGGGAAGGGGCAGGGTGAGGGTGACGGCCAGAACCAGCGCAATCAGACGCGAACCGGGGCCGGAACCGAGCCGACTCCGGCCTGCGCCGCGGGGCGCCTGCCGTCCTGACGTCGCCTGTGTCACCGACATCCTCTGTTTACCGCCTTTTCAAACTGTGTCGCACAAAGGCCCCGCTGTCTCAACAGCATATCGGCCTTTGGCGGGCCGAGGGGTCGCGGTTTGGCAAAAAGACGCCCGCCCGGTGCTTGACAGGATCGGCGGACGGGTTCACTTGATCCGTGAACATGTGAAGGACCAACCATGGTCGAGTCGACTGCCCCCGCCCCGCAAGCGCAAACCCTCGTCGAAACGCAGTATCTGGTGATCCTGTCGATTGCCCTGTGCCACTTCATCAATGACGTGATGCAGTCGGTGCTGTCGGCCAGCTATCCGCTGCTGCATGACGAATTCGGGCTGAGCTTTTCGCAGGTCGGGCTGATGTCGCTGGCCTTCATGGGCACCGCCAGCGTGCTGCAACCGCTGATCGGCACGCTGACCGACCGCCACCATTTTCCGCAATCGCTGACGCTGGGCATGGGCAGCACCCTGCTGGGGCTGCTGCTGCTGGCCAATGCGCCCAGCTATCCCTTTCTGCTGATGGGCGCCGCGTTGATCGGCATTGGCTCGGCGGTGTTCCACCCTGAGGCCAGCCGCGTCGCCCGCGCCGCTGCCGGACGGCGGTTCGGCACGGCGCAGAGCTTCTTTCAGGTCGGGGGCAATCTGGGCCACGCGGCGGGGCCGCTGTTGGCGGCGTTCATCGTCGTGCCCTCGGGGCGCGGGTCGGTGGCGTGGTTCGCGCTGCTGGCGCTGGTCGGCATGGTGATCTTGAACCGCGTCGGCCACTGGCACGCGATGCACCGGCGGTCAGGCCGCAAGGCCTTTGCCACGCAGCACCACGGGCTGAGCGCGCGCAAGGTGGCGGTGACGATCACCATTCTGGCGTTTCTGGTGTTCACCAAGAACGTCTACATGGCCTCGCTGGGGGCCTATTACACCTTTTTCCTGATCGAGCGTTTCGCACTGAGCACGCAGGAGGCGCAGATGATGCTGTTCCTGTTCCTCGCCGCCTCGGCGGCCGGGGTGATCTTTGGCGGGCCGATCGGGGATCGCATCGGCACGCGGGCGGTGATCTGGGTCAGCATTCTGGGCGTGCTGCCCTTTACCCTGGCGCTGCCCTGGGCCAACCTGTTCTGGACCGGCGCGCTGACCGTCGCCATCGGTCTGGTGATGTCCTCGGCCTTTCCGGCGATCCTGGTCTTTGCGCAGGAGCTGGTGCCGGGCCGCGTCGGGCTGATTGCCGGGATCTTCTTTGGCCTGTCGTTTGGTGTCGGCGGGCTGGCCGCTGCCGCGCTGGGCGTGATCGCCGACGCCCGCGGGATCGAATTTGTCTATCACCTTTGCGCATATTTGCCCGTGATGGGCATTGCGGCGGTGTTTCTGCCGCGTCTGGCGCGGGGCTGACCCACCATTGCCGAAACCGGGCACCGGTGCTATGTGGGCGCGAACCAGACAGATCAGGAGCGCCAGATGGCCAAGGATTACATCGTCAAGGATATCAATCTCGCCGCGTTCGGCCGCAAGGAACTGACCATTGCGGAGACCGAAATGCCCGGCCTGATGGCCTGCCGCGACGAATTCGGGCCGACGCAGCCGCTGAAAGGTGCCAAGATCGCCGGGTCGCTGCACATGACGATCCAGACCGCCGTGCTGATCGAGACGCTCAAGGCGCTGGGCGCCGATGTGCGCTGGGCCTCGTGCAACATCTTTTCGACGCAGGACCACGCCGCTGCGGCCATTGCCGAAGGCGGCACGCCGGTCTTTGCGATCAAGGGTGAAAATCTGGTCGAATACTGGGACTATACCGACCGGATCTTTCAGTTCGGCGGCGAGGGTGGCCTGTGCAACATGATCCTCGACGACGGCGGCGATGCGACGCTGTATATCCTGCTGGGGGCGCGGGTCGAGGAGGGCGAGGATCACCTGATCGCCGTTCCGACCTCGGAAGAGGAAGAAGCCCTGTTCGCGCAGATCAAGAAGCGCCTTGCCGCCAGCCCCGGCTGGTTCACCCGCCAGCGCCACGCCATCAAGGGCGTGTCCGAGGAAACCACCACGGGCGTCAAGCGTCTGTATGACCTGCATAAGAAGGCGCAACTGCCCTTCCCGGCGATCAACGTCAACGACAGCGTCACCAAGTCGAAATTCGACAACAAGTATGGCTGCAAGGAATCGCTGGTCGATGGCATCCGCCGCGCCACCGACACGATGATGGCGGGCAAGGTCGCCGTGGTCTGCGGCTATGGCGACGTGGGCAAGGGGTCTGCTGCCTCGCTGCGCGGCGCCGGTGCGCGGGTCAAGGTGACCGAGATCGACCCGATCTGCGCCCTGCAGGCCGCGATGGACGGATTCGAGGTGACGGTGCTGGAGGATGTTGTCGACAGCGCCGACATCTTCATCACGACCACCGGCAACAAGGACGTCATCCGCATCGAGCACATGCGCGCGATGAAGGACATGGCGATCGTCGGCAACATCGGCCACTTTGACAACGAGATCCAGGTCGCGCAGTTGAAGAACCACAAATGGACCAACATCAAGGACCAGGTGGACATGATCGAGATGCCCTCGGGCGCGCGGATCATCCTGCTGTCCGAGGGCCGTTTGCTGAACCTCGGCAACGCCACCGGGCACCCGTCGTTCGTGATGTCGGCGTCGTTCACCAATCAGGTGCTGGCGCAGATCGAGCTGTGGACGAAACAGGGCGAGTATGCGCCGGGTGTCTATATCCTGCCCAAGCATCTGGACGAAAAGGTCGCCCGCCTGCATCTGGCCCGCATCGGCGTCAAGCTGACGACCCTGCGCGCGGAACAGGCCGACTATATCGGCGTTGCCGCCGATGGCCCGTTCAAGCCCGAGCACTATCGTTATTGACGCAAAGTCAGGCTTGATCGCCTGACGAGGCTGCGCTCACATCCCCCCGGATCGCTGGGGGGATGGTATGACCGACATGCTGGAATTCGGCCGCAAGGCATTGGCGGCGCAGGGGTTCAGCCGGTTGCTGGGCACTGAGCTGACCGGGTTTGACGACGGGCGCGCGGAACTGGCGCTGACCCTGCGCGACGATCACCGGCAGCAAAACGGCTTTGCCCATGGCGGCGTCATCGCCTATCTGGCCGACAATGCACTGACCTATGCCGGTGCCGCCGCGCTGGGGGGCGTGCCGGTGCTGACGCTGGAGATGAAGATCAACTATCTGCGCCCCGGCATCGGCGAACGGCTGATCGCCCGCGCCGAAGTGATCTCGGCGGGCAAACGGCAGGCGGTGTGTCAGGCGCGGGTCTTTACCCTGCAGGGTGGCGCGGAAAAGCTGATCGCCGCCGCGCAGGGCACCATCATGGTTGTGGAAGGCCGCTAGGGTTCGCCGTGGAGGCGGCCCTCAGAGCAGCACTAGCACGCCACCCATGACCGCGCAGCCAATCGCCGCATAGCCGCCGTCGATCAGCGCCAGCGCCTTTGGCCGCTGCGAGAACAGCACGTTCAGCGTGATCCAGGGCGCGATGAAGAACAGGCCGATCCCCAGCCCGGCCACGACGCCCTTGCCCAGCGTGTCGATGTTCGCCATGCCGAAGGTGTGGCGCATCATCCCGGCGACCAGCAGGATGCACAGAAACGCGCCCAGATAGGTGACCGGGTTGCCGCCGTCGCGCGGCGCGCCCTTGTCATCGGTCGGCACGCCCGAGGCCGCGACCCAAACCTTTGAAAACACGCCATACCAGACAGCGCCCACGGCAAAACCGATCGCCGCTGCGACGATCACTGACAGCCAGTCCATTGTTTCGTTCCCCCCACTGTGCGGCATTCTGCCGTCTGCGCGCAGGCTAGCGTGGCGCGGCAGGGGTGAAAAGCCCTTTCAGACCGGCCGGGTGATGCGCATCGCTTCGGGCATCGGGCCCTTGGCGTAGACGAAGTTGTAGCTGGCACTCAGATGCCCGATGTCCAGCGCCTGAACCCCCTTGGCGGCGATCGAGTGCGCCAGCACCGTCGCCGTCGGCCCCAGTGACAGCAGGACCAGCGTATCCGCGTTGGCGCGCTCCACCACGCCTTGCAAGATCGCCTCGCGTTCGGCAAAGGCGTGCGCGGGCGCGGTGTGCAGGACATCCACCTTGCCCGCGCAATCGAAGAGCTCTGGGATCAGATCAAAGCGCGAGCCCCGGCCGGTGACCACCAGCACGGGCCGCCCCTGCCACAGCCGCCGCCACTGGGCGATGCCCGACTTGCCTTCCTTTTCGAACATCTCGGGCCGGCTGACAAAGGCATCGCCGTAGCGGCGACTGGGGTCGATCAGTGGCTTCAACGTCGGCCAGGCCTTGATATAGGTGCCCATCCAGTGCAGATGCCCCCGCCAGGCTGGCGGCAGCGCGACCAGAACCTTGCCGGGTGCAACCCAGTCTGGATTCAACGCGGCCTTCAACCCCTCGCGCAGTTCCGGCGAGTTGCGCTGGAACGGCAGGTTGTGGCTGGGAACGCTCATCAACAGCAATTCGCCGTCGCCATAGCGGGCCAGCGAAAGGCGGCGTTCAAGGATCTGGTCCATCGTCTCGCGCATGGTCATCGTGACCGAGCCCATGCTGGCCTCAAGGTCGTCGTCCATTTCGGCGACGCTGTGATCGAGGATCAAGCGGGTCAGCCGCCGTTGGCCCTGCATCTCGCTGCGCAGGTCTTCCAGAAGCTTGCCCTGCTGCGCCGCCACTTCGCGCGATTTCACCACCTCGTCGCGCAGCGCCTCCAGCGCCCCCAGCAACGGCGCCATGTCACCCCCGGCACTGGCGGGTGCGGCGGCGTCGATCATGCGTTGACCTTCGGTGAACTCGAACCCCAGCGCGCCCTTGACGGCGGCGCGGGTGCGGGCGGTGAAGCCTTGCAGATGCACCAGCACATCACGGTCCACGGGGAAACGCTCGCTCTCCCAGACCTTGCTGGCCATGACAGCGTCAAACCGCTCACGCGAGTCACCGGTCAGACGCGCCGGGTCGAGGCCGACATGCGCGAGGATGCGGGCCATGCCTTCGGCGCGGTTGGCGTGCAGGTCTTCATAGTTCAGCACCAGCACATCGGGATACTGCCGCTGCCAGGCCCCAAGGTTGCGCATGAACGAGCCGTGCTCGTCCACTTGCGCATGGGGCAGCATGTGCTCCATCAGCGCGCGGTCCAGCCGCACATCGGCCCCGGCGCCGAACCGCCACAGCATCCGCATCCGCAGCGTCGAGACCGCCCGCGCCATCGGGTCGCGCAGGATATAGATCACCTTGGCGCCGGGGTTCAGGCGCTTGCAGTCAGCGATGAGGTCATCGGGCAGAAAGGCGTATTCCGGCGTGAAATCGAGGGTTTTCAGCGCCGGATCGGGCGGCGTCATCAGGGTGCGATACCAGTCCTCGCCCAAGGCGTGGTTGCGATCCCAGAAATGCGCCTCCTTGTCGGTCGAGGTCAGGGGTTCGCTGTCGGGAAAGGCCCAGGTGTCGGGGTGAGTGTTCAGCACCGAATGCAGCCACGAGGTCGAGCCCTTCTGGCAGCCGATGCAGAGGATGTCGGTGATGTTCTCGCGTCCACTCATGGCAGTCTACCCAATTTCCTGTTGATGCCGTGTCCCTTGTCCGCACCCGACCATTTGGTTGCGGTCAGGGCGCAGGGCTGGTCAGTCTGACAAGGCGACGCCAGAGCATTTCAAGCGGCCCGCTGTCATACCAGCGCAGCCAGATATTCGCCAGAACCACCTGAAAGGCCAGCACCAGAACGCCGGTCGCCAGAATGCCGGCCGAACCGAAGTTGTATGCGGTCAGCGGGCCCCAGGACGCCCAGAGGATCCAGATGCCGATCACGCTTTGCATGACATAGAGCGTGAAGGCCGTTCGACCGGCGGCGCGCAAAGGCGACAGCAGTCCGGCGCCGATCCGGCTTTGCCACAGCAGGTTGAGCAAGCCGACATGGCCGATGGTCATGATGATCCGGCCCAGATCGGAGGGGCTTGGCCCAGCCTCGGCGTGGCTGGGATCGGCCAGCGCGTGCACCCGCAGGGCAAGGCCGACACCGTAACCCAGAACGGTCAGCCCGACATAGAACCGGCGCGATTTCAGCCCCTGAATCACGCCCCATTTGAACAGCGCCACGCCGATCAGCATCGTGGCAAAGGCCTCGGCGACGGTGACCCAGAGGTTCAGCCCGCTGACGGTCTCCAGCCACATCTCGACCGCGTTCATCCCCGACAGGAAGGACTTGGCGGCGTCCTCGGCGCCCTCGGGGGCGGGCATTTCGCCGCCCAGCGGAATCCATTGCCAGGCGACGCTGATCCCGACGCCCAAGGCCAGCGCGGCAGGCGCCGACAGGTTGCGGAAGGTGAACAGGAACAGCGCGGCAAGGCCATAGACATGCAGGATGTCAAAGCCCCAGCGCACGACGAAAATATGCAGCAGGCCAAAGAGGATCAGCCAGAGGTTCCGGCGGATATAGGTGTCGGCGACGCTGACCGGGCCGTCGGGCGAAACGGCCTTGCTGGTCAAAAGGACCATCCCGGCGCCGAACAGCAGTTGCAGCAGACCACGCTGCGTGCCCTCCAAATAGAGGTCGGAAAAGGTCTGGGCGACACGGTCCAGCCGCGACCCTGAAACCAGAGCGGCAAAGTCGATCTCGCCCGAGGTCATGAAGGGCAGGTTGATGAGAAAGATGCCGAGGATCGCAAAGCCGCGCAGGACATCCAGCATGTCATTGCGTGCGCGGCGATGATTGGCGGCGGTGGGGTTGGCACTCATGCGTTCAAACCTTCACGGCAGTGGTATCCCGGCTCATTCCAGCCCAGCCATCTTGCAGATGATCGCCCATTCGTCATCGGTCACCGGCTGCACCGACAGGCGCATCGAGGTGACCAGCGCCATCTGCGCCAAGTCCGGCGTCGCCTTGACCTGTTTGAGCGTCACCGGGCGCGGCAGGGGCCGGACGGCGCGGATATCGACGCAGTCCCAGCGGTGATCCAGCCCGGCCGTGCTGTCCGGATGCGACAGGGCGCAGACCTCGGCGATGCCGACGATCTCCAGCCCGATGTTCGAGTGGTAATACAGGACCGGATCGCCCAGCTCCATCGCCCGCATGTTGTTGCGCGCGAGGTAGTTGCGCACGCCGTGCCATTCCTCGCCCTTCTGGCCGACGGCGACCAGATCCGCCCAGGAAAACACATCGGGTTCGGATTTCATCAGCCAGCGGCGCATCAGCCGAACACCTTTTTCCATTCCTCGATCCGCACGGCGGAAAACAGGCCCGCCTTGGCATAGGGATCATTGGCGGCCCAGCTTTCGGCGGCGGCGCGGTCGGCGGCCTCGATCACCACCAGCGAGCCGGACATCGCGCCCTCGGTCAGAAACGGGCCCGCCAGCGAGACGCAGCCGGTCGCGGCCAGATAGGCCAGATGGGCGTCACGATTGGCCTTGCGGGTCTCCAGATGGCCCGGCTTGTCGGTGCAGATCAGGGCGAACAGGGGCATGGTCTCTCCTTCAGGCTTTGGCGCCGCGCTTGCCTGAACCGATCAGGGGCGCGGCGGTTTGGTCCAGCGGCCAGCGGGGCCGGGCGCTGAGGGTCATGTCGTCGGCATGGCCCGCGCGCAGGCGTTCCAGCCCGGCCCAGGCGATCATCGCCGCGTTGTCGGTGCACAGCGCCAAGGGCGGTGCGATGAAGGGCACAGCGCCCGCCACCGCCTGCAACCGGGCGCGCAGGGTCTGGTTCGCCGCGACGCCCCCGGCCACCGCAAAGCCGGTGATGCCGGGGCAAAGCGCCAGCGCGCGGCGGGATTTTTCGGCCAGCACGTCGGCGATGGCGGCCTGATAGCCCGCGCAAAGGTCGGCGCGGTCCTGCCGGGTCAGCCCGCCCAGCCCGGCCACCAGCGCATCACGCGCCCGCATCAGCGCGGTTTTCAGCCCGGAAAAGCTGAGGTCGCAGCCGGGCCGGTCCAGCAGCGGGCGGGGAAAGGCAAAGCGGCGGGGATCGCCCGACCGAGCCTCGGATTCGACCGCCGGGCCGCCGGGCTGCGGCAGGCCCAGCAGTTTCGCCGCCTTGTCAAAGGCCTCGCCCGGCGCGTCGTCGATGGTGCCGCCAAGGCGGGTAAAGGACTCAGGCCCGTCAACCCGCAGGAACTGGCAATGGCCGCCAGAAACCAGCAGCATCAGGTAGGGAAACGCCAGCCCGTCGGTCAGCCGGGGCGTCAGCGCGTGGCCGGCCAGATGGTTCACCCCGATCAAGGGCTTGCCCGTGGCGGCGCAGAGCCCCTTGGCCAGCATCACGCCCGACAGCACCCCGCCGATCAGCCCCGGCCCCGCCGTCACCGCCACCGCATCGACCTGCGCCAAGGTCAGCCCGGCCTGTGCCAGCGCCTCCTCGACCACCAGATCCAGCTTTTCGGCGTGGGCGCGGGCGGCGATTTCCGGCACCACGCCGCCAAATGCCGCGTGCAGATCGGTCTGGCCGGCGACCACGTTGGACAGCACCTGCGCCCCCAGCGGCCCGTGACGGACCAGCGCCGCGCCGGTATCGTCGCAACTGCTTTCAATGCCGAGGATGATAAGGGTCTGGTTCATGCCCTGCCGGTTGCCTTGAGTCCCGCGACCGGGGTAACATCCCCGCATGGTGCCGACAATGGCACGCCGGAACCCCCGATGCCGCCGATCCTGCTGCTGACCCGCCCGCTGGCCCAGTCGCGCCGCTTTGCCGAACAGGCGGCGGCGGCGTTGCCGGTGCATGAGGTGCTGATCGCGCCCCTGTCCGAGGTGGTGGCGCTGCCCTTTGACCCGGCGGTTTTCGCGGGCGCCAAGGGGCTGATCCTGACCTCGGCCAATGCGGTGCCGATGCTGCCGCCGATGCCGGGGATGACCGCGTGGTGCGTCGGCCCGGCGACGGCGCGGGCGGCGGCGGCTGCCGGGTTTGTGGTGCGCGAGGGGGGCGGCGATGCGGCGGCGCTGATCGAGGCGCTGCGGGACGCGGCGCCCGAGGGGCCGCTGGTCCATGCCCACGGCACCGATCTGGCCCGCGATCTGGCGGCAGAGCTGCCCGGACTGGTGCGCGGCGTGGCGGTCTATGCGGCGGTGGCGCGGGTGCTGGAGCCCGAGACGCGGGCGGCGATGCGCCATCGCCGGGTCATCGCGCCGCTCTTTTCCCCTCGCGCCGCGCGGCTCTTTGGCGCAGACCTGCCTGAGGCGGGCGCCCTGACCTGCGTGGCGATCAGCCCGGCCTGCGCCGCCGCCTTGCCCGCGCAGGTGGCGGTCGCGGTGGCCGACAGCCCGGATCATGGCGGAATGCTGCGCGCGCTGGCTGGCGTGATGTCGCAGAGCGCCCCTTCGGGTTGAGGCCGGGGCGGGCAGGGACTAGATAGGGCGCAGGCCCGGATTGCAGGCGGTAAGGGGAAAGTCCAATGGCACGCACGACCAATCGCCGCGCGGCATCCGGCAAGACCGAGGACGAAGCGCCGGTTGACACCGCGATGCCGTCCGAAGCGACAGGCGAGGCGCCCAGCGCATCCCCAGTCGCCCCCCCCGTCGAACCCCCGGTTGAAACGCCTGTTGAGGCCACCGTTGAGGCCCCGGTCGAGCCTTTGCCGCCCGTGGCGCCCGCTGTCCGCGCGGCGTCCTCGGGCGTTGGCAAACTTGCACTGACCGCTGCGCTGTCTGGCGCGCTGGGGGTTGGGGCTGCGCTGATTGCCCTGCCCTATGGCCTGCGCGGGGCGCCCGCCGATACCACGCTGGCTGACCGTCTGGCCGCGCTGGAATCGCGCCCGGCGCTGTCGCTGGACGCTGTCGAAACCCGGCTGACGGCGCTGGAAACCGCCCCGGCGCCGGTGACCGACCTGAGCCCGTTGCAGGCCCGACTGACGGCGCTGGAGGGCGCGGCGCCCAACTTGACCCCGCTGGAAACCCGGCTGGCGGCGCTCGAATCCGCCCCGGCGCCCGCCGACACCAGTGAGCTGGAATCCCGCATTGCCCGGCTGGAAACCAGCCTGAGCGCCAGTGTCGAGGGGCAGGCCCGCGCCGCTGTCGAGGCCGCCTTTGCGGCGGCCCGCACGCAGGCCGAGCAACAGGCCGCCGCCCTGGCCGCGCAGCAGGCGCAACTGGCGCAGACCGAATTGCGGGTGAACCGGCAGGCGGCGCTGGCCGAGCTGACCGCCGCCGCCGAAAGTGGCGCCGCCGCGCCGCACGCACTGGCGTTGCTGGGTGATGCCCCCGCCGCGCTGGCGCCGATGGCCGAAGGGCTGGTGACGCTGACCGCACTGCAAGACAGCTTTGCCCCTGCCGCCCGCGATGCGCTGGCGGCTGCGCCACCGCCCGAGGACGCCTCGCTGACCGACCGGCTGGCCGGGTTCCTGCGGGCGCAGACCGGCGCACGCTCGCTCGCCCCGCGTGAGGGCGACGACGCCGACGCCGTGCTCTCGCGCGCCGAGGCCGCGCTGCGCGAGGGTGATCTGGCCGCAACGCTGACCGAACTGGGCGCGCTGACCGGCGCCCCCGCCGAGGCGATGGCCGAATGGCGCGCCACGGCGCAAACCCGGCTGGACGCGCTGGCCGCGCTGGCCACCCTGAACGGAGGCTGAGACGATGTTCTGGACCGCCTTGAAGATCGTCCTGTTTCTGGCCGCCGTCGCGGGCCTGACGCTGGGGGCTGAAAACCTGATGCAGCAGGACGCCGGGCTTCGCATGGCCTTTGGCGATACCGAATTCACCCTTGGCCCGGTGCAGATGGCGCTGGCCGCGCTGGTGCTGCTGGGCGCGCTGTGGCTGCTGCTGAAGGCAGCCGGGCTGACCGTGGCGACGCTGCGCTTCATTCAGGGCGATGACACCGCGATCAGTCGCTATTTCGCCCGCAACCGCCACCGCAAGGGGCTGCAGGCGGCGACGGACGGGTTCCTTGCGCTGGCCGCGGGCGAAGGCGACGCGGCGCTGACCAAGGCCCGCCGCGCCGAGAAACTGCTCGACGATCAGCCGTTGACCCGGTTGTTGATGGCGCAGGCCGCCGTCGCCAAGGGCAATACCAAGCTGGCGGAAGAGTATTACAAGCGCCTGCTCGAGGATGACCGCTCGCGGTTTGTCGGTGTGCAGGGGCTGCTGGCGCAGCAGATCGACGCTGGCAATGACGCCAAGGCGCTGAAACTGGCGCGCACCGCGCTGGGCCTGCGCCCCGGTCACGCGCCGACGCAGGACCGGCTGCTGGCGCTGCAGAATCGCGCGGGCGATTGGTCAGGCGCGCGGCATACGCTGCTGGAATCCTCGCGCAGCGGGCGACTGCCCAAACCGCTGTTCCAGCGCCGCGACGCCGTGCTGACGCTGCAACAGGCCGAGGCCGAGGCGGCGCGAGGCAACACCGCGCTGGCGCAGGATCTGGCGATCGAGGCCAACCGCCACTCGCCCGATCTGGTGCCAGCCGCCGTGATGGCGGCAAGTGCCCTGTCCTCGCGTGGCAAGCGCAACGCCGCCGTCAAGACGATCAAGCGCGCGTGGAAGGTGCAACCGCATCCTGACCTCGCGCAGGCCTTTGCCCTGCTGGTGCCCGGCGAAACCCCGGCGCAGCGTGTCCAGCGGTTCGAGGCCCTGCTGGCGCTGGCCCCCGGCCCCGAGGCGCAGCAGACCCGCGCCGAATTGCTGATCGCCGCCGAGGATTTCCCGGCCGCGCGCCGGGCCATTGGTGCCCTGCACGAAACCGCGCCGTCGCAGCGGGTGATGACGATCATGGCCGCCATCGACCGGGGTGAAGGCTCGTCCGATCATGTCGTGCGCGCGTGGCTGGCCCGGGCGCTGAGCGCGCCGCGCGGCCCGCAGTGGGTCTGCGACAAGTGCCACCAGACGCATGGCCAATGGCAGGCGCTGTGCTCGGGCTGTGGGGCCTTTGACACGCTGACATGGCTGGCGGCGCCGGAAACGTCCGGCCCCTCGACCAATGGCACCGAGATGCTGCCGCTGATCGTCGGCACCCTGCCCGCCGCCGAGCCCGAACCGCGCGACGCTACGCCGGTGTCCGACCCGCTGGCCGATGACCCCGACGACCGCCTGCCGGAGGAGCTTGCCGAGGCCCCGCCGCCCGAACCCAAACGCGCCGAAGCGCAGGTGATCGACCTCGACCAGACCCGTCGCATGGGCCTGTGATCGCTGCAAAGCAGGTGGTTGCGGGGCTTGACTTGCCCCCCTTTGGGCCATAGTAGGGCGGCACCAGAAAGTGCCGCTGTAGCTCAGCTGGTAGAGCACGTCATTCGTAATGATGGGGTCGGGAGTTCGAGTCTCTTCAGCGGCACCATTCCTTTGGGAAATCACAGTCAGGACAGTGGCATAAGGGCGGGCGATGGCCTTCGCCCCGGTCGCCGTTTGTTGGCCCCGCGAGGCTGTCGGGCCTGTCGGCGCCTGGGTCGGCAAAACGCCCATCGGTGCCGTGGTTCCTGACGACGCAGGCCGGTTTCCCCCGGCGGCCACCCCCAGTCGTCGAGATCCCGAGCCGCTCAACCGCCCGATGTGGCCATCGGGGCGGTGTCAACGCGCGCCGATCCGGTGCGCGTGGGCAGCCGCGGGTGGAACTGGACTAGGACAGGGCCGGGCCACTCACGGCGTTTGGCGGAACCGGAGCGTCAACCGCCGCAGGCGGGATCGCGGCCCCCTGTGGAGATATGCGCAGGGCGCGCAGCGCGTTCAGGATCACGGCGACGTCGATGGCCTCTTGCAACAGGGCACCCTGAAACGGGGTGAGATAGCCAAAGGCGGCAGCGATCATGCCGAGGACCGACAGGCCGATCCCCGCGACCACGCTTTCGACGGCGATCCGGCGCGAGGCGCGCGCGATCTCGATCCCTGCGCCCAGCCGGTCGATCCGGTCAACCAGCAGCACGACATCTGCCGCTTCGGCCGAGGCGGCGGCGCCGCGCGCGCCCATCGCGACGCCCACATCGGCGGCGGCCAGCGCGGGCGCGTCGTTCACGCCGTCACCCACCATCATCACCGGCCCGCGCTTGCGCTCGGACAACACCAGCAGGACCTTCTGGTCAGGCGTCAGCCCAGAGCGTAACCCGTCGAGGCCGAGCCCGTCTGTCACCCGCTCGGCCACCTCGGCGCGGTCGCCGGTGGCCAGCAGGATTCGCGCGATCCCAAGGCGGCGCAACCGGCCCAGCAGGGCCCCCACGTCGGTGCGCAACGGGTCGGACATGACGAGGCGACCGGCCAACCGGCCATCGACAGCGACGGCAACCAGCACCGACCCCGCGCCCGATGTGCGGGGGCTGCCCGACGACTGCGCCAGTCTGGACACCACGAAATCCTCGCCGCCGACGATGACGCTGCGCCCTTCGACCTGGCCGACAACCCCCTCACCGGGGAATTCGGCAACCTGCGACGGAACCGGCAGCGTCAGGCCGCGGGCCGTTGCGGCGGCGGCGATGGCCCGCGCCACCGGGTGTTTCGAGGCCTGGTCGAGCGCTGCGGCAAGGCGCAGGATCTCGGCCTCGTCCATGCTCTCGGCGCTGTCGATCGACACGATCTGCGGGCGGCCATCGGTCAGGGTTCCCGTCTTGTCGAGGATCAGTGTGTGGATGCGCGCCATCGTTTCCAGCGGGCCCGCGCCCTTGATGAGCACCCCGAAATGCGCCGCCCTCGACAGGCCCGCAACCAGCGCCACCGGCACGGCCAGAATCAGCGGACAGGGCGTCGCCACCACCAGCACGGCCACGGCGCGGATCGGATCGCCGGTGAACCACCACGCCGCCAGCGCGATCACGACGGTGACGACGAGGAAACCCAGCGACCAGCGGTCCGCCAACCGGGCCATCGGCGCCTTGGAGGCCTGCGCGGCTTCGACCAGCCGGACGATTCCGGCATAGGTGCTGTCCTTGGCCGGCCGTGTCGCGAGCAGGTCAAAGGCATCGCCTGCATTGGTCACACCGCTCATGGTGTCGGCCCCGCGCGCCAGACGGGCCGGCAGCGACTCGCCCGTCAGCGCCGAGGTATCGACAAAGGCGCTGTCCGAGGCCAGCGTGCCATCGACCGGCACCACATCGCCCTGCCGGATCAGCAGCCGGTCACCGGGCACGATCTGCTCCAGGGGGATTTCCTCGAGTTCGCCATTGCGGTGGCGCGTCGCCGTCCGGGGCACGCGCGACAAAAGGTCGTGCATCTCGCGCCGGGCGCGACCTTCGGCGAAACTTTCAAGGAAGGTGCCGCCCGAATACATCACCGCGACCACCGCCGCCGCGAGCGTCTCGCCAAAGATCAGCGCCGCCGACATGGACAGGGCGGCAACGATATCAAGACCGACCTCGCCCGACCGGAGGCTGCGCAGGATTTCGACCAGCAACGCGACGAGAGCAGGCGCGACGCCGCCGGTCCAGATCAGCGCCGCCAGTTCGGGATTGCCCGCGAACCAAAAGGCCAGCCCGCCCAACAGGCCGATCACGGCGAGCAGCAGAATGGCTGTCTTGAGGGTGCCGGATCTGGCTTGTTCCATGACGCTCGTCCCTCGTTGTTTCCGACACTGGCTGCGGATGCGTTGGCGCTCGTGATCCGAGGCCCCCGCGCCGCTGTGTGACCACCTTCAAGGCGTAACAGGAACAGCACGCCGAGTCCCTGCGGTCCTTTGCCGGGGCTGACGGGCGGCGCCTCAGGGCAGTTTCGGCAGATAGCTGCCGTTCAGCGCCAGGATGTTGCGCGCAATCTCGAGCGTCGCGGTGCTTTGCGGGCGAGTCACGAGGTTGACCAGAAACCAGTGCCGCATGATCGGCAGTTGTGGGGCGTTCAACAGGATCAACCGACCGTGCGTCAACTCTTCGGTGGCGGTGTGCAGCGACAGAAATGCAATGCCCAGCCCCGCCATGACGGACTGCTTGATCGTCTCGTTCGAGCCCATTTCGACAAATCGGAAGGCCTGACCATCGCCGATGCGATCCAGATAGCGCGTCATCAGGATGCGGGTGCCCGACCCCTGCTCACGCGAGATGAACAACTCATCCGCCAGATCGGCGGCAGAGAGCGCGCGGTGGCCGGCCAGCGGGTGATCGGGCGCGGCAATCAGGCCGTGGGGATGCGGGCCAAGGGGGACCGCCTCGACCTTTGGGGTCAGGGGCGGGCGGCCCATGATCGCGATGTCGATCGTCCCGGTGTCCAGATCGCTGATCACCTGATCGCGGTTGCCCACCCGCAGGGAAACCTCGGTGCCGGGAGCCAGGGTGCGCAGAATCTTCACCAGACGAGGGGCAAAGTATTTACCCGTCGACACCACGCCCAACCTGACCCGGCCCCGATGCCCGGCCTTCATGGCCGTGATCTCTTCTGCGACCTGCGACAAAATCACCTCGATGCGGGTCGCGGCATCGGCCAGCGTGCGGCCCTCACTGGTCAGCCCCGAGCCCGCACCATCATTGTGGCGCATCAGCAGCGCGACCTGCATGGCGTCTTCCAAGCCCTTGATCTGGCTATGAACCGCAGGGGCAGTCAGGCCCAGGTCCTGCGCGGCAGCGGCCATCGAGCCGGCCTTGTCGACCGCCAGAAGGGCGCGCAACTGGCGAAGGGTCAGGGCATTGGTGCGTATCATTCAATTTTTCTTTCTGATCGGTAGATATTATTAAATTTTCTTTTCGCGGCCCGCAAGCCACCAAGGACGCACAGCACTCAGCGGGGAGGCAGAGGTGGCAGGCGTGGACACGACATCCGGGGAACTGGTGCGCAGCGGTCTTCCCGCCGACCTGATTCCCGCGCCCTTGCACGATACGATGGGGCGGCTGTGTTCAGCGGCGGCGACGCTGGCACGGCTGATCGCAATGGGCGAAATTGCCGGCGATCATGGCAGCGAGGTCGGCACCAATCTGGGCGGCGACGGGCAAAAGGCACTGGACGTCATCGCGGACAGCCTTTTTGCCGACGCGCTGCGCGGTTCGGCGGTGTGCCACTATGCCTCTGAGGAACAGGATGGGGTGGTCACCCTCGCCGCGCAGGGGGACTATGGCATCGCGATCGACCCCTTGGACGGGTCGTCGAACATCGGGGTGAATATCTCGGTCGGGACGATCTTTGCGCTGTTTCCGGTTGCCGACAGCCCGGAGTCGACCTTTCTGCGCCCCGCTGGCGATATGGTGGGGGCGGGGTATTTCATCTATGGCCCGCAATGCTGTCTGGTCGTCAGCTTTGGCGCCGGCACGCAGAAATACACGCTGGACCCGACCACGGGCCAGTTTGTGCTGACCGCCGCGCGGCTGAGCATCCCGGCACAGACCAGCGAATTCGCCATCAACGCGTCGAACTATCACAACTGGCACGCGCCGATCCGCATGTTCATCGATGATCTGATGGAAGGCCAGAACGGCCCCCGCGGCCGCGCGTTCAACATGCGCTGGGTGGCATCGCTGGTGGCGGAAACCCACCGGATCCTGACGCGGGGCGGGGTGTTCCTGTATCCCGGCGACACGCGCCCCGGTTACGAGAAAGGCCGCCTGCGCCTGCTCTATGAATGCGCGCCGATTGCATTTCTCATCACGCAGGCCGATGGCGGCGCGACCGATGGCATGGACGCCATCCTGTCGCAGCCGACCACCGCGCTGCATCAACGCACGCCCTTTGTGTTCGGTTCCGCCGAAAAGGTGGCGCGCGTGACGTCCTATTGTGATCTGGGCGCGCGGCCAGATGCCGCCCTGTTCTCGAAACGCGGCCTTTTCCGGAGCACGACATGAGCAAGAAGCATCCCATCATCTCGGTCACGGGCTCGTCCGGCGCGGGCACCTCGACCGTGAAGACCACCTTTGAACAGATTTTCCGCCGCGAGGGCGTGTCAGCGGTTTCCATCGAAGGCGACGCCTTTCACCGCTTCAACCGCGCCGACATGCGGACCGAACTGGCGCGCCGTGCCGCCGAAGGCAACCAGAGCTTTTCGCATTTCTCGTATGAGGCCAATGAATTGGCCGAGTTGGAGCGCGTGTTCCGCGAATTCGCCGCCACCGGCAAGGGCCGCACGCGAACCTATGTCCATGACGAGGTGGAAGCCGCAAAAACCGGGGTGGCGCCGGGCAACTTCACCGCTTGGGCCCCGTTTCCCGATGGTGCGGATGTGCTGTTCTACGAAGGTCTGCACGGCTGCGTGGTGAACGACGAGGTAAACCTTGCCAAACTCGCCGATCTGAAGATCGGGGTGGTTCCGGTGGTCAACCTTGAATGGATCCAGAAAATCCATCGCGACCGCGCCCATCGCGGCTATTCGACCGAGGCCGTCACCGACACCATCCTGCGCCGCATGCATGCCTATGTGCATTGCATCACGCCGCAGTTCACCGAAACCGATATCAACTTTCAGCGCGTTCCGGTGGTGGACACATCCAACCCGTTCATCGCGCGCTGGATCCCGACGCCGGACGAGAGCCTTGTCGTCATCCGGTTCAAGAACCCGCGTGGCATCGATTTCCCCTATCTGGTGTCGATGATCGCCGGGTCGTGGATGAGCCGCGCCAACTCCATCGTCATCCCCGGCAACAAGCAGGATCTGGCGATGCAACTGATCCTGACCCCGCTGATCGAACGGCTGATCCACGACTCACGCCGCGCATAAGGACCAACAGACATGACGACGCAGATGACTGCCGCAACCGAGCGGCAAATGGCGAATGCTGTCCGCGCGCTGGCGATGGACGCGGTTCAGTTGGCCAATTCCGGCCATCCCGGCATGCCGATGGGCATGGCCGATGTGGCGGCGGTGCTGTTCAACCGGTTTGTCAAACTGGACCCGGCGGATCCGAAATGGCCTGACCGCGACCGCTTTGTGCTGTCGGCGGGGCATGGGTCGATGCTGCTTTATGCGATGCATCATCTGCTGGGTTACGCCGACATGCCGATGGAGCAATTGCGCGCCTTTCGCCAGTTGGGCGCGCGCACGGCGGGGCATCCGGAATATGGCCATGCCGCGGGAATCGAGGTGACGACCGGACCCTTGGGTCAGGGGATCGCCACATCGGTCGGCATGGCGATTGCCGAACGCATGGCGGCGGCACGGTTTCCGGGCTTGGTCGATCACCGGACATGGGTGATTGCCGGGGACGGCTGCCTGATGGAGGGCATCAGCCACGAAGCCATTGATATGGCCGGGCATCTGGGTCTGGGCAAGCTGACGGTCCTGTGGGATGACAACCACATCACCATCGACGGCGACACCGCGCTGTCCACCTCGACCGACCAGATGGCGCGGTTTGCGGCCTCGGGCTGGCATGTGCTGTCGTGCGACGCGCATACGCCGACCGAGGTTGCCGATGCGATCGCTGCCGCAATCGCCGACCCGCGCCCCAGCCTGATTGCCTGCCGCTCGGTCATCGGCTTTGGCGCGCCGAACAAGCAAGGCGGGCATGACGTGCATGGCGCGCCCCTGGGCGAGGCCGAGATTGCCGCAGCCCGCGCCCATCTGGGCTGGCCCCATGCGCCGTTCGAGATTCCCGAGGCTGTCTATGTGGCGTGGCACAGGGTCGCCGCGCGCGGCGCGGCGGCACGGGCAGAGTGGTCCAAGGCGGTGGCGGCCTCGCCCGCCCGCA
>CALESR010000386.1 GCA_937907485.1 uncultured Paracoccaceae bacterium | reverse complement strand
CGCTGCCCCCCGTCGCGTGCCGCGACTCCCCCCGGGATATTTGAAGAGCAAAGATGGGGGCGCGAGGCCCCTTGCCGAACGCCGGGCGCACGTTACTGTGGCGCGAAACCTGCATTGAAGAGGCATCAATGATTACCCTGTATGGAACCCTGCGCTCGCGCACCACCCGCGTTGTCTGGGCCGCTGAGGAGCTTGGCCTGCCGTATCGGCGCGAAAAGGTGGTCTTTGCCGCCTCGCTGCCCGATCCCTTGGCCGCGGATGCGCCGCTGAACACCGCCTCGCCGGCGTTTCTGGCGATCAACCCGATGGGCCAGTTGCCGGCGCTGCAAGATGACGGGCTGTGCATCGGGGAATCGGTGGCGATCTGCCTGTATCTGGCGCGCAAGGCGGGCGGTCCGGTCGGCCCGCAGACGCTGGCCGAAGAGGGCGAGATCCTGCAATGGGCGCTGCTGGCCGCCAGCGTGATCGAGCCTCAGGCCGTCGAGATCCTCTATGCCTACATGCAGAACCGGGCCGAGACGGACGAGGGCGCCGCGGTGATCGCCGCCGCGACCGCCAAGTTGCAGCGCCCCTTCCAGCGGCTCGAGGATCATCTGGCGGGCACCGACTGGCTGGTCGGCGGGCGCTTTACCGTGGCCGATGTCATCATGGAGGAAACGCTGCGTTATGCTGCCGCGGCCTCGGGCGTGTTCGCGGCCTTCCCGCGGCTGAAGGCCTGGTTCGACCGCTGTCAGGCGCGCCCGGCGTTTCAGGCGATGTGGGCGGCGCGCAGCGCCGAATGAGGGGGGCAGGCATGGTCATCCTTCACGGGGTTCTGCGCTCGCGCGCGACGCGGCCCTTCTGGCTGCTGCGCGAGGCCGGGGTGGCGTTTCGGCATGTGCCGGTGATTCAGGCCTATCGTCTGGCCGATCCCGCCGCCGCCGATGCGCCGCACAACACCGCCTCGCCCGCCTTTGTCGCGCTCAACCCGCAGGCGCAGATCCCGGTGATGCAGGACGGCGACCTGATCCTGACCGAGTCGATGGCCATCGCCCTCTATCTGGCGCGGCGCTATGGCGGGGCCTTGGGGCCGCAGACGCCTGACGAGGACGGCGAGGCGCTGCAATGGGCGTTTCTGGCGATCAGCGCCGTCGAGGGCCCGGCGCTCGACATCCTCTATCCCTATCAGTTCGGCACCGCCGCTACGCCCGAGGGCGCGGCCAAGATCGCCGCCGCGACGCAGGCGCTGGCCCGGCCACTGGCGCGCATCGAGGCGCATCTGCAGGGGCGCGACTGGCTGATGGGCGGGCGGTTCACTGTCGCCGACATCTGTCTGGCCGAATGCCTGCGCTATGCCCAGCCGCATCCGCCCGCGCTGGCGGCCTATCCGGCGATCCGGGGCTGGCTGGCGCGCTGTCAGGCCCGCCCGGCCTTTGTCGCGATGATGGTCGAGCGCAACGCCGAGCCGCTCTGACCAGCGTGCCGCTGACGCGCCCTTATCCCAGCCCCATGTGGTTGTTGTCCTCGCACGACAGCGCCCATTCGACCACCTCGACCCGGCGCGCGCCTGCGACCACAAAGGGGTCGCTGGCGGCCAGTGCCTGCGCCGCCTGCAGGCTGTCGGCCTTGACGATCACCAGCCCGCCGGGGCGGCTGACCAAGGGGCCCGCCAGCACCAGCGCGCCCTGCGCGTCCAGCCCGCGCAGCCACGCGATATGGGCGCGGATCAGGGGCAGGGGGGCGGTGACCCCCTCGACCAGCGACAGGTTCAGCAGATAGCGGGTAAAGCGGTCGGCCAAGCGGTCACGCCCTTGGCCGGGCGACCAGCGCCAGCGTGCTGCCCAGCGCATAGCCCGCCAGCAGCGGCCCCGAGGCAAAGAGCAACAGCCCCAGCCACAGGTCCAGCGGCGAGCGTCCATCCCCCGCCGCCACCATCGCCGCATTGCCCAGATTGGCAAAGGCCAGCGCATTGGTCACCACCAGCGCGCGGCGCAGCCCGCCGCGCTGCACCCGCCGCCAGGCCAGCCAGCAGGCCCCCGCCGCCAGCACCAGCGCCATCACCGCCAGCATCGTCACGATAGCCAGCACAAAGCCGCCAAAGTCGGTCGTCATCTCGTCCATCATCCGCCCTCTGCCTCGTTTGGCGCATCCTACGCCCAGTCGCGCCCCGGCCATAGCCCCAAAACCTTGCGCCCGCGCGCCCCCGGTGGTCTAGTGGTGGGAACAAACCGACACCTTAGAATCGAGCAGCACAATGACCGATCTTGCCTCGGGCCAGCCCGAAACCTATGACGCCAGCAGCATCGAGGTGCTGGAAGGGCTGGAACCCGTCCGCAAACGCCCCGGCATGTATATCGGCGGCACCGACGAACGTGCGCTGCATCATCTGGTGGCCGAGATCCTCGACAACTCGATGGACGAGGCCGTCGCCGGGCACGCCACCCGCATCGAGGTGGAGCTGCACGCCGACGGCGCCGTCACCATCCGCGACAACGGCCGCGGCATGCCCTTTGATCCGCATCCGAAATTCCCCGGCAAATCGGCGCTCGAGGTGATCCTCTGCACCCTGCACGCCGGCGGCAAGTTCAGCGGCAACGCCTATCAGACCTCGGGCGGCTTGCACGGGGTCGGCGTCTCGGTGGTCAACGCGCTCAGCGATACGATGGTCGTGCAGGTCGCCCGCGACCGCAAACTGGTCGAGCAGCGCTTTTCCCGCGGCATCCCGCAGGGCCCGGTGATGGACCTCGGCGCCGCCCCCAACCGGCGCGGCACCACCACCACCTTTCACCCGGACGAGCAGATCTTTGGCCACCTGCAGTTCCGCCCCTCGCGGCTGTTCAAGATGGCGCGCTCCAAGGCCTATCTGTTTTCCGGCGTCGAGATCCGCTGGAAATCCGCCATTCCGGACGGCGACACCCCGATGGAGGCCAGTTTCCACTTCCCCGGCGGCCTCGGCGACTACCTCGCCGAGCAGATGGGCAAGGACGTGACCTATGCCGACCGCCCCTTTGCCGGGCGGGTGCTGTTTCAGGAGAAATTCGGCGTCCCCGGTCAGGTCGAATGGGCGATCAACTGGACGCCCGCGCGCGACGGCTTCGTGCAGAGCTACTGCAACACCATCCCCACCCCTGAGGGCGGCACCCATGAGGCGGGCTTCTGGGCCGCCATCCTCAAGGGCATCCGCGCCTACGGCGAGCTGTCGAAAAACCGCAAGGCCGAACTCATCACCCGCGACGACATGACGACCGGCGGCTGCGCGCTGGTCTCGTGCTTCATCCGCGAGCCCGAATTCGTCGGCCAGACCAAGGACCGCCTCGCCACGACCGAGGCCGCCCGCCTCGTCGAAGGCGCCGTGCGCGACCATTTCGACAACTGGCTGGCCGCCGACCCAAAGGCCGCCGGGGCGATCCTCGACTTCCTCGTGCTGCGCGCCGAAGAGCGCCTCAAACGCCGGCAGGAAAAGGAAACCCAGCGCAAGACCGCCACCAAACGGCTGCGCCTGCCCGGCAAGCTGGTCGATTGTTCGGCCTCGGCGCGCGAGGGCACCGAACTCTTCATCGTCGAGGGCGACTCGGCCGGGGGCAGCGCCAAGATGGCCCGCGACCGCCGCAATCAGGCCCTGCTGCCCCTGCGCGGCAAGATCCTCAACGTGCTGGGCGCCGCCTCGGGCAAGATGGGCGCCAATGCCGAAATCAACGATCTGTGTCAGGCGCTTGGCGTGCAGATGGGGTCGAAATTCCGCGTCGATGACCTGCGCTATGACAAGATCATCATCATGACCGACGCCGATGTCGACGGCGCCCATATCGCCAGCCTGCTGATGACCTTCTTCTTCACCCAGATGCGGCCGATGATCGACCACGGCCACCTCTATCTCGCCTGCCCGCCGCTCTTTCGCCTGACGCAAGGCGCGCGCCGGGTTTATTGCCTTGACGAGGCGGAAAAGGCGCTCTGGCTGGACAAGGGCCTCGGCGGCAAGGGCAAGATCGACGTGTCCCGCTTCAAGGGCCTCGGCGAAATGGACGCCAAGGATCTCAAGGATACGACAATGGACCCGACCTCGCGCAAGCTGATCCGGGTGTCGATTGACGAGGATATCCCCGGCGAGACCGGCGATCTGGTGGAACGGCTGATGGGGAAAAAACCGGAACTGCGGTTTCAGTATATCAGCGAGAACGCGCGGTTTGTGGAGGATGTGGATGTGTGAGATCCTTTCCCGCGATTGATCCGAAACGCGAGGACGACTGTGGAACAGAAATTTCCAGTTCTGAACAACGTAAAACTTTTCAAGAACAACACAGCGGGGGGCTTGAGCGTCATTGAAGTAACGGGCTTGGCGCATTGCGCGAAAACCCGCATCGAAATGACCACAATGTTCCCTTTTGCAAGAACGGACTCTTACACCGATCCGGAAATCGACGACGCGAGTTTGGCGCCAACACCAAGGATGGCGATCACCGAGTCGATCGCACGACTCTTGGCTTTCAGTTTCGACGGCCAAATCGCCCCCTACCAGTTTCACTGCAACGAGGGCCAGTTGTGGCGTTTTGAAAAGTCCGCTGCCGGTTGGTTGCTGAGGACCGGTCGCTGGGAGCGGGTCCCAGATGGGGCATCGCCTTGTATGGGTCTAAGGTTTGTAGGCTAACGGCTTTCCGGCGTTTGATCGCATAAAGCCGTAGGGTGCGTGCTCGCACGCACCACTCGGGGCGGTCGTCGGGTCACCCCACCGCCACCCGGAGGATGGGTTGAAACCCCACCCTACATCCCCAAAAACCGTGGGACAACCCTTACCCAAAGGTTAACGGCCCCCCGCAACCCCTTGAAATTCCTGAAAACCCGAAATGTCTCATCCGTGGGACAAGGGCCTCCCCTCACGCCTCGACCAGGGTCCGCCCGACCGGCCAGAGCGCGAATCCCGCCAGTTTCAGATGCGCCCAGGCGAAGGGCAGGCCGATGATCGTCACCGCGCAGAGCAGCGCCGAGATCAGGTGTCCCAAAGCCAGCCACCACCCCGCCAGCACCAGCCACAGGATGTTTCCCAGCACCCCCAGCGCGCCGGTGCCCAGATCGGGGCCGCTGACCGCCTCGCGTCCGACCGCGCGGAACCCGAAGGGCAGCAGCGAATACCCCGCCATCACCAGCGCCGAGCGCGCCCAGGGCAGCCCGACGATGCTGAGCGCCATGATCGCCGCCGCCACCAGCCAGCCCAGCGCCATCCATGCGCCGCCCAGCACGATCCACAGGATATTCAGAACGAGGCTCATCACGGGTCTCCATCGGGTTTGCAGGGTCTAGGTGGGGCGGCCGGCGGTGGTGTTCAATCCCGGTCGGTGCCGGTTTGGCGATTTCTTAAGCTCTGCCGCGCACACTGCAGCCCGACAATCGCGGGACGGTGGAATGCAGCGAGTCGGGTTGATCCTTGTCTGTGCCCTGCTGGCCGGCCCTCTCTGGGCCGATGCCTGCGCGCGGTCGTTCCACGCCGGGCACGCCGCGTTTCAGGCGCTGGATCGCGAGTTGCACGCCCTGCGAGGCGAGGCGTATGGCCCCGCTGCCTGGGTCAGCGGGCCGCAAGTGCTGGCCCGGCTGGAAGCGCGATCGGACCTGACCGACCAATGTCAGGAACTGGCGGCGCTGCGGCTGCGGCTCGACGCTCTGGGCGCGCTGCTGGTCGATGCGGAGCGCCACTTTGGCCTCGCCGTCGCGCTGTGCCACTCGACCAACCGCGAGCGCGCGCAGGCCAATCTGGCCCTGGTGCGTGAGGCCGCCGTGGCCCTTGCCGACGAGGTCGGGTTCCTGTCCGCTGTCGCCGCCGCCTGCCGCCCGCCCTGAGTCCGCGGCGACCGGGGATGGATGCCATCTTGACCCCGGCTCAACCGCGGGCTAGCCCCCCGGCATGGCACCCGCACCCCTTTTGCAACTGACCTCCATCTCGCTGACCTACGGCGGCAATCCCCTGTTTTCGGGGCTCGATCTGGTGATCCAGCCGGGCGACCGTCTGGCGCTGGTCGGGCGCAATGGCTCGGGCAAATCGACCTTGATGAAAATCATGGCCGGGCTGGCGCAGGCCGACACCGGCGCGCGCATCCTGACGCCGGGCACCACGGTCGGCTACATGGAGCAAGAGCCCGACATGGCCGGTTTTGCCACGCTGGGCGACTGGGCGATGCAAAGCCTCGATCCGGACGAGGCCTATCGGTTGGAAATCGCAGCCGAGGGGTTGGGGTTTGACCCTGAGGTGGCGGTGGCTACGGCCTCGGGCGGGGAACGGCGGCGCGCGGCGCTGGCCAAACTGCTGGCCGAGGCGCCGGAGTTGATGCTGCTGGACGAACCGACCAACCATCTGGACATCCACGCGATCCAGTGGCTGGAAGAGCGGCTGCGCGAAACGCGGGCCGGGTTCGTGCTGATCAGCCACGACCGGGCGTTCCTGAATGCGCTCAGCCGGGCGATGCTGTGGGTCGATCGGGGGCAGGTGCGGCGGCTGGATCAGGGATTCGCCGCCTTCGAGGATTGGCGCGACAAGATCTGGACAGACGAGGACGAGGCCCGGCACAAGCTGGACCGCAAGATCAAGCATGAGGCGAAATGGGCGGTCGAGGGGATCTCGGCGCGGCGCAAGCGCAACATGGGCCGCGTGCGGGCGTTGCAGGACCTGCGCGAGGATCGCGCCTCGCAGATCCGCCGTCAGGGCACGGCGGCGCTGGTGTTTGATTCCGCGACCGTCTCGGGCAAGCTGGTGGTCGAGGCCGAGGGCATCTCGAAGAGCTTTGACACTGTGCCAATCCTGAAAGACTTCAGTCTCAAGGTGTTGCGCGGTGATCGGGTGGCGTTGGTCGGCCCCAATGGCGCAGGCAAGACGACGCTGCTGAAGCTGTTGACCGGCGAGATCACCTCGGATTCCGGCACGATCCGGCTGGGCACCAAGCTGGAACTGGCGGTGTTCGATCAGGCCCGCGCCCGGTTGAACCCCGAGCAGAGCCTGTGGGAAAACCTGACCGGCGACCCGGAGATGCGGGTCAGCGGGCAGGCCGATCAGGTGATGGTGCGCGGCACGCCCAAGCATGTCGTCGCTTATCTCAAGGACTTCCTGTTTGACGAATCGCAGGCGCGTGCGCCGGTGCGCAGCCTGTCGGGTGGCGAACGCGCGCGGCTGCTGCTGGCGCGGATCATGGCGCGCGAATCAAACCTGCTGGTGCTCGACGAGCCGACCAACGATCTGGACGTCGAGACGCTGGATCTGCTTCAAGACGTGCTGGGCGAATACCCCGGCACGGTGCTGCTGGTCAGCCATGATCGCGATTTCATCGACCGGGTGGCGACGACGACATTGGCATTCGAAGGGCAGGGGCGGGTGACCACCTATGCCGGTGGCTGGAGCGACATGCAGGCGCAAAAATCCGGCGGAGCGGGGCAGGCGGCGGCGAAAGCCGAGACGCGCGGCACTGGAGCCCGGTCGACGGCCAAGGCGACGACCCCGGTCAAGGGGCAGGCCGCCGGGCTGACCTTTACCGAGAAAAAGCGCCTCGCCGCGCTGCCCGCCGACATCGACCGGCTGGGGGCCGAGATTGCCAAGCTGACCGATCTGCTGTCGGACGCGGCGATTTTCACCCGCGAGCCAGTCAAGGCGGCCAAAGCCTCTCAGATGCTGCAGGAACGCCAGATTGCGCTGGCGGCGGCTGAAGAGGAATGGCTGGCCCTGGCCGAGCGCGATCAGGGCTGACGAGGCGCAGGTTCAGGTATGGGGGCGCGGGCGCGGTGCCGCCAGAGCGCCCAGCCCAGCGCGGCCGTCACCGTCAGCGAGGCCAGAAGGCCAGTGGCATTGCCCAGTGCAGCGGCGATCTGCTCCATCTGCCCGCCGGCGATGCGGCCAATGCCGGTATAGAGGCCGACCCAGACCGCCTCGCCCGCGATGCCGGCAGCGGTA
>CALESR010000385.1 GCA_937907485.1 uncultured Paracoccaceae bacterium | reverse complement strand
TGATCCATCCGGACCACCGGGCCGCCGTGCATGACCACGTGACCCGCGCGCTGGCCGAGGGCGCCACCCTGCTGTGCGGCGGGCGCGCCCCCACCGGCGGGATTTATGACCAAGGAAGCTATTATCTGCCGACGATCTTGTCAGGTGTCTCGAACACCGACCGAATCTGCCGCGAGGAGGTCTTTGGCCCGGTGCTGGTGGTTCTGCCCTTTGACGACGAGGCCGAGGTGATCGCGCTGGCCAATGACAATGATTACGGCCTCGCCTGCGGCCTCTGGACGCGCGATTTCCCGCGCGCCTATCGGATCGCCCGGGCGATCACCACCGGCACTGTCTGGATCAACACCTACAAGCAGTTTTCCATCTCCACACCCTTTGGCGGCGAAAAGGACGCCGGGATGGGGCGCGAAAAAGGCCGCGAGGGAATCCGCGCCTGGATGGCGCAAAAGGCGCTTTATGTCGATCTGACGGGCCGCCCGCACCCTTGGGCCCGTATTGGAGGGACTTGAGATGCACAGCATCGCCATCGTCGGCGCCGGTCCTGCGGGCTGCTTTACTGCTCAGGCGTTGGCCAAACTGCTGCCCGAGGCGCGCATCGACATTCTAGAGGCGCTGCCGGTGCCCTATGGGTTGATCCGCTATGGCGTGGCGCCCGATCATCAAGGCACCAAGGGCGTGATCCGGCAATTCGAGAGGCTGTTCGAGCGTCAGGGCGTGGCGTTCTTCGGCAATGTTTCCGTCGGTGATGATGTCCCGTTCGATGATCTGACCAAGATTTACGACGCTGTGATTCTGGCCACCGGCCTGGCCACCGACCGCCGTCTGGGCGTGCTGGGCGACGATCTGCCCGGCGTATCGGGTGCAGGCGCGGTGACGCGTGGCTGGAACGATTTTCCCGATGCCACGCCGGTTCAGGTGGGCCCGCGCGTTGTGGTGATCGGCAACGGCAATGTGGCGGTTGACCTCGTGCGGTTGCTGGCCAAGGGACCGGCCGAGTTCGAAGGGTCCGACCTGTCGATCTTGCCGTCCACGGGCGTGCAGCGCATCGACGTCGTCGGGCGCTCGGCCGCCGATCTGGCCAAATTCGACCCGGTGATGATCCGCGAGTTGGGGCGGCTGGAAGGGGCGAGACTGCACCTCCACGGGTTGCAGGGTGAGGGCAAGTGCGTCGAGGCATTGCGCGCGCTCGAAGGCCACGCGCCCGAGGGGGCCGGGTGCGAGGTGCATTTCCACTTTGGCTGGCATCCCGAGGCAATCGAGGGCGCCGATCACGTCACCGCTGCCCGGTTCCGGCAAGGCGACGCGCGGTTGGTGCTGCCCTGTGACACCGTCTTGACCGCGATCGGT
This sequence comes from uncultured Paracoccaceae bacterium, assembly GCA_937907485.1. Taxonomy (GTDB): domain Bacteria; phylum Pseudomonadota; class Alphaproteobacteria; order Rhodobacterales; family Rhodobacteraceae; genus Pararhodobacter. Next base: position 1,145 of record CALESR010000385.1, on the reverse strand, counting down.
TTCTTGCCCGAATCCGCGTTCACAGACATGGGCGGCGCCAACATGCCGGGGCTGTATTCCGTCGGTTGGCTGGCGCGCGGCCCGCGGGGCACGATCCCGGAAAACCGCGCCGACGCGCAGATCGTCGCGCAACGGGTGGCGGCGGATCTGGCGGCGCTGGCAGCGGAAAAGCCGGGGCGCGCGGCGCTGGCAGCGCTGGTCCCGCAGGCCGTCGACTATGCCGGGTGGCTGCGCATCGATGCCGCCGAACGCGCCGCCGCGCCCGAGGGGCGGGTGCGGGCAAAAATCAGGACAAAGGCCGAAATGCTGGCCATCGCGCGAGGAGAAGGGTAATGCAGATCGCCGTCCTTTATGGCACTGAAACCGGCAATGCCGAGATGCTGGCCGAGGATATCGCGGCGCATCTGGGCGATGCAAAGGTCTCCAACCTTGCCGATTGCGACCCTGCCGATTTTGACGCTGCGACGTTCTACGTCATCGTCTGCTCGACCTATGGCGACGGCGAACTGCCGGCCTCGGCGAAGCCTTTTGCCGAAAAGATGGTGTCGCAGGGCCCTGATCTGACCGGCCTGCGGTTTTCGGTGTTCGGCATGGGCGACAGCGAATATCCCGAAACCTTCAACTTTGGCGGCAAACGCATCGAGGCGTTGATGACCGGCGCCGGGGCGGTTCTGGTCGGCGAGCGGATGACGCATGACGCCTCGGGCCCCGACATGGCCGATGATTTGGCACTGAGTTGGATCGACGGCCTGCTGGCCGAGGCGCGGGGATGAGGGCGGCCGAGGTCCGCGCGGCTCTCTCGCAGCCTTGGCGCCACGGCGAGGCGGTGAATTTGCGCGCGGTGCAGCTGGACGAGACGCTGGATCTGAGCGGCCTTGCCCTGTGCGGTGTCGATTTCACCGGCGCGCGGTTTGCCAAGGGTCTGCGTGCCGAAGAGGCGCGCTTTGACGGGTTGTGCTGGTTTCAGGGCGCGCGCTTTGACGGGCCTGCCGATTTCAGCGGTGCGCATTTTGCCAGCGACGCAAGGTTTGATGCGGCGGTTTTCACCGAGGCCCGGTTCCACGCCGCCGAGTTCCGGGGCATCGCCGGATTTTGCGACGCGCGCTTTGCACAGGCTGATCTGGCGGGGATGACCGCCTATGGCA
>CALESR010000384.1 GCA_937907485.1 uncultured Paracoccaceae bacterium | reverse complement strand
GGTTTCACTGACCCGCGTGGTAATGCGCACATCCGCACCCGAGCCCGAGCTGAAAGGATGCACCGCCAGATCGATGCGCCCCTTGGAGAGGACATAGCCATAGGCCTTGGCCAGTTTGCGGCTGAGGCGAAGTTGCCCATCGCGGCCAAACTCACCCTTTAACGCGGCGGGCTGGCGGCTGGCGCCCAGCGCCTTGGCGCGCAAGGTCACCAGACGGCTGCGCATCCGCGCAAAGATCGCCGCGACCTCGGCGCCGGTGATCCCAGGCTCATACTCGTTCAGCAGCGCGTCATAGGGGTCGCCACCCTGCGCCAGTGACTGTGCTTCCTGACGCCGCAGGTCGATCACCCGCGCCAGCGTCGGCAGGAAATGTGCGACGTCATCGCGTGCACGGGCCTCGGCCCATGTGCCCTGCGCGATCGATGTTACACGCGCGATTTCAGCCGCCAAATCGGCGGGCACCCGCGTATTGCGGGCATAGGATCGCCGGACATGCCGCAAGATCGCCGCACCCGTCGCATCGGGGGCCTGCACCACGGCCAGCCACTCGCCCAAGCGAGGATCAGTGCGCCGCGCGTGCAGCACACCTTCGAGGGCCGCCATCTCTTCGCTGCGCTGTGTGGCAGCGCCACGGGGCATCATGGTTTCCTGGTCCCAGCCCAGCCGCCCCATGACCTGCGCCAACGCCCAGGTGGTGCGCTCATGCGCCAAAAGGTCGTCCCAGCCGCTATTGTGGTGCAAATTCATGCGTCTCTCCGGATGCGTGTAGCAATGGGGTAAAGCGCCAGATGCCGCGCCCGCAGGATCAGCACCCAGAGCAGCACCGCGGCCAGTTGATGCGCGATGCCCAAGAGCACCGGCGCCCCGTACAGCACCGTAACGATGCCCAGGGTGATCTGTCCGGCCAGCACCAGCGCGACAGTGTGAAAGGCCCGCCGCGTGGCGCCATGAACCGAGGCCCGGCCACGAAGCCAGACAACCAGCGCAAACACCGCCAGCAAATAGCCGCTGACCCGGTGGATGAACTGCACCGTGCCGTCATTTTCAAAGAGGTTGCGCCAGAGCGGCGTCAGCTCGCCCATCGCGGGCGGCAGCCATTGCCCACCCATCAACGGCCAGTCGGTATAGCCCCGGCCGGCGTCGATCCCTGCGACCAGCGCACCGAGCAGGATCTGCAGAAAGGCAAAATGCATCAGGCCGGTGGACAGGCGGAACAGCCGCTCCTCGCGTCCGCGCCGCGCCTGTAAAAGGTCGGCGTCCGAGCGCCCCAGCAGCAGCGCATACCACGCCAGCACGCCCAGAATGACAAAGGCCAGCCCCAGATGCAGCGCCAGCCGATAGCTGGCGACCGAGGTCATCCCCTCGCCCTGCGTGATGCCACTGGCCACCATCCACCAGCCGATCGCGCCCTGCAGCCCGCCCAAGGCGCCGGGCAGCACCAACCGCCCCGTCCAGCCCGCCGGGATCTGCCGCCGCAGCCAGAACCACAGGAACCCGACCGCCCAGACCAGCCCGATCAGGCGACCCAACTGCCGGTGCGACCATTCCCACCAATAGATGCTCTTGAAATCCTCCAGCGTCATTCCCGCGTTGAGCAGGTGATACTGGTCGATCTGGCGATAGCGGTCGAACTCGGCCTGCCAGTCGGTGGCATTCATCGGCGGCAAGGCACCTGTCAGTGGCCGCCATTCGGTGATCGACAGGCCCGAATCGGTCAGCCGGGTCATCCCCCCCAGCGCGATCATCGCCACCACCAGCGCGAACATCAGCGCCAGCCACAGCTGAATCGCCCGGCGTGCACCCTTCGGCGCCTCGATCCCGGCGCGCGGTGGCGGCGGCGCGGCTACATCGGTGTCCTCGAAAATCGCCCGTCTGGCCATCACTCGCTCCTGCGCTTTGGCGCCAAGCTATTGCCCGGCGTCGGGGCCTTCAACCCCTCGCCCGCGAAGCAACTGGCGCAGGATGCCATGCAGCGTCTGCACCTCGGACCGCGTCATGCTCCAACGCGACAGCATGTTGCGCAGGTTCAGCTTCATGTGCGGCGCCTTTTCCGCCGGGAAGAAAAATCCGCTGGCCGCCAGCTTTTCCTCGAAATGATCGCCAAGCCGCTGCACTTCGATCCCGGTCGCCAGATCGGTGCCCGCCAGTTCCAGCCGCACGCCCTCGATGGCCGAGGACTGCCGCATCCACTCATAAGCGGTCAGCAGCACGCATTGCGCGAGGTTCAGCGAATAGAACCCCGGATTGACCGGCACGGTGATGATCGCATTGGCCCGCGCGACGTCCTCGTTCTCCAGCCCCGCCCGCTCGGGGCCGAATAGCACCGCGACTTTCTTGCCCGCCGCAATCAATGTGCGCGCCTCGGCCATCGCGGCCTCCGGGGTCAGCACCGGCTTGACCAGCCCGCGTGCCCTCGCAGTGGTGGCATAGACCATGTCGCAATCGGCCAGCGCCGCGTCCAGATCGCCAAAAACACCGGCGTGATCCAGCACCACCGAGGCCCCAGAGGCCATCGCCACTGCGGCAGGGTTTGGCCAACCGTCGCGCGGCGCCACCAACCGCATGCGCTCGAGGCCAAAGTTCAGCATCGCCCGCGCCGCCGCGCCGATATTCTCGCCCATCTGCGGCCGGACCAGCACCACAAGTGGCGCCACGTCCGAGCCTTCTGACAATTCCCGCATCACAGCCCCCTCGTTCGCCGCCCGCATAAAGCGCTGCCCCCTGCCCTGCAAGCCGCGCGTTCACCTTACGCCAATGACTCGCCTTGAGGCACCCGACCAAGGCATGGCCTCAGGCCACCTGCCCCGCCGCCCAGCCCGAGGACCAGGCCCATTGGAAATTGTATCCACCCAGCCAGCCGGTGACATCGACCACCTCGCCGACAAAGAACAGCCCCGGCACCGTCCGCGCCATCATTGTGCGCGAGTCCAATGCATCGGTATCCACGCCGCCGAGGGTCACCTCGGCCGTGCGCCAGCCCTCGGTGCCCGCCGGGATCAGCCGCCAGCGATGCGCCGCCTCGGCCAACGCGGCCAGCGCGGTCTTCGACTGGGTTGCCAGCTTGCCCGCCAGACCCGCGCGCTCGACGAGGACACGCGACAGCCGCTCGGGCAGGTCGAGGACATTGGCAAGATCGCGCGCGCCCATCGTGGCGCGCGCCGCGATGACCTCGGCCACCAGATCGCGCCCCGGCGCCAGATCGACGCGGATCGCCTGCCCCTCGCGCCAATAGCTGGAAATCTGCAGGATCGACGGCCCCGACAGCCCGCGGTGAGTGAACAACAACCCCTCGTCAAAGGCGATCTTCGCGCCTTCGACCCCGACCCGTGCGGGCACCGCAAGGCCCGCCAGCGCCGCCATCCCCTCGCGTTGCGCGTCGGTAAAGGTCAGGGGCACCAATCCTGGCCGCGGCTCGACTAATGCCAGGCCGAACTCCTGTGCCACCTGATAGCCAAAACCACTCGCCCCCATTTTCGGGATCGACTTGCCGCCGGTCGCCACGATCACCGAACTCGCGCGTTCGACGCCCTGATCGGTCTCGACGACAAATCCCGGTCGCACGGCCCGCAGCCCCACCCCCAGCCGCAATTCAGCCCCAGCTTGCGCCAGATCGCGCAGCAAGAGGTCGACGATCTGCCGCGCCGACCCGTCGCAAAAAAGCTGCCCCAGCGTCTTTTCGTGCCAGGCGATCCCAGCGCGGTCCACCCGCGCGACAAAGTCGCGCTGGGTGAAACGGCGCAACGCCGACAACGCAAAGCGCGGATTTTGCGACAGGAAACGCTCGGGCGCGATGTGCAGATTGGTGAAGTTGCATCGCCCGCCGCCTGAGATGCGGATCTTCTCGCCTGCCGCAGCTGCATGGTCCAGCACCAACACCCTGCGCCCGCGCCGCGCAGCCTCGATCCCGGCCATCAGCCCGGCGGCCCCGGCCCCCAGCACGATCACATCCCAGCCCATCACCTGCCCCTGCCAACCTGCCTGCGCTCTACACCGCCCGCCCCGCCGGTGAAAGCGTCGCAATTTTTTCACCCGCCCCCCTTGCAGCCCCGAACCCGGTTGGATAAACACCGCCGCAGTTGGGGCGTGGCCAAGTGGTAAGGCATCGGTTTTTGGTACCGTGTACCGTAGGTTCGAATCCTACCGCCCCAGCCATCTTTCGAAGATCAGCAGAATCAGCAACTTGCAGCGCTGTGGCGCCTGTGCGCTCACCGTGACTTGGTGCTCAGTGCCCGCATTTTAACAATCGGCTTGGCCTAACACATGACACTGCTGCGACAGCAAGGGCGACTGTGCAGGGCGCGCAGGGGTTCTGGCCTGTCGGACCCGGTCAGCGTGGCGGCTGGCTACGCTGTTTGGCCTTGCGATCCACCAACTCGCCAAACGGCTCGCCGAACTCGGGATGATCCAGTGCGAAATCCAGCACGGCCTCCAGATAGCCCATCTTCGAGCCACAATCATACCGCTGCCCTTGCAGTGTCAGGGCGCGGACGTGCCCCTGGGCGGCGCGGGTGTTGATGGCGTCGGCCAGCTGGATCTCGCCGCCGTAACCGGGCGGCTGCGAGCTCAGGATGTCGAAGATCTCGGGCTCGAGCACATAGCGCCCGATCGAAGCCATGAGAGAGGGTTCTGTCCCCGGCGCCGGTTTTTCCACCAGACCAGCCACGCGGTCGCCCTCGCCGGGCCGCACGATGCCATAGCGGCGGGCCTCGGCGCGGCTGACCTCCATCACGCTGAGCAGCGTGCCGGGGTTCTGCGCATAGGCCTCGACCAACCGCGCGGTCGGCAGATCGCCACGCATCACGTCATCGGCCAGAAGCACGACAAAGGGCTCGCCGCCGACTGCCGGTTCGGCGCAGAGCACCGCATGGCCCAGCCCCAACGCCTCGGGCTGGCGCAGGAAGATGCAGCGCACGCCCTCGGGCACGATGTTGCGCACCATGTCGGCGACGGCATCCTGGCCCTTGTCGCGCAGGGCGCGTTCCAGTTCCGGGTTAGCGTCGAAATGGTCCTCGATCGCGCGTTTGGTGCGGCCAGTGACAAAGATCAGGTCGGTGATGCCAGCGGCGACCGCTTCTTCTACGGCATACTGGATGATCGGCTTGTCGATGATCGGCAGCAGTTCCTTGGGCATCGCCTTGGTTGCCGGCAAGAACCGCGTGCCGAGACCGGCAACAGGGAAAACGGCCTTGCGGACGCGGTGGGGAGAATACCTGAGGGACATGGAACACTCAATCAGCGTGGTGGCATGGGGCATGCGCCGGGATCAACGCCCCGGCCTTGATCGCCACCGTATCAGTCCTGCCTTGCCAGCTTCAACCGGCAATTGCCTGTAATGCAAGGGATCGCCGTGTTCTCGCCGCCTCACTGCCTTGCCGTGGCCATAGCTGCATGGCACTCTGCGGCCAGTCAACAAGGGAGCAAACCGTGACGCTGCAGGATCGCATTCCCGCGAGGCCGGTGCTGGTGGTGGACCTCGACGGCACGCTGATCCGCTCGGACATGCTGTATGAGAGTTTCTGGTCCGGTTTCGCCCGTGATTGGCGCACGCCACTGCATGCGCTGGCCGGACTGGCCGGCGGGCGGGCAGCGCTGAAGGCGCGGCTGGCCAGTCTGACCCCGCCTGACCCGAAGACCCTGCCCTATGTGCCTGAAATGCTCGAGCAGATCCGCAACTGGCGCGCAGAGGGCGGGCGCACCGCGCTGGTCACCGCTTCGGACAGCCGCATTGCCGAGGCGATCGGCGCGCATCTGGGACTCTTTGACGAGGTGCATGGGTCGAACGGCGGCGTCAACCTGAAGGGCGCGACCAAGGCCGCCTTCCTGCGCGAGCGCTTCGGGACCAAGGGCTTTGTCTATGCCGGGGACAGTCCGGTCGATCTGGTGGTCTGGTCCGAAGCCGCGGGCGCGATCAGCGTCGGTGCCCCGCCCGCGCTGCGCGCAAAGGTCGAGGCCCTTCACCCTGGGTCACGCCATCTGGCACCACCGGGGCCAGAGTTGCCCGCGGCCCTGCGCGCGATGCGACCGCATCAATGGGCCAAGAACTTGCTGGTGTTCTTTCCGCTGGTCGCCTCGCATCAATTCACTGGACTGGGGCTGGCGCAGGGGCTTGCGGCTTTTGTCGCCTTTTCGCTGGTTGCGTCGAGCGTCTATCTGCTCAACGACCTGCTCGATCTCGCCTCGGACCGCGCCCATCCGCGCAAGCGCAACCGTCCGCTGGCCTCGGGTGCGCTGTCCTTGAAGACCGGCATGGCGCTGATCCCGCTGCTGTTGGTGGCCGGTCTGGCGATCGCGCTGGCGCTGACACCGCTCTTTCTGGGCGTGCTGGCGCTCTATTATCTGGTCACCATCGCCTATTCGCTTTGGCTCAAACGCCGGGCAATCATCGACATCTGCACGCTGGCCAGCCTCTATACACTGCGAATCGTCGCGGGGGCGGCGGCGATGGGGATTTCGCTGTCAGTCTGGTTGCTGGCGCTGTCGGCGTTTCTGTTTTTCGCCTTGGCGGCGGTCAAGCGGCAGGCCGAGTTAGTCGATCTGGCCAACCGCGGAGTGGACGAGGTCGCCGGGCGCGGCTATCGGCGCGGCGATCTGCCCGTGGTCACGCAATTGGCGACCAGTTCGGGTTTTGCCGCTGTTCTGGTGCTGATGCTCTACATCAACGACCCCGAAACGGCGGCGCTTTATCCACGGCCGATGCTGCTGTGGGGGGCGTGCCTTGTGCTGCTGTATTGGGTGTCGCGCATGGTGCTGGTGGCGCAACGCGGCAGGATGGACGACGACCCGGTGGTCTTTGCCGCGCGCGACCGCGTCAGCCAGATCGTTCTGGTGCTGACCGCGGCGCTGGTCATCGGGGCCAGTTGGCAATGAACGGCTGGACCTTGCTGCTGCGCTATTCGGCCTTTGCCGTGATTGCCACGCTGGCCAATCTGGGGGCACAGCGGCTGGTCCTGCTGGCGGGCGAGAGTCCGGCGCTGTTCGCGCTGGCGGTGTTTGTCGGCACGGCCTTGGGGCTGGTGGTGAAATACGCGCTCGATAAACGCTGGATCTTTGCCGACCGCGAAACCGGTCTGCGCGCCCATTCGCGCAAATTCGGCCTCTATACCGCGATGGGCCTGGTGACGACGGCGATCTTCTGGGCGACCGAAACCGGCTTCTGGCTGGCCTTTGGCAGCCACACCGCACGCGAGGTCGGCGCCGTGCTGGGCCTTGCGGTGGGGTATGTCGTCAAATACCAGCTTGACCGGCGGTTCGTCTTTGCGCCGCGACAGGAGGCCTGATGCAACTCAGCGGTTGGGGACGTTATCCACGCACGGAAGGGCGGCTGAGCGCACCGCGCGATGCGGCCGCGCTGGCGACGCTGCTGGCCGAAGGGCCGGTGATCGCGCGCGGCATGGGCCGGGCCTATGGCGACAGCGCCAGCGGCGCGCATGCGGTCTCTACTCGGCATTTCAACCGCATGATCGCTTTTGACGAGGGCACCGGGCAATTGATTGCCGACTCTGGCGTCACGCTGGGCGAAGTCATCGCCGCCTTTCTGCCGTTGGGCTGGTTCCCCTCAGTCACGCCGGGCACGCAATTTGTCAGCCTCGGCGGCGCGATCGCGGCGGACGTCCACGGCAAGAACCACCATGTCGAGGGATCCTTTGGCGCCTTTGTCGACTGGATCGAGGTGATGGGCGCCGATGGCACCATCACCCGCTGCGCGCCGGGGGATGAGCTGTTTCACTGGACACTGGGCGGCATGGGCCTGACCGGGGTGATCCTGCGCGCGGCGATCCGTCTGCGTCGGGTGCAATCGGGCTGGATCCGGCAACGCACGCTGGCGGCACCCAACCTCGACGCGGCGCTCAAGGCTTTTGAGGACACCGCGCAGGCCACTTATTCCATGGCATGGATCGACTGTGCCGCTTCAGGGCCGACAATGGGCCGCTCGATCGTGATGAGCGGCGAGCACGCGATCCGCAGCGAGTTGCCTGCCGCCCTGCGCGCCAAGCCCTTTGAAACACCCGCCCATGGCAGCCCACGCGTGCCTTTCGATCTACCGGGTTTTGCGCTGAACCCGTGGTCGATCCGCGCCTTCAATTCGGTCTATTACTGGAGCGGCGCGCGCAAGCCGCCCTCGTCGCTGGTCGGCTGGGGCCCGTTCTTTTATCCGCTAGACGCCATCCGCGACTGGAATCGCATCTATGGCCGCAAGGGCTTCATGCAGTTTCAATGCGTCGTGCCGCTGGAAAGCCACGCCGAGGGGCTGCGCGCCATTCTGGGCGCGATCAGCCGCACCGGGGCCGGCTCGTTCCTCGCCGTGCTCAAGCGTTTTGGCCCGCAGGACAGCCGGCTGTCTTTTCCAATGGAGGGTTATACGCTGGCCCTCGATTTCCCCCTCAATGACCGGAGCCTGACCCTGATGCCCGAACTCGACCGCATCACCGCCGACCATGGCGGCCGATTCTATCTGGCCAAGGACAGCCGGATGAGTGCCGACACCCTGCGACAGACCGATCCGCGTTGGCAGGCCTTTGCATCGATGCGCCGCGAGAGCGGGCTGGCCGGGGCCTTCGTCTCGGCCCAAAGCACGAGGCTTGGGCTGTGAGCGGCGTCGTCCTGATTCTGGGTGCGCGGTCGGATATCGCGCTGGCCTGTGCGAGTCGCTATGCGACTGGCGGCTATTCGGTGCAACTGGCCGCCCGCGACCCTGCCACGCTCGAGGCTGCAGCGCAGGATTTGCGCCTTCGCCACCGTGTCGGGGTGTCGTGCCACGCCTTTGACGTGCTCGACACGCCCGGCTTCGTCAGCTTCCTCGAGTCGCTGCCCGAACAGCCCGATGTGGCCATCTGCGCCGTCGGTTTCATGGGCGATCAGCAGACCAGCCAGCGCGATCCACAGGCAGCGGCGCTGGTCATGCGCTCGAATTTCGAAGGACCGGCGCTGATCCTCGGCCTCTTGGCCGAACGGTTCGAGGCCCGCGGGCACGGTGCGATCATCGGGATTTCTTCGGTCGCAGGCGACAGGGGCCGCGCATCAAACTATGTCTATGGCGCAGCCAAGGCCGGATTCACCGCGTTTCTCAGTGGCTTGCGCAACCGGTTGGCGCGCGGCCCGGTGCAGGTCATCACCGTAAAGCCGGGCTTTGTCGCGACGAAGATGACCGAGGGCCTGCCGCTGAACCCACGCCTGACCGCCCAGCCGAGCGAGGTGGCCGAGGCAATCTGGCACGCGCAGATCAAGCGGCGCGACGTGATCTATGTGCGCAGGATCTGGCGGTTGGTCATGGCCATCATCACCGCCCTGCCAGAGAGGCTGTTCAAAAAAACGCGGCTTTGAAACCGGGCATCGGCAGGGCACCGCCGATGCAGCATCACCGGACGTGTTGGTTCATTGCCCGTTAGGTTTTTCACCGGTATGTGAAGAGCATGATCCAACGCCAAACTCGCCCGGTTTCGCCCTCGGTGCCCCAGCGCCTGTCTGCCCTCACGGGGGGGCTGATGCTGGTCGCCACCGGCCTTGGCTCGCTTGCCTTGATCGCGGTGACCGCGCCGACCCTCTGGGACGCGCCGCCGCAATCGCTCAGCCACCAACCGCCCGAAATCTGGTTGAGCAGCCTTGCGCCCACTCCGATCAGCCGTTTTGCCGCTGCCGATGCGGTGCTGGTGCCGATCCTGCCGACTGATCGACCGGTGATCGCCCCTCGCGCCCCGCGTGCGGCTGCGACCGACAGCACATCGACCCCGGCGGTCGTGGCCTCGGCAGCCCCCTCTGACCAAACGCCGCGCCCGCAGCCGTTGGTCGTCCTTGCCGCCGCTCCGGTGCAGGCTGAAACCGTCGATCCGCTGGAACTGGCGGCGCAGAATGCGCCGCGCCGATCGCCCATGCCGCGCGCGCGCCCGCAGATTGCCGCCCAGCCCGCCCTGACGCCAGAACCCGCCCTCGCCAGCCTGCCCAGTGTTGGCTTGCTCGCCTCGCTGACGCCGCAGCGTCGACCAGAAACCGTCGCGCGGCTGGCCAGCCTCGACCTGCCCCCGGCGGTGGAACCGGCGCCCCGGGCACCCGTGATTTCGGCTCCCGCCTTGGATGAGGCCATCGCCAACTCCGATCGTTGCGATGCCTCTCACAGCCGTGCCATCCCGCGCCGCGCCGGACGGTCCGGTGAGGGCAGCACTGTCATCGGCCGCTTGACCGGCCTTGGCGGAGCCGAGCGTGACCGCGCCATTACCGACGAAGTGCTGGCAGGCAATGTGCCAGATTTTCTGCGTGATCTGGTGCCCGTCACCTTTTCCGGCACCGGCGCCAATGGCCAGCGCACGAGGGTAACGATCTGCGTGACGCCCGATTACCTTGCCGTCGGCTCGGACCGCGACTTTGTCCGCGTGCCGCTGGGCCTGCCCGCCGCGATGCGGGTGGCGGAGACCTTTGACATGGTGCTGCCGACAACCCGGATGGTCGATGCGATCTATGCACAGGCCAATGTGCGGCTGTCGCCCGCGCCGATGGACCCCGGCGCGCAGATGGCCTCGACCGGCTATTTCCTGCGCCACAACGCCACCGTCGAGGGACAGCGCAGCCGCGCTGGTGCGCGACTGGGGCAACTGGTGTCTGGCCACAAAAAGGATCTGGTGCTGACCAACCGGCTGAACGCCAATCCGGGTCGCGTGGCAATCTATGGCTGGCACCGGCAGGGCGGCTCGCCGATCCAGCCGCTGAGCACCGTGCACGGCGCGTCCTATGCCGATTACAGCCACGGCATCCGGCTGGTCAGCCGCCGCGCCTATGTCAACGGCCGGGCGGTCGATCTGCGCGATCTGCTGGCCGACAGCCGCTTGGCTGGGCTGGTCAGTTCCGAAGGCACGATCACCAACCGCCAGATGCTGGCCGCTTTGCGCTGAGGCCACTGGCGGTGTCGGTTGATCTTGGATGACGGCCCTTCGACGGTCAGGTCATCCAAGGTGCACAATCCAGAGTGCCAAACCAAGACGGAGCCTCCGTGAGCCGAGAGCCCCGCACGGGTTGCCATCAGTACCGCCTGCCACCCCGCCTCGAAGGCCGCACGGCAATTCG
>CALESR010000383.1 GCA_937907485.1 uncultured Paracoccaceae bacterium | reverse complement strand
CCCGCGCCCGAAATCTGCGGCGAGACGGCGCGCACTCCCGCCACCCCTTCGATCAGTGGCAGCCAGGTGGCGGCTTCAGCCAGCGTCGCGGTGCGGGCGCGACCGGGTTCGATCACGGCCAGCAGATGCCCTTCGGGCGTCAGCAGGACGCCGGGCTCAGGGTCATCAGCGGTGATGGTGATGTGGCTGATATCGCCCACGGTTCGCGACAGGATGAACTCGGCCAGCCCGCCGATCAGCGCCGACATGAAGATGAAGATGAACACCCCCACCGCAACACCCAGCACCAACAGCGCGGTCTGCGCTTTGCTGGCGGTCAGATACCGCGTCGCGATCTTCAGCGCATACAGCATCAGGGGGTTTCCACCTGCACGGGTTGGCCGTCGCTCAGGCCGGTGGCATCGACGATCACCACGTCGCCCGGCACCAGCCCCCCGGTCACGATCAGCCGCGCGGCGGGCCAGTCGATCAACCGCACCGCACGACGCTGCGCCAGCCCGTCGATCATCAGGAACACGTCATTACCCTCCACCAGCGCCGCTCGCGGCACGGTCAGGGCCGCGTCGCGCTGTTCGACAATGATGTTCGTGGTCACGGTCAACCCGATGGGCGCACTCACCGGCACGTCAAAACTCAGCCGTAGAGCCAAGCCGCCGGTGGACACATCCACCCGCTGCGAGACGAAATCCACCCGCCCGGGCCGGGCTTCGCCTTCGCCGGTCAGTTGCATCACAGCGGGCTGACCGGTGCGGATCTGGGTGGCATAGGCCTCGTCGACGTCGGTTTCGACGATCAACTCGCCCAGATCGGCGAGGGTCATCAGAACGGTTGACGGATCTATGTTCTGACCGACCTCGACATTCAGAACCAGCACAGAACCCGATATCGGCGCGCGCAGGGTGTAGCGGTCCAGCGTCACCTGTGCCTGATCGACAAGCGCTTGCTGGCGCGCGACCTCTTGCCCGGCGGTTTGCAGGGCGCGCGCGGCGGCGTCCAACGCAGTGCGCGAGACCAGATCGCCCAAGGCCTCGGCCCGCGAAAACGCGTCGCGCGCCTGGCCTTGGGCGACCATCGCCGCATCGCGCCCGGCCATCGCCTGCCGCAGCACGGCGCGCGGGGTCGCGGCGTCGATGCGCGCCAGGACGGCGCCCTCGGTCACGGTATCACCCTCGGCAACCGACAGCGCCTCGAGCACCCCGCTGGCCTGCGCGCGCACATCCACCGAATGCCGGGCGGCAATGCGACCGTTGACGGCCAGAAGCCGGGTTGCCGGTGCGAGGGCTGCCACCTCGACACTCACCCTCTGGGGCTGGGTGACCCAAGGCTGCCAGATCAGACCAAGGACGGCACCAACCACCAAAAGCGCGCCGACCGTCCAAGGCCAGCGTCGACGGCGCGGCGAAGGCATCGGCCCTGGCGGAATCAGTGCGGGCAGTCCGTTGCCCGTGGGCGGCCCGTCCTGATCGGCGAAGGGTGTTGTCCGGGGTTGCTTCAGATCGTTCAAGTCCTGCTCCTGACCCCCGCGCGGCCTTGCACCGGGTCTGACTGCGAAGGTATCTCTATGCGACCTTCATCCAGCCAACGCTGATCTGGATCACATCGCGGGCTGCTGTCCAGTGCTGCCTATGCCTTTGCGCAAGGAACGCCATCCCGCTGCACGCGGCCCAATTCCACCGATAGGCGGTGTGCCGTTCGAAACTTGTCGCGTCTGCCCTGCCTCTCATTACAGGCACCTATTGCTTGACCCTGAGGGGAGAATTTTCCTATTCTTTCTAATGATTATCGCGCGTAAATTTACAAACACCAGATCCCGTCGCCGTCGAACCGCGCCGATACCACGGGGACAGAGAAGCACATGAACACCCGCAAGATCCGGAACATGGAGGAATTCGCCGAGGTCAGCGGACTCTCGCGGCCGACGGTGTCCAAGTATTTCAACGATCCCGACAGCGTGCGCGCCTCGACGCGCGAGCGGATCGAGGCAGCGCTCGAGGCGTGGGATTACCGGCCGAACATCTATGCGGTGAACCAGAACCGGCGACTGACCAAGAATATCGGCGTTGTCGTGCCCTACCTCGCCGACCCATTTTTTGCCGAAATTGCCCGAAACATCGAAACCTTGGTGATTGCGTCCGGGTTTCGCCCGATCCTGCTCAGCTCGCATGGCGACCCGGAACAGGAGATCGGCAACCTCGACTCGCTGCGCTCGATCAAGCCGGCAGGGGTTCTGCTGGCGCCCTTGGGCCGCACCTCGGACCGCGCGCGGATCGAGGCCTTTTGCGAAAGCGTTCCAACCATTCATTTTGACAGCAATATCAGGTCATTGGGTGACGGGTTCGTCGGCCATAACAACATCCAGGCGACGGGCGTGATGGTCGAATACCTGTCGCGATCGGGCGAACCACCAGTATTTTTCGAGATGCGCAACCCCACCAACCCTAACGCCAACCGCCGCCGTAACGCCTATGTCGAGACGATGGAGCGGTTGGGCCTGACGCCCGAGATCCTGAAAATCGACGGTGAAGGCTGGAATTTCGAAGAAATCGGCTTTCGTGGCGGTCTGACGGCGATCGCAGAAGGGCAGTTCGTCACCAATACCATCCTGTGCAGCAACGACCGTCTGGCCATCGGGCTGCTGGCCGCAGCGTATGAATCAGGGCTGCGCGTCGGACTGGGGAGTGGCTGCGCGTTGCGCGTGGCGGGGCATGACGACCACCCGTTCTCGCGCTTTACCTGCCCGACACTGACGACGGTTGCGCAGGACTATGCTGCAATCGCAGAACGCAGTGTCGAGATGCTGCTTTCCTTGATCGACAAGGGAAAACAGCCGGGCGAGAGGCCCGAAATCCTGTTCGAGGGCAAGTTGGTGCTGCGGGCCTCGGCGTAGAATTGCTGCCGTGCGGCAAGATTTAATTTTACGGGCGTAAACTTTTTAATTGACTCACGTCTTTTGCTGGCCTTAGCTGACCGCGGCGCATCCACGAGCCACGGGAGGAATTCGGATGAAACTGAAGCACGCCTTTTGGGCGACGACCGCACTGGGACTTTTGTCCGGCGCGGCCTTTGCCGAGACCATCACCATTGCAACCGTCAACAACGGCGACATGATCCGCATGCAGGGTCTGACCGACGCGTTCGAAGCATCCCATCCGGGGATCGAGGTCGAATGGGTCACACTGGAAGAAAACGTCCTGCGCCAGAACGTGACGACCGACATCGCCACGGGTGGCGGTCAGTATGACGTCGTCACCATCGGCCAATACGAGGCGCCAATCTGGGCAGCACAGAACTGGCTGTTGTCGCTCGACGATCTGGGCGCCGATTACGACATCGGCGACCTGCTGCCTGCGATGCGGGCTGGCCTGTCGCACGAAGGCACGCTCTATGCCTCGCCCTTCTATGGCGAGAGCTCGATGGTGATGTATCGCACCGACCTGATGGCTGCCGCCGGGCTGGAAATGCCCGCAGCGCCCACCTGGACCTTCATCCGCGAAGCGGCCGCTGCGATGACCAACCGCGAGCAGGAAATCTATGGCGTTTGCCTGCGCGGCAAGGCTGGTTGGGGCGAGAACATGGCCTTCCTCACCGCCATGTCCAACTCGTTTGGCGCGCGCTGGTTCGACGCCGACTGGCGCCCGCAATTCGACAGCGAGGCCTGGGCGAACACGCTGAACTTCTACCTCGACCTGATGAACAGCTATGGCCCGCCCGGCGCCGCCAACAACGGCTTCAACGAAAACCTGGCGCTGTTCCAGACCGGCCATTGCGGCATGTGGATCGACGCGACCGTCGCCGCGTCCTTCGTGACCAACCCGACCGACAGCCAGGTTGCCGCGAATGTCGGCTTTGCGCTGGCGCCGGACAATGGTCTGGGCCGCCGTGGCAACTGGCTCTGGGCCTGGGCGCTGGCCGTTCCGGCCTCGTCCGATGCCCCCGATGCTGCGCGCCAGTTCATCGCCTGGGCGACCAGTTCGGCCTATACCGCTCTGGTGGCCGAGCGTGAGGGTTGGGCCAACGTGCCTCCGGGAACCCGCGCCTCGCTTTATGCCAACCCCGAGTATCTGGCCGCTGCGCCCTTCGCGCAGATGACGCTGGACTCGATCCTGTCGGCCGATCCGACCAACCCCACGGTTGACCCGGTCCCCTATACCGGCGTGCAGTTCGTTGCGATCCCCGAGTTTGCCGGCATTGCCACGCAGGTCGGGCAGATCTTCTCGGCGGCGCTGGCGGGTCAGGTCTCGGCTACCGATGCACTGGCTCAGGCGCAGGCGCTGGCGACCGAAGAGATGGAAGCCGCAGGCTATTGATCTCTCAACGGCGGTCCCGGGCAACCGGGGCCGCCCCCCTGCCTCAGAGGTGAACCATGGCCACGCACCATTCGCGCATTGCCGCCCGCGCCATGATGGCCCCGGCTGTTTTCCTGCTGCTGGTCTGGATGCTGGTTCCGCTGATCCTGACCCTGTATTTCTCGACGATGGATTACCGGCCTCTGCGCGGTATTTACGAATGCTGCCAGGGCTTTGACAACTATGTCCGCTTTGTCACCTCCAGCTCGTTTCTGGAATCGATTCTCACCACATTGCGCCTTGTCGGCGGCGTTCTGCTCATCACTGTCCTTGGTGGCGTGTTGCTGGCGCTGTTGCTGGACCAGCCGATCTGGGGACAGGGCGTGGTACGCATTCTGGTGATCGCGCCCTTCTTCGTCATGCCCACCGTGTCGGCGCTGGTGTGGAAGAACATGTTCATGAACCCGGTGAACGGCCTGTTCGCGCATCTGGCAACGGCGCTGGGCCTGCAACCCATCGACTGGCTGGCCGAGGCGCCGATGCTGTCGATCATCCTGATCGTGTCCTGGCAGTGGCTGCCCTTTGCCACGCTGATCCTGCTAACCGCCGTGCAATCCTTGGACAGCGAACAACTGGAGGCCGCCGAGATGGATGGCGCCGGAGCGCTCAGTCGTTTTGGCCACATCATCCTGCCGCATCTGGCCCGAGCGATCACCGTTGTCATCCTGATCCAGACGATCTTCCTGCTGTCGATCTTTGCCGAGATCTTCGTCACCACCGGCGGCGCCTTTGGCACCCGGACGCTGACCTATCTGGTCTATCAGCGCATCATCGAGAGCCAGAACATCGGCCTCGGATCGGCTGGAGGCATCATCGCCGTCATCCTCGCCAACATCATCGCCATCGGCCTGATGCGCGTGGTTGGCAAGAACCTCGACGCCTGAGGAGAGACGCATATGGCCCGTTCCGTCACAACCCGGCGCAAGACGATCACCACGGCCCTCGCCTGGGCCATCGGGCTGATGATCTTCTTTCCGATCCTCTGGACTGTGCTGACCAGCTTCAAGACCGAGGCGCAGGCGATCAGCGACCCGCCGGTGTTCCTGAATTTCGACTGGACGCTGGAGAATTACGCCGTCGTGCAAGAGCGCTCGAATTACCTGCGGTATCTGTGGAACTCGGTGGCGCTGGCGGTGGGATCGACGCTGTTGGGTATCGTGATCGCGGTGCCAGCGGCATGGTCGATGGCCTTTGTGCCCTCGCGCCGGACCAAGGACATCCTGATGTGGATGCTGTCCACCAAGATGCTGCCAGCCGTCGGCGTGTTGTATCCGATCCGTCTGGTGCTGATCCACTTCGGCCTGCTGGATACCAAACTGGCGATGATTGCGATCCTTACGATGATCAACCTGCCGATCATCATCTGGATGCTCTACACCTATTTTCGCGAGATTCCGGGCGAGATTCTGGAAGCCGCGCGCATGGATGGCGCCGGTTTGCGGGCCGAGATCCTGTATGTGCTGACGCCGATGGCGATCCCCGGCATCGCCTCGACGATCCTTCTGAACATCATTCTGGCATGGAACGAGGCCTTCTGGACGCTGACGCTGACCACCACCAGCGCCGCCCCTCTGACGGCCTTCATCGCCAGCTATTCCAGCCCCGAGGGCCTGTTCTATGCCAAGCTCAGCGCGGCCTCGACCATGGCCATCGCGCCGATCCTCATCATGGGCTGGTTCAGCCAGAAACAACTGGTGCGCGGCCTGACCTTTGGCGCCGTCAAGTAAGGAACACCGACATGGGACGCATCATTCTGGACAAGGTCCGCAAGGCCTTTGGCGAGACCGAGGTCATTCCACCGCTGGACCTGACCATCGAGGACGGCGAATTTGTGGTGTTCGTCGGGCCGTCGGGCTGCGGGAAATCCACCCTGCTGCGGCTGATCGCGGGGCTCGAGGATGTCTCGGGCGGGGCAATCCGCATCGATGGCGTTGACGCCACCAGCACCCCACCGGCCCAGCGAAAGCTGGCGATGGTGTTCCAGTCCTATGCGCTTTATCCGCATATGTCGGTACGCAAGAACATCGCCTTTCCACTGCGGATGGCGGGCATGACGGCCGAGGAGCAGGACAAGCGTGTCAACGCTGCCGCCAAGGTGCTGAACCTGACCGATTATCTGGACCGCCGGCCCGGGCAATTGTCGGGCGGCCAGCGCCAGCGCGTCGCCATCGGCCGCGCCATCGTGCGCGAGCCTTCGGCGTTCCTGTTCGATGAACCCCTGTCCAATCTGGACGCCGCGCTGCGTGTCGGAATGCGCCTGGAAATCAGCGAGTTGCACAAGCGTCTGGCGACGACGATGATTTATGTCACGCACGATCAGGTCGAAGCGATGACCATGGCCGACAAGATCGTGGTGCTGCGCGCCGGGCATATTGAACAGGTCGGCAGCCCGCTGGACCTGTATCGTGCTCCACGCAACACCTTTGTCGCGGGCTTCATCGGCTCGCCAAAGATGAACCTGATCGGCGGCGCCGAGGCTGCCAAGCACGGCGCCACGACCATCGGCATCCGCCCCGAACATCTGACCGTCACGCCCGCAGGCGGCACCTGGACCGGGCGGATCGGGGTGTCGGAACATCTGGGCTCGGACACGTTCTTTCACGTCGCCATCGATGGCATCGCTGATCCCGTCACCGTCCGCGCGGGCGGCGAGGTGGCGCTGCACTATGGCGACACCATCCATCTGACGCCGGATCTGGCGCATCTGCACCGTTTCGACGCACAGGGGCTTCGCATCGCATGACACGTCTGTTGGGCAAAACCGCGCTGATTACTGGCGCCGCGCGGGGCATCGGACGTGTCATGGCCGAGGCCTACCTCCGCGAAGGCGCGCGCGTGGCGATTGCCGACATCGACATCACCCGCGCCCGCGCCACCGCTGCCGAGATCGGCGCGCTGGCCATCGAGATGGATGTGACGCGGCAAGACAGCATCGATGCCGCCGTCGCGCAGACCGTGCATGGGCTGGGCCGCATCGACATTCTGGTCAACAACGCCGCCATCTTCACCGCCGCGCCGATTGCCGAGATCACCCGCGCCGATTACGACCGCTGCTTTGCCATCAACGTCGCTGGCACGCTGTTCACGATGCAGGCCGTCGCCCGGCAAATGATCGCGCAGGGCGGGGGCGGCAAGATCATCAACATGGCCAGTCAGGCGGGGCGGCGGGGCGAAGCCTTGGTGGCCGTCTATTGTGCGACCAAGGCCGCGGTCATCAGCCTGACGCAATCGGCGGGGCTGAACCTGATCGCCCACGGCATCAACGTCAACGCAATCGCGCCCGGCGTGGTGGACGGCGAACACTGGGACGGCGTCGATGCCTTCTTTGCAAAATACGAGGGCAAACCCCGGGGCCAGAAAAAGCGCGAGGTCGGCGCCGCCGTGCCCTTTGGCCGCATGGGCACCGCGCAGGATCTGACCGGCATGGCGATCTTCCTCGCCACGCCCGAGGCCGATTACATCGTCGCCCAGACATACAATGTCGATGGCGGGAACTGGATGAGCTGAGATGATCCTGTCGAACGATACCCTCCCCAACCTGCCGCCCGACGTGCTGCGCCCGGCCTATGACCGCGCCGCGCTGCGCCCCGGCATCGTGCATATCGGGCTGGGCAATTTCCACCGCGCGCATCAGGCTTGGTATCTTCACCGGTTGATGCAGCAGGGTCTGGCGCTGGACTGGGCGATTCTGGGTGCCGGGGTTCGCGCCTATGATGAAGAGCAGCGCCAGAAACTGGCCGCGCAGGATTATTTGACGACGCTGATCGAACTGGACCCGTCTGGCCGCGCGGTCGAGGTGGTCGGCTCGATGATCGGCTATGTGCCGATCACGGACGGCAATGCCCCGCTCATCGCGCGGATGGCCGATCCCGCCATCCGCATCGTGGCGCTGACGGTGACGGAGGGGGGCTATTATCTCGATCCCGTCACCCGCGCCTTCGATGCCACGCACCCAGACATCCAACACGACGCCGCCCACCCCGCCACACCCCGCACCGCGTTTGGCGCGATCGTCGCGGCACTGCGACTGCGGCGCGAGCGGCGGTTGGGGCCATTCACCGGGCAAAGCTGCGACAACCTACAGGGCAATGGTGCCATCCTGCGGCAAACAGTGGTGGGGCTGGCCCGGCTGACCGACTCGGCGCTGGCCGACTGGATTGATGCGCACTGCACCTTCCCCAATTCGATGGTCGATTGCATCGTCCCCGCCACCGGCGAGACCGAGCGCGCGCTGGCCAGCTCCTTGGGTGTCGACGATGCCGTACCGGTCACGCATGAAAACTTCCGCCAATGGGTGATCGAGGACGAATTCTGCGCCGGTCGGCCTGATTGGGACCGCGTCGGCGCCACCTTTACCGATCAGGTCCACGCTTATGAGGCGATGAAGATCCGCATTCTGAACGGCGGCCATCAGGTGATCTCGAACCCCGGCGAGTTGCTGTCGCTGGGCACGATTTCCGCCAGCATGGCGCATCCGCTGGTCGGGCCGCTGTTTCGCAAACTGGCGCTGACCGAGATCGCGCCGCATGTGCATCCAGTCCCTGACATGACCCCGCAGGCCTATGTGTCGCTGATCGACCGGCGGTTTTCGAACCCGGCCATTGTCGACACCGTGCGCCGCGTCGCCTTTGACGGCGCATCCCGGCACACCGGCTTTTTGCTGCCTGTGTTGCGCGAGGCCTTGGCGGCAGATGCGCCCATCGAGGGCTTGGCCTTGTCACAGGCCCTCTGGGCGCGGATGTGTGCGGGCATCCGGGAGGATGGCAGCCTGATCGAGCCCAACGATCCGCTGTGGCCTGACCTCAACCTTGCGGCG
>CALESR010000382.1 GCA_937907485.1 uncultured Paracoccaceae bacterium | reverse complement strand
CTTCAAGCTGGAAAAGCCCGTCGTCATGCGCCGGATCGAGCAACTGGAAGCCGCCGGTGTGCGCTTTGTCCTCAACTGCACCGTGGGCGAGGATCTCAGCTTTGACGCCATCCGCGGCCAGCACGACGCGGTGCTGATCGCCACCGGCGTCTATAAATCCCGCGATCTGGACGGGCGCGGCGCGCAACTGCCGGGGATCGTCAAGGCGCTGGACTATCTGACCGCCTCGAACCGCATCAGCTTTGGCGACGACGTGCCAGACTATGACTCGGGCCTCCTGAACGCCGCGGGCAAGCGCGTCGTGGTCATCGGCGGCGGCGACACCGCGATGGACTGCGTGCGCACCGCCGTCCGGCAGGGCGCGGACAGCGTGAAGCTCCTCTATCGGCGCGACCGCGACAACATGCCCGGCTCGCAGCGCGAGGTGCAGAACGCCGAGGAAGAGGGCGTCGAATTCGTCTGGCTGACCGCCCCCGCCGGGTTCGAGGGCAACGGCAAGGTCAGCGGCGTGCTGGTCGAAAAGATGCGGCTGGGGGCGCCTGATGCCTCGGGTCGGCGCTCGCCGGAAAAGATCGAGGGCGCCGATTATGTCGAGCCCGCCGAACTGGTCATCAAGGCGCTGGGCTTTGAACCCGAATCGCTGCCCTCGCTGTGGAACGTGCCCGAACTGACCGTCACCCGCTGGGGCACCATCCGCTGCGATCACACCACGCATATGAGCGCGATTCCCGGCGTCTTTGCCGTGGGCGACATCGTGCGCGGTGCGTCGCTGGTCGTCTGGGCGATTCGCGACGGGCGCGAGGCCGCCGATGCGATGCTGGCATGGATGGCGCAACCCGCCGCCGTCGCCGCCGAATAAATCCGGGATGCAGAAAGGGGGCCGCATGACCACTCGTTTCGTCCTGACCTGCGCCCTGCTGCTGGCAGGCCCGGCGACGGCGCAGACCTATGCCCCGCCCGCGGGCTGCACCGCCTATCTGACGGTGCAAAGCCGCGATTGCACCGTCGAGCAGCACTTTACCTGCGAGGCGCATCCCGGCGACCGCTGGCGCGTCGATTTCAACGAGGACGGCCCGTTTTATGAGAGCCGCATCGACGCCGAGGCGCAGTGGGTCACCTCGACCCATCTGCTCAGCGGTCAGTCCGAGGTCACCGTGCAACCGATGTTCGATCCGGCCTCGATCAGCACGTTGCTGGACACCGGCAGTGATTCCTATGCCTTCGACATCGATCTGGGCGGCGGGCGGCAGGTCCGGGTCGAGGGCTGGGACCGGCTGACCGGCGACAGCATCGACATCGGCGGCGAACCCCTGCTGCGCACCGAATACATCTTTCGCATGAAGGGGCCGAACGGCGCCGTGCTGCTGGAATCGCGTGGGCAGGAATTCGTCTCGGCCAGCCTGCGGCGCTTTTTCGCGGGCGAGCGCACCACCACCACCGCCGAGGGCACCTCCACGCGCGACGGCTCGCCGGTGTCGTTCCACCGCCCCGGCCAGCCCGGCTTTGGCGACACCACACCCCGCCACGGCTGCGGCGAGATGATGAGCGCGCTGCCCAGCACGGAGGGCCGGGGATGAGCCTGATCCGTTCCGGCGGTTGCCTCTGCGGCGCGGTGCGCTTCACCGCCGAGCTGACCAAAACCACCTTTGGCGCCTGCCATTGCGAAATGTGCCGCCGCTGGACCGGCTCGGCCCTGCTGGGCATCACCGTGCCCACCGGCAACATCACTTGGACGGGCGAGGACCACATCGCCACCCGCCAGTCCAGCCCCTGGGCGATGCGGGCCTGGTGCCGTGACTGCGGCTCGAACCTGTTTTTCCGCGTCACCGCCGAGGGGCCCTATTCCGGCGACACCGAACTGCCCATCGGCCTCTTTGATGACCCCAACGGTCTGACGATGAGCAACGAGATCTATATCGACCACAAGCCCGACAGCTATGCCTATGCCGGCGACGGGCGCAGACTGATGACCCGTCAGGACTGCATCGACACATTCAGCCTGCTGGCCAGCGAAGAATAAGGAGAACGCCATGACCGTTTACGATCAAAGCTGGGTCGCCGCCGAAGAAGCCAAGCGCGCGTGGATGGACGCCAACTCGCTCTACAAGACCGAGGACGAACACGCGTCCTGCGGCGTGGGCCTTGTGGTGGCGATCAGCGGCAAACCCTCGCGGCAGGTGGTGGTCAACGGCATCAACGCGCTGAAAGCGGTCTGGCACCGCGGCGCCGTCGATGCCGATGGCAAGACCGGCGACGGCGCGGGCATCCATGTGCAGATCCCGGTGCCGTTCTTTTACGATCAGGTCCGCCGCACCGGCCATGAACCCGACCAGAACGCGCTGATCGCCGTCGGTCAGGTGTTCCTGCCGCGCACCGATTTCGGCGCGCAGGAGCGCTGCCGCACGATCGTCGAAACCGAAGTGCTGCGCATGGGCCATTATATCTATGGCTGGCGGCATGTGCCGGTGGATACCTCGGTTCTGGGCGACAAGGCCAACGCCACCCGCCCCGAAATCGAGCAGATCCTCATCAAGAACACCAAGGGCAGCGACGAGGAAACCTTCGAGCGCGAGCTCTACATCATCCGCCGCCGGATCGAGAAAGCCGCCATCGCCGCGCAGATTCAGGGCCTCTACCTCTGCAGCCTGTCGTGCCGCTCGATCATCTACAAGGGCATGATGCTGGCCGAGCAGGTGGCGACCTTCTACCCCGACCTGATGGATGACCGCTTCATCTCGGCCTTTGCGATCTATCATCAGCGCTATTCCACCAACACCTTCCCGCAGTGGTGGCTGGCGCAGCCGTTCCGCATGCTGGCCCATAACGGCGAGATCAACACGCTGAAGGGCAACGTCAACTGGATGCGCAGCCACGAAATCCGCATGGCCTCGAACGCCTTTGGCGAGATGGCCGAGGACATCAAGCCGATCATCCCGGCCGGCACCTCCGACTCGGGCGCGCTCGATGCGGTGTTCGAGGTTCTGGTGCGCGGCGGGCGGTCGGCGCCGATGGCAAAGACCATGCTGGTCCCTGAGGCCTGGTCGAAAACCACCGTCGAACTGCCAAAGGCCTGGCAGGACATGTATGCCTATTGCAACTCGGTGATGGAGCCCTGGGATGGCCCCGCCGCGCTGGCGATGACCGATGGCCGCTGGGTCTGCGGCGGCCTCGACCGCAATGGGCTGCGCCCGATGCGCTATGTCGTCACCGGCGACGGCATGCTGATCGCCGGGTCCGAGGCCGGGATGGTGCCCGTCGATGAAATGGCCGTGCGCGAAAAGGGCGCGCTGGGGCCGGGCCAGATGATCGCCGTCGACATGAAGGACGGCAAACTCTACCGCGACACCGCAATCAAGGACCGTCTGGCCGCCAGCCAGCCCTTTGGCGACTGGATCGAAAAGATCATCGACCTGAACTCCATGCTGGCCGATGTGCCCGAACAGGCGCTGTATTCCGGCGAGGAGCTGCGCCGCCGCCATCTGGCCGCTGGCTATACGATGGAGGAAATCGAGCAGGTCCTGACGCCGATGGCCGAGGACGGCAAGGAAATGATCGCCTCGATGGGCGACGACACGCCGCCTGCCGTGCTGTCAAAGGTTTACCGCCCGCTCAGCCACTATTTCCGCCAGAACTTCTCGCAGGTCACCAACCCGCCGATCGACTCCCTGCGCGAGGCGCGGGTGATGAGCCTGAAAACCCGCTTTGGCAACCTGAAGAACGTGCTCGACGAATCCAGCGCGCAGACCGAAATTCTGGTGCTGGAATCGCCCTTCATCGCCAATGAGGAATTCAAGGTCATGGCCCGCCAGTTCGGCGAGGCGCTGGCCACCATCGACTGCACCTTTGCCGAGGGCGCGGGCGAGGATGCCCTGCGGCTGGCGCTGGAACGCATCCGCGCCGAGGCCGAGGACGCCGTGCGTTCGGGCTCGTCGCATATCGTGCTCAGCGATGACCATCAGGGCCCCGGCCGCGTGCCGATGCCGATGATCCTTGCCACCAGCGCCGTGCATTCGTGGCTGACCCGCAAGGGGCTGCGCACCTTCACCAGCATCAACGTGCGCTCGGCCGAATGCATCGACCCGCATTATTTCTCGGTGCTGATCGGCTGCGGCGCAACGACGGTGAACCCCTATCTGGCGCAGGACACCATCGCCGACCGCATCAACCGCGGCTTGCTGGACGGCTCGCTGACCGACGCGATGCGCCGCTACCGCGACGCCCTCGACGCCGGCCTGCTCAAGATCACGCCCAA
>CALESR010000381.1 GCA_937907485.1 uncultured Paracoccaceae bacterium | reverse complement strand
CCAGCGCCGCGGCGGTGAGCGAGTCTTGCGCGGCTTCTGCTGGTGCAGGTGGCGGCGCCATTCCGTCATGTCGGTGGCATAGTCGGCGATACGGTTGAGGACGGGCATGATGGCTTCCTGTTCATGGATGCCCGAGGGATACCCGATTCTCGCCCCCCTGCACAACCGCAGGCTCAAAACCGCTTATGCGACCGCAAGGACCGGTGGCCACGCCAAGATTGTGTTAGAATGGGTCAGGGACAACTTTTATTCGAGGATACGCCATGACTCGTTTCTTTGCCCTGTCCAGTGCTTTTGTCGCCCCTCTTGCCATCCTGGGCTCGCCCGCCCTCGCCAGCGGCTATACCGAACCTGTCGTCGAGATCGCGCCGATGCCGATTGCCGCGCCGGTTGCCATCTGGACCGGCGCCTATGCCGGCCTGTCCTACTCGCGGCACGGAAGCGGCGAGATGACCTTTGCCAACCCGCCAACCGGCACCTTCTCGTTCATCGAGGGTTCGGATTTTGGCGCCTTTGGCGGTTATACCCGTCAGTACGGCACCTGGGTTTTCGGCGGCGAACTGGCCTATTACAACATTGACCAGCGCGTCACCGGGTTCGCCACCGCCGGGCTGGATGACATGTTCGACCTCAGCGGCCGGATCGGCCACGCCTGGGGCAACTTTCAGCTTTATGGCGTCGCAGGTCTGTCGATGGGCACCTATTTCGAGATGGGCGGCGCCAGCCAATGGTCGCTGGGCGGCTATCACGTCGGTCTCGGGGCCGAATATCAGGTCAGCCGCCGCTTTACCGTCGGCTTGCAATATGTCACGCGCCGGTTCTCGGGCGACAATCCCGACGGGCTGGGCCAGACGGTCTCCATCGAACATGACACCGTCAGCCTGCGCGGCATGTTCCGGTTCTGAGACCGGCTTGACGCCAGACAATGGACATTGGCCACCATCCGGGGGATAGAAAGACGTCAAACCCCGGATGAGCCCATGACCGACGATCCGCTGATCCACGACCCTGACGGCGGGCTGCCCCGGCTGCGCGCCATCATGGCCCGGCTGCGCGCGCCCGAGGGCGGCTGCCCCTGGGATCTGGAGCAGGATTTCGACTCGATCGCGCCCTATACGATCGAAGAGGCCTATGAGGTTGCCGATGCCATCGCGCGACAGGATTGGCCGGGTTTGCAGGGCGAGTTGGGCGACCTGATGTTCCAGTCGGTCTATCACGCGCAGATGGCCGAGGAGGCTGGGCTGTTCACCCTGAACGACGTGGTGCGCGGGATTAGCGACAAGATGATCGCCCGCCATCCGCATGTGTTCGGCGAGACGGTGATCGACGATGCCGCCGCGCAGACCCTGGCCTGGGAAACGGTCAAGGCGGCCGAGCGGGCGGGGCGGGCACAGGGCGGGGTGCTCGATGATGTGCCCCTGGGCCACGCCGGGCTGACCCGCGCGGTCAAGCTGCAAAAGCGCGCAGCGCGGGTAGGGTTCGATTGGCCCGAGGTGGCGCAGGTGGTCGACAAGATCGCCGAGGAGGCGCGCGAGTTGATCGAGGCGGCGCCCGAGGACCGGTTCGAGGAATACGGCGATCTTCTGTTTGTCATGGCCAATCTGGCGCGGCATCTGCAGATCGACCCGGAGGCGGCGCTGCGCGCCGCGAATGACAAGTTCGTGCGGCGATTCCGGTTCATCGAGGCGGCACTGGCGGAACAGGGTCGGCGCCCCGAGGACAGCGATCTGGCCGAGATGGATGCGTTGTGGGACGCAGCGAAGCTGGCGGAGAGGCGATAGGAACGGGCGTTCGGGGGCATCGAGCCCCCTCGCGCCCGGTGGGGGCCGCCCCCACACCCCCGCCAAGGGGCCCACGGGCCCCTTTGGAAACCCCGTGGATATTTAGAGAGCAAAGATGGGAAATCCCGCCCCCTCTCTTTGCTCTGCAAATATCCTCAGGGGGGTGAATTGGCGCAGCCAAGAGGGGGGCAGAATGCCCCCTTTTCTTATTCGACCTGCAACCGGCGCACCCAGGCGGCGGCTTCGTGGGCGTGGATCTCGGCGTGGCGGATATGCGCGTCGAACCCCTGCGCGAGGTCGCGGATCAGTTGCTTGGCGCGGATCAGCAGATAGGTTTCGCCGGTATAGACCGCCGCCTTTTCATAGCCGAAGATCGTCATCGGCGGGGCAAAGCGTTTGCGGCCGTCGAAGAGATACATGCGGAAGGCCGGATAGAGTTCGTCGACCGTCGTGGCGATATGCGCCAGTTGCTCGCGGCGGTCGGTGGCGCGCAGCCCGGTCCAGTTGCCGCCGCCCGCCGCAAAAATCGCCAGTGTTTGCAAGGGCATGCACATTTCGATATCGGATTCCGGCATGCGCGAGACGGTCAGGCGGCGGTCGGTCTGGCGTTGCAGGCGGCGGCGTTCCTGATCCGAGGCCTGCGCCTGATAGGCGATCACCGCCGGGGTGCGCATCAGGTCGGGCAGCCAGGCCGGGACATAGCGCACCTTCTGGCCGGTCGCCTCGACGTGCCAGCGTTCCATCGCCGTGCGGTTTTCGCTGTCGAGCGCCTGTTCGGTTTCCACCGCCGAGAGCACCTGCGCGCTGAGGCCGCGGTCATCGGTCAGGCCGAGGATCCAGTCGGCCGAGACCTGAAACCGTTGCGACAGGGCGATCAGCGTTTCGGCGCGCGGCAGGCGGGGGTTCTGCCCCGAGGTCAGTTGCGACAGCGCCGAGCGGTCGATGCCGATCTGTTGCGCAAAGGCCGATTGCGTCAGCCCCGACTGTGTTTGCAGCAGGGCGAGTCGGGTGCGAAACAGGGCAGCGGTCTGGCGTTTGGACATGGCAGCGGGGCTCGATTTGTTGACATCAGTAAACATCGTTGACCATAGGCGTCAATCCCGGATCATTGTGAGGCGCAAACGCGCCTTGCCGCCGCGCCGCTTTGGGCGACAGTGGGGCGCAAATCACGGAGGCATCGATGCGGCTGGAATGGCCCACCCTGGGCATGATCGCGCTGGCCTATGGCGGCTGGTTGGCGGCGGGTTTCTGGGTGTGGCCGGTGGCGCCTTGGCTGGCGTTGCCGGTCATGGCGGTGCTGGCTGCGCTGCAGTCGTCGCTGGTGCATGAGTGTCTGCACGGCCATCCGACGCGCAACCGGCTGGTCAACGAGGCGCTGGTCGCCGTGCCGCCCTCGCTGGTCTATCCTTACCGGCGCTACAAGGCGACGCATCTGGCGCATCACCATGACGAACGCCTGACCGATCCCTTTGACGACCCCGAATCCTATTATCGCGCGCGGTGGCAGCATGATCGCCTGCCGCGCTGGCTTCAGGCGGTGCTGCAGGTGAACAACACGCTGCTGGGCCGGGTGATTCTGGGTCCGCTGCTGGGCTGTTATGGCTTTCTGCTGGGCGAGGTCACCTTGCTGCGCGACAATGTGCGCGGGGTGCGGCGGGCGTGGCTGCTGCATCTGCCCGCGGTGGCGCTGGTGCTGGCGCTGGTCTGGGCGATGGGGATCCCGCTGTGGCTCTATCTGTTGGCCGTGGTCTGGCCGTCGTTGTCGCTGATTTCGCTGCGCACCTTTGCCGAGCATCGCTGGCACGAGGCGCCCGACGGCCGCACGATCATCGTCGAATCCTCGCCGCTCGCCTGGCTTTACCTGTTCAACAACCTGCACATCGTGCACCACACGCTGCCGCAGGCGCCGTGGTATGCGCTGCCCCGGCTCTATGCCGAGCGGCGGGCCGAGTGGCAGGCGATCAATCAGGGCTATGTGTTTCCCAATTACCGCGCGCTCTGGCGCCGCTGGGGGCTGGTGGCCAAGGAGCCGGTGGTGCATCCGGTGCTGCGCCAGACGCCCGATGCCGGGCGGCGCGCGGCATGAGCGCGATGCTGGTCAGCCTGCCGATGTATGATTGGGCCGAGTGCCGCGACGAGACCGCCGCCGACTGGGCGCGGGTTCGTGCGGCGGCGCCGTCTGTCTTGCCACAGGCGCTGGGCCAGATCGACTGGACCTGCAGCGACGCCTATTTCCGCGACCCGGCGCTGGTGTTCAGCCAGTGCTGCTGGGGGCCCTTGTCGCGCGGGTTGATCGACTGGCTCGAACCCTTGGCGCAGCCCGATTACAGCGCCTATCCGGGCGGGCGCGGGCCGTTCTATCGCTCGGCGCTGGTGGCACGGTCGGGTGCCGTCGCCCCGGTGCCCGATGGCCCCGGCCCCGCGCTGGTGCCGCTGGCGGGCCAGCGCCTCGCGATCAACGAGCGCGACTCGCTCTCGGGCTGTCTGGGCCTGTGGGACGATCTGGGCGCCGACCCTTGCACGCTCGCGGTGGGCTGTGTGGAAACCGGCAGCCACCGCGCCTCGGTCCGCGCCGTGGCCGAGGGGCGCGCCGACATCGCCGCCATCGACTGCCGCTCGTGGCAACTGGCCCTGCGGTTCGAGCCTTGCGCGCAGGGCCTTGTCGTGGTCGGCTGGACGTCGGAACGCCCCGGCCTGCCCTATGTCACCAGCCGGGCCACGGACCCGGGCCTGAAATCCGCGCTCAGGGCGCATCTATTGAACATCGGCTGCCATGCGGTGGCCCAGGGAGGAAACCAATGACGCGGACCTATCGTGCGGTGGTGATTGGCGGCGGGGTTGTGGGGTGCTCGGTGCTCTATCACCTCGCCAAGGCGGGCTGGAAAGACGTCCTGCTGATCGAGCGCTCGGAACTGACCTCGGGCTCCAGCTGGCACGCGGCGGGCGGCTTTCACACGTTGAACGGCGATCCCAATGTGGCGCGGCTGCAGGCCTATACGGTGTCGCTGTATCAGGAGCTGGAGGCGATTTCCGGCCAGTCCTGCGGCCTGCACCTGACCGGCGGCGTGATGATGGCCGACAGCCCGGAACGCATGAACTTCCTGCGCATGACCCACGCACGCGGCCGCACGCTGGGGATGGAAACCGAACTCATCACCCCGTCCGAGGCCAAGGCGATGTTCCCCTTGATGGACGAATCGCACTTTGTCGGCGCGCTCTGGGACCCGGTCGAGGGGCATCTGGACCCGTCCGGCACCACCCACGCCTATGCCAAGGCCGCCAAGGTGCTGGGCGCCGAGATCGAATTGCGCAATCCGGTCAAGGAGATCACCCAGACCCCGGACGGCATGTGGACCCTGCACACCCAGAACGGCCCGATCCGCTGCGAGCATGTGGTGAACGCCGGTGGCCTCTGGGCGCGCGAGATCGGCCGCATGGTCGGTCTGGAACTGCCGCTCTTGGCGATGGAACACATGTATCTGCTGACCGAGCCGATGCAGGAGGTGATCGACTTCAACGAATCCACCGGGCGCGAACTGGTCGGGGTGATTGATTTCAAAGGTGAAATCTATACGCGGCAGGAACGTCAGGGCATCTTGCTGGGCACTTACGAGAAAGCCTGCAAACCCTGGTCGCCGATCAACACGCCGTGGGATTTCGGCCATGAGTTGCTCAACCCCGATCTGGACCGCATCGCGCCGTCGCTCGAGGTCGGTTTCCGCCACTTCCCGGCGGTCGAACAGGCGGGCATCAAGACCGTCATCAACGGCCCCTTCACCTTTGCCCCCGACGGCAACCCGCTGGTCGGCCCGGTGCCCGGCCTGACCAACTTCTGGTCGGCCTGCGCGGTGATGGCGGGCTTTTCGCAGGGCGGCGGCGTCGGCCTCGTGCTGGCCAACTGGATGACGGCGGGCGACCCCGGCCATGACGTGTTCGGCATGGATGTCGCGCGCTATGGCGAATGGGCGACGCTGCGCTATACCAACGCCAAGGTGCGCGAGAACTACTCGCGCCGTTTCTCGATCCGCTTCCCGAACGAGGAACTCCCCGCCGCCCGCCCGCAGGAAACCACGCCGCTTTATGACATCATGACGCGCGACAACCATGCGGTGATGGGCAATTCCTGGGGGCTGGAGACGCCGCTGTGGTTCGCGCCCAGCGCCGCGGAAGCCCATGATATCCCCAGCTTCCACCGCTCGAACGACTTCCCCCATATCGCCGCCGAGGTGAAAGCCACGCGCGAGGGCGTGGGCGTCACCGAAATCGCCAACTTCGCCAAATACGAGGTGACAGGCGCCGGGGCCGAGGCCTGGCTCGATCACCTGATGACCAACACCATGCCCAAGATCGGGCGGCTGGTGCTGACGCCGATGCTGAACGAGGCGGGCAAGCTGATCGGCGATTTCACCATCGCCAAGGCCAGCGATACGCGCTTCCTGATCTGGGGCTCGCTGGGGGCGTCCAAATACCACATGCGCTGGTTCGAGGCGCATCTGCCCAAGGACGGCTCGGTCAAGGTGCGGCGCTTTCACATGGACCTCGTCGGCCTGTCGATCTGCGGGCCCAAGGCGCGCGACGTGCTGGCGCCGCTGGTCGATGCCGATGTGTCGAACGCCGCGTTCCGCTTCATGGACTTCCGCGAGATGGACGTCGCGGGCGTGCCCTGCATGGTCAACCGGATCACCTATTCCGGCGATCTGGGTTATGAAATCTGGATGCACCCCAGCCACCAGCGCCGCGCCTATCTGGCGATCAAGGCGGCAGGGGCGGCGCATGGCATCGTCGATTTCGGCATGCGCGCGCTGCTGTCGATGCGGTTGGAGAAGAACTTTCCGACGTGGTTTGCGGAATTGCGGCCCATTTACGGGCCGTTCGAAGGCTCGATGGACCGCTTCATCAAGCTGCAAAAGCCCGATTTCATCGGCCGCGCCGCAGCGGCACGCGAACGCGACGAGGGGCCGAAGCGGCGGCGGGTGTCGCTGGTGATCGAGGCGGGCACGGCGGACGTGATGGCGGACGAGCCGATCTGGGCCAAGGTGGGCGATGTGGATTACGGCACCATCGGCGCCCCGCATGGCTATGGTGCGCCGCGCTTTGATGCGCAGGGCGTCGCGGTGGCGAAACCCGATCCGGCGCGCGAGGGCGACTGGCGGGTCGTCGGCTGGGTGACCTCGGGCGGCTATGCGCATTACGTCGGGCTGTCGATGGCGCAGGGCTATGTCCCGGCGGCACTGGCCGAGCGCGGCGAAGAGGGGCTCTTCGAGGTCGAGATCATGGGCGAACGCCGCCGGGCGCGGATTGCGGTCGAGCCGCCGTTCGATCCCGAGGGCGCGCGCATGCGGATGTGAGGGGGGCGGCGCGGCTCGGGGTC
>CALESR010000380.1 GCA_937907485.1 uncultured Paracoccaceae bacterium | reverse complement strand
TCGGCTGCGAGGTTTACGACGACATGCGCGAGGGGCTGAAGGGCGCCGATGTGGTGATGATGCTGCGCCTGCAGAAGGAACGCATGGACGGCGCCTTCATCCCGTCCGAGCGCGAGTATTACCACCGCTATGGCCTCGACGCCGAGAAACTGGCCTTTGCCCATCCGGATGCCATCGTCATGCACCCCGGCCCGATGAACCGCGGCGTGGAGATCGACGGCACCATCGCCGACGACATCAACCGCTCGGTCATTCAGGAACAGGTGGAAATGGGCGTCGCGGTGCGCATGGCGGCGATGGACCTCTTGGCGCGCAACCTGCGGGCCGAGCGCGGCGCGATGGCACCGGCGTAATCGCCCGCCGTCTGCCGAAGCCCAAAGGAGGCCGCGCCATGACCACCACCCCCGACGGCTGGGAGGGCATCCTCGCCCCCGGCGAGACGATCCACTGGCAGGACCGCCCGACCGGCGCGGTGATGTGGCGCGACCTGTTGCAGGCCCAAACCCTGTTCGGCCTGATCTTTGCCGGCCTTGCCTGGGCCTGGCTGCAAGGCGTGCGCTGGATGAGCAGCGGCGTGACGCGCAGCGCCGAAGGGCTTATCCTGTTCGAGGTGGTCGGCGCCCTGTTCATCGCCGTGGGCGCCTATATGGTCATCGGGCGCATCTTTGTCGAAGCCTGGCAGCGCCGGCGCACCTGGTACACGCTGACCGACCGCGCCGCCTATCTGGCGACGGACACCTTTGGCAAACGCAGCCTCAAGCGCATCAGGCTGGACGAGATGAACCTGCTGCAACTGGTCGATGAGGAGCCGGGCACGATCTGGCTGCGCCAAGAGGTGTATGTCGACCGCTATCGCCGCGCCGGGGCGCAGGGCGCGCGCTCGACCCGCGTGCGCACCCACAGGCAGAGCTTTGGCTTTCTGCACATCCACGACGCCCGCGCGGTCTGGCAGCAGATCGCCGACCTGCGCGCCGCAACAGACCCTGACGCCTAACCGCTTGACCCGGCGCGAGGGGCTTGCCACCTTTGGCAAAACCAACCGGAGGCCCCGATGGCACCCACGCCCCCCGGATGGGACGGCATTCTTGAGGACGGCGAAACCATCCTGTGGCAGGGGCAACCCGGCGGCGGGGTGATCTGGTCCGACCTGATCTCGTTTGAATCGGCCTTTGGCCTGTTTTTTGGCGGCTTTGCCGTGTTCTGGACCGCCGCCGCCCTGTCGCAGGGCATGGGGTCGGGCAACGGCGGCCCCGGCGCGGTGATCGGCCTGATCTTTCCGCTGTTCGGCCTGCCCTTTGTGGCGGTCGGGCTGTATCTGGTCATCGGGCGGCTGTTCTGGGACGCCTATCTGCGGGGCCGGTCGTGGTACACGCTGACGGACCGGGCGGCCTATATCGCCACCGCCGCATTGGATCGGCGCAAGCTCAAGCGCTATGGCTATGACGAGATGACCGCGCCCAGTCTCGATGACGATGCGCCCGGCTCGGTCTGGTTTGCCGAGGAACTGCGCAGCTATTCGACGAACCGCCGCCGCAGTTTGTCCGGCGCGGGCATCGGCACCCGCCGCCAGCGGACCCAGCGCATCCCGATCGGCTTTCGCCGCATCGACGGCGCGCGCGAGGTTTACCGGCTGATCGCCCGCCACCGCGACGCTGCCAAGCAGGCCAGCGATGGCTGAGGGCCGGAATTTTCACGCCTTGCGGGCGGGCGCGGCCTTGTTGCCAGTGGGCCTGCGGCCTACATCGGGCCGATGAACACACGCCCCCCCCTGATCGCCCGCCTGCTGCGCCGCCAGCCCCGCGTCAACCTGCTGCGCCTGCAGGGCACGATTGCCGCCGGAGGGCGCAGCGCGCTGTCCGATGCCGCCGTCGCACCGCTGCTGGAGCGCGCCTTTCGCAGCGGGCGCCCCGTCGCGGTGGGGCTGATCGTCAACTCGCCCGGCGGCTCGCCGGTGCAATCTGCGCTGATCGGCGCCCGCATCCGCCGTCTGGCCGAGGAAACCAAGATCCCCGTGCATGCCTTTGTCGAGGATGCCGCGGCCTCGGGGGGCTACTGGATCGCCAGCGCCGCCGATGACATCCACTGCGACGCGGCGTCGATTCTGGGCTCGATCGGTGTCATCAGCGCCGGGTTCGGCCTGCATGAGGCAATTGGCAAGCTGGGGGTGGAACGGCGCGTGCACACCGCCGGGCGCTCGAAAAGCCAGCTCGACCCGTTCAGCCCGCAAAACCCCGAGGACATCGCCCGGCTGGATGCCCTGCTGGGCCAGATGCATCAGGTCTTCATCGACCATGTGCAGGCCCGCCGCGGCAGCCGCCTGAACACCGAGAGCGACTTGTTCGACGGGCGTTTCTGGCTGGGGGCCGAGGCTGTGCGGCTGGGTCTGGCCGATGGCATCGGCCATCCGGTGCCGGTGCTGAAACGGCTGTATGGCGACAAGGTGCGGCTGCGGGTCTTTGGCCAGCGGCGCAGTCTGGCCTCGCGCCTCGGCCTGTCGCAGATCGCCCGCGAGGCCGCCGCCGAGGCGCTGGCCGGCGTCGAGGATGCCGCCCTCTGGGCCCGGCTGGGTCGCTGAGGGGCGGGGCCGATGGTCATCAAGGTCATCCTTGTCTTTTTGCTGGCGATGGCGGTGATGGCCATGCTGCAGCAGGCCTTTCGCAAGCGCCGCCACAAACCGCCGCCGATCGACCGCCTGCGCTGCCCGACCTGCCACAAGGTGCACGCCAGCGGCACCCCCACGCGCTGTGTGCGCCCTGATTGCGGAACTCGTTGATGGTGATGGATATTGTTCTTGTCATCGCTGGCCTGACCATTCTGGTCTTTGCCGGTGACGCCCTGGTGCGCGGCGCGGTCAATCTGGCGCTCAGGCTGGGGATTCCGGCGCTGGTGGTCGGCCTGACGGTCGTGGCCTTTGGCACCTCGGCGCCCGAATTGCTGGTCTCGGTGCAGGCGGCGCTGGCCGGTCAGGCCGGGATCGCGGTGGGCAATGTCGTCGGCTCGAACATCGTCAACGTGCTGCTGATCCTCGGCCTGCCGCTGCTGGTGACGGTGATCCACACCAGCCGATTGGACACGCGGCGCAGCTATTGGATCATGCTGGCCTCGCTGGTGCTGTTCGCTGGGCTGGCCTTTACCGGGCCTCTGGTCTGGTGGCACGGGCTGGTGCTGCTGGCCGGTCTGGCGGCCATGCTGTTTGACAATTACCGCATCGCAATGGCGCATCGCGCGGCCACCGCGGATGTCGAACTGGAGGGCGTCGAGCCCGGCATGAGCGGGCTGAAGATCGCGCTGTTTCTGGTGCTGGGGCTGATCGGTCTGGCCGTCGGCGCGCGGCTGCTGGTCGAGGGCGCGGTGAACATCGCGCGGGTGATCGGGGTGTCCGAGACGGTGATCGGCCTGACGCTGGTGGCGCTGGGAACCTCGCTGCCGGAACTCGTCACCTCGATCGTCGCGGCGGTGCGGCGGCAGGCGGATGTGGCGATGGGCAACGTGATCGGCTCGAACACCTTCAACACGCTGGGAATTCTGGGCTTGACCGCCTTGGTCGCCGAGGTGCCGATCGACCCGCAGGTGCTGTGGTTCGACAACGCCGTCATGATCGGTGTGTCGCTGATGCTGCTGCCCTTCGTGGTGTTCCGCCGCGACATGGGGCGGCTGACCGGCATCGTCTTTGTCGGTGTCTATGTCGCCTATACGATCTGGCTGATGGCCGGGTCCGGGGGCGCCGCATGAGCGCGGCGCTGATCACCGGCGCGGGCAAGCGGCTGGGCCGGGCGATGGCGCTGTATCTGGCCGGGCGCGGGTATGACGTGGCGATTCACTACGCCCGCAGCGGCGAGGCCGCCGAGGCCACCGCCGCCGAGGCCCGCGCGCTGGGCGTGCGGGCGGTGACGCTGCCGGGCGATCTGCTGGACGAGGCGGCAATGGCCGGGCTGGTCCCCGCCGCGGTGCAGGCGCTGGGACCGCTGAGCGTTCTGGTCAACAACGCCTCGATCTTTGAATACGACAGCCTGCAGACCGCCACGCTGGACAGTTGGAACCGGCATTTCAACTCGAACCTGCGGGCGCCTTTCGTGCTGACGCAGGCCTTTGCCGCGCAGGCGCCCAAGGCCGCTGCGGATGCGGCGGGCGAACCCCTGTCGCGGGCGCTGATCGTCAACATGATCGATCAGCGCGTGCTGAAACTGACGCCCGAATTCATGACCTATACGCTGGCCAAGATGGGCCTCTGGGCGCTGACCCGCACCGCGGCGCAGGCGCTGGCGCCCGATGTGCGCGTCAACGCCATCGGCCCCGGCCCCACGCTGCAGGGCGGACGGCAAAGCGACCAGCACTTTGCCCGCCAGCGCGCCGCGACCGTGCTGGGACGGGGGGCCAATCCCGCCGAAATCACCGCCGCGCTGGGCTATTTCCTCGACGCGCCGGGGGTGACGGGGCAACTGCTGTGCGTGGACGGCGGCCAGCATCTGGGCTGGAAAACCCCGGATATTCTGGGTCTGGAATGAGCTTTCCGGTTGAATCCGCGACATGTTGTCCACCGGGCCGGGCGATGTCACACTTCTGTTAAGAAATCCTTATGAATTTCAGGACCTTGCAGAATGGTAAAATTATATCGTTTGTTTTCAACGGCTTGTATAACTGCCTAAAAAATAGGCACTTCGAGGAACCGGGCTGAAATCAAAGGATTTTCGCCGATCCCCGTGCCTGCTCCACAGACTTGTCCACAGATTCCGTGGAAAGCTTTGCCCTTGCGCCCACCCGCGCTAGAGTGCAGCCCCCGAGCAGAATCACCCCAGCCGCCGATGACCGAGTCCCCCCTCATGCCCCTGACCGAATCGGCCGAACCCGAACTGACCGGCCATGCGCTGATCGCCGATTATGTGCGCCTGCTCGACGGCTCGCCGGGGGTCTACCGGATGCTCGATGCCGAGGCGCGGGTGCTTTACGTCGGCAAGGCGCGCAACCTTCGGGCGCGGGTGTCGAACTATGCCCGGCCGTCCGGCCATTCGGGGCGCATCGCGCGGATGATCTCGGAAACCCGCTCGATGATGTTCCTGACCACGCGCACGGAAACCGAGGCCCTGCTGCTGGAGCAGAACCTCATCAAGCAGCTCAAGCCCGTCTACAACGTGCTGTTGCGCGACGACAAAAGCTTTCCCAACATCCTGATCGCCAAGGGCCATGAGTGGCCGCAGATCCGCAAGCATCGCGGCAAGCGCAGCGACAAGGGCAGCTATTTCGGCCCCTTCGCCAGCGGCACCGCCGTCAACCGCACGCTGAACCAGTTGCAAAAGGTGTTCCAGCTGCGCTCGTGTGCCGATTCGGTGTTCCAGAACCGCAGCCGCCCCTGCCTGCTGTTCCAGATCAAGCGCTGCGCCGGGCCCTGCGTCGGTCTGGTCACGCCCGAGGCTTATGGCGAGCTGGTCGCCGATGCCGAACTGTTCCTCTCGGGCAAATCGAGCACCATTCAGGCCGATCTGGCGGCGCAGATGCAGGCGGCCTCGGACGCGATGGAATTCGAACGCGCCGCCGCCCTGCGCGACCGCATCCGCGCCCTGACCGCCGTGCAGCAACAACAGGGCATCAACCCAAAGGGCGTCGACGAGGCCGATGTGGTGGCGCTGCATCTGGAAAAGGGTCAGGCCTGCGTGCAAGTCTTTTTCATCCGCGCGCATCAAAGCTGGGGCAACCGGGATTTCTATCCGAAAACCGGCTCGGGCGCCGAAGAGGGCGAGATTCTCGAGGCGTTTCTGGCGCAATTCTATGATGACAAGCCGCCGCCCCGGCAGATCCTGCTGTCGCATCCGGTGGAAAACGAGGATCTGATCCACGAGTTGCTGTCAGCCCGCGCCGGGCGCAATGTGTCGCTGCAGGTGCCCCAGCGGGGGGAAAAGGCCGAACTGGTGGAAAACGCCGCCCGCAACGCGCGCGAATCGCTGGGTCGGCGGATGTCGGAATCGGCGACGCAATCGCGCCTGCTGGCCGGTCTGGCCGAGGCCTTTGGCCTCGACGAGCCGCCCGAACGGGTGGAAATCTATGACAACAGCCACATTCAGGGCGCCCATGCGGTCGGCGCGATGGTGGTGGCGGGCGCTGAAGGCTGGTTGAAGAACCAGTATCGCAAGTTTTCCATCAAGGGCGACATGGCCACCCCCGGCGACGATACCGGCATGATGCGCGAGGTGCTGACCCGCCGGTTCGACAAGCTGCTCAAGGAAGACCCGGCCCGCCAGACCGGCGCCTGGCCGGACCTCTTGCTGATCGACGGCGGCGTGGGGCAGGTCTCGGCGGTGGCGCAGACGCTGGCGGATCTGGGGCTCGACGACATCCCCTTCATCGGCGTCGCCAAGGGGGTTGACCGCGATCTGGGGCGCGAGGAGTTCCACCGCCCCGGCCGCCCGCCCTTTGCGCTGCGCCACAACGACCCGGTGCTCTATTTCATCCAGCGCCTGCGCGACGAGGCCCACCGCTTTGCCATCGGCACCCACCGCGCGGCGCGGGCCAAGGCCTCGACCGCCACCCCGCTGGATGAAATCCCCGGCGTCGGCGCGGCGCGCAAGCGGGCGCTGCTGGCGCATTTCGGCTCGGCCAAGGCCGTGACGCGCGCGGGCCTGCCCGACCTGATGGCGGTGCCCGGCATTTCCGATTCGATGGCGCGCGCGATCCACGGCTTCTTCAACCAGAGCGACTGACCGCGGTCTTGGGCCCCTCGGCTTCGACCGGTCAGCCCGGATCGCCCCCGGCGGGGCGCCGGGCACCCGCGCCGCGGTCGGCGCGCCGGCGCAAGGGGGCTCGATGGCCCCGCCGCGCCGGCCCCCCCGGTTCCGGCTTGCCGCCGACGCCACGGATGCCCCCTTCCCCCTGCCCCGGTTTTTCCGTTAGAACAGGTGCATGAAATGGACCGTCCCCAATACCCTGACCTTTCTGCGCCTGATCGCCGCGCCCGGGGTGGCGGTGATGTTCCTCTATTTCGCCCGGCCCTGGGCCGACTGGCTGGCGCTGGTGCTCTTTGTCGGCGCGGCGATCACCGATTATTTCGACGGCTACCTCGCCCGCCTCTGGCGACAGGAGAGTCGGATCGGCGCCATGCTGGACCCGATTGCCGACAAGGCGATGGTGGTGATCGCCCTCTTGGTCATCACCGGCTATTCCGGCATGGACCCCTGGCTGATCCTGCCCGCCACGCTGATCCTGTTCCGCGAGGTCTTTGTCTCGGGCTTGCGCGAGTATCTCGGCAATACCTCGCGGCTCTTGGCGGTGACCCGGCTGGCCAAGTGGAAGACCACAGCGCAGATGATCGCCATCGCCACGCTCTTTGCCGCGATGGGGCTGGAATATGTGCGCGAGCAGGCGCTGGCGCGCAACCGCGCGCTGATCGCCGAGATGACCGAGACCGGCATCGACAATCAGCTCAACGTGCTGTCGCTGGCCAATATCGGCGGCGAGATGGTCTGGATGCTGGGTCTGGCGCTGATCTGGTTTGCGGCGGCGCTGACCGCGATCACCGGCTGGGATTATCTGAAAAAGGCCCTGCCGCATCTGCGGGACGCGGGCGAATGACGCTGACGGTGCTCTATTTCGCCTGGCTGCGCGAGCGCATCGGCCATCCGCGCGAAAGCGTGGACACCGGGGCCGCGACGGTGGCCGAACTGGTCGCCGAGTTGATCGCCCGCGACGAGCGCTATGCCTTTACCTTTTCCGACCTGCGCGCGGTGCGGGTGGCGCTGGATCAGCAGTTGTCGGACTTCGACGCGCCGCTGGCGGGTGTGCGCGAGGTGGCCTTCTTTCCGCCGATGACCGGGGGCTGAGGCGATGGTGGTGCGCGTGCAGGCCGAGCGCTTTGATTTCGGCGCCGAGAGCAACGCCTTTGCCGCCAGCGCCACCGGCGCCGGCGCCGGGGCGGTTGTCACCTTCTGCGGTCTGGTGCGCGACAATGGCGGCGCTCTGGCCGGGATGGAGATCGAACATTACCCCGGCATGACCGACTCGGCCCTGCGTGCCATCGAGGCCGAGGCCCGCGCCCGCTGGTCGCTGCACGACACGCTGATCGTGCACCGCTTTGGCCCGATGGCCCCCGGCGAGGTCATCATGATGGTCGCCACCGCCTCGCGCCACCGCGCCGACGCCTTTGCCGCTGCCGAATTCCTGATGGATTACCTGAAATCCCGCGCGCCGTTCTGGAAAAAGGAACTGGGCGCCGAGGGCGCGACCTGGGTTGCCGCCCGCGACGAGGACGAGGACGCGCTGCGCCGCTGGTAGGTTACTTGCTGCCCGGCGCCGGGGCGCCCGGCGGCAGGAATTCGACCGGCAGGCGAAATTCCGCGCGCTGGCCCGAGGCGCGGTCGATCACCTCGGTGCGCAGCGAATAGACCCCACTGGCGCCGGTCACCCGATAGGTCAGGTGGAAAAACCCGTCGATCGGGTCGCTGAAACTGTCCAGCATCACCTCGCCCATCGGGATCATCCCGTCGGTCACCTGCCGCCCGTCCGGCGTTTCCAGCGTAAAGGCGACGTCGAACAGCAGCCGGTTCCCGCCATCGGCCAAGGGCGACATCGAGAAGCCATAGACCTCGACATAGGCATAGACCGGCTCGTCGGTGAGATAGCGGTTGTCGGCGCGGCGGGCGAACATGCCGAACCCCTCGGCGGGTGCGGCGGTCAGTTGCGCATTGGTGACGCCAAAGCCGATGCTGTCGGTCACCTGACGCAAAAACCGGCGGGCGGCCAGCCGGGCCTCGTCGCTCTGGCCCCGCGCCAGCAGGGCGTCGATCTGCGCCCCCATCTCGGCCAGCGCACGCGGCGGCGGGGCTATCACAGGGGCCGGGGCCGGCGCGGCCTGCGGCACCGGGCGCAGGACAGAACTGCCGCCGCTTTGCGCCAGACCCGGCATTGCCAGCGGCAAGGACAGCACGGCGGCCAGCGCGACAGCGCGCAGCCCAAGGCCACGGCCAAGGGCCTGCCACAGCCTGCTGTCGGTCCGGCGTTTTGGCGGCGTTGTCATGCCCGCATCCTGCCCCCCCGCCGCGTGCCGGGCAAGCCCCGCTCGCGCCGATGTGTTCGCCGTTGTGGCGCTCAATGCCCGAGGCTCTCGATATGGTGACGCAGGGTCGCGGCTTCGTGACGGGCGTCGCGCAGCCCCTCCATCGCGGCGCGCAACTCGGCCTGCAATTGCGCGGTCTCGCGGCGCACCTCGTCGTCGCGGTGGTGGATATAGGCGATGGCCTGATCGCGGGTTTCCTCGGCCTCGTGCAGGGCCTGCGCCATGCGCTCCAACTCGCCCAGATCGGCCTGCGTGACGCGGGTAAAGCGGTGCACCAGCCAGTTGACGAACCAGCCCAGCGCAAAGGCGGCGCTGAGCACGATCATGGTCACGATGACGAATTCGCTGCGGTTCATGGCATGCTCCGTTGGGTCAGTCGCCGCTGCCGACGCTGGGTTCGACACCCTGCGGTGACGCACTGCCGGGGCGCGGGCGCGGGCGGATGGTGTCGGCATCCGGGGTGCGGATGTCAAAGACCAGTTGCGCCTCGAGAGCGGGGTCGAGCGGCGCGGCCTCGGGTTCGGGGCGGATCAGGGTGAATTCGATGCGCCGGTTGGCCTCGCGCCCGTCCTCGGTGCCATTGTCGGCAATCGGGTGCTCGGCGCCATAGCCCCGCGCCACCAGCGACGACACCAGCACCCGGCGCGCCAGCAGCGCGTTGATGACCGCCTCGGCGCGGGCCTGACTGAGGTTCAGGTTGGTTTGGGCGCGGCCTTGGCTGTCGGTATGGCCTGCCACCTCGAAGGGCAACTCGCCACACTCGCGCAGCACCGAGGCGATGGCGTCGATCGCCTCGCCGCTGGCCTCGCTGAGATCGGCGGAACCGGGGGCAAAGGTGATCTTGGTCGCGGCCAGAATCTCGTGCACCCGCGTCTCGCAATTGTCCGGCGTCGGGGCGTTGGCGACCGGGTCGAGCGTCTGGTCATAGGCCACCTCGACGCTGATCGGCGCCGCGCGGCCCAAGCCCTGCAGCAGCACCTGCGTCACCTGCGCGCGTGCATCGGGATTGCCCGAGACCCCCTCGACCACGATGCGGTCGGCCAGCACCCGCACGCTGCCGTGGTGCAACTCGGTCAGGGACTCGAGAGCGGTCAGCACGCGCAGCGACCAGCCGGTCGGCAGGGCGCTGTCCAGCCGGGCCGACAGCGTCACCGCCCCGGCGCCAAAGCGCGCGGCGGCAAAGCCGCGCACCGCGTTGCGGATGCGCTCGTCCGGCAGGCGGCCGTCGATGGTCAGGGCGCCCGCGTCGCTCAGGCTCAACACCAGTTCGGGCGGCGCGGCGGTCTGGGGGCTGGCCTGTTCAGGCGCCGCCTCGCGACGGGCCTCCAGCCGGAACCCGGCGGGCAAACCGGTCTCCAGCCGCCCGACGGCGCTGTCGAAGCCGGACGCGGGCACATCCGACGCTGCGATCAGCAGCACCGCACCATCCGACATCGTCAGGCTGCCGGTGCCGATCTGCGCCAGCGCCGCGATCGAGGCCGCAGCCGCCTCGGCCCAGCGCGGCGAGGGGGCGCCCAGCGCCAGCGGGCAGGTGACCCGGCCCGAATGGCCCGCCGCGCGCAGGGCCTCGGTGATCGTGGCCTGCGCGGCCTCGGTATCGGCCCAGCAGGTGCCCGGCCTCAGCACGCCCGCCTCGGCATCGATGCGCAGCAAAAACGGC
Source organism: uncultured Paracoccaceae bacterium (assembly GCA_937907485.1). Taxonomy (GTDB): domain Bacteria; phylum Pseudomonadota; class Alphaproteobacteria; order Rhodobacterales; family Rhodobacteraceae; genus Pararhodobacter. The sequence goes on along the minus strand of CALESR010000380.1, from coordinate 4,931 downwards.
GAGGCCACCGGCCTTGGCGCCACCAGATCCAGCGTCAGAACCTGCCCGCGCGGCGCGATGGCGCGCAGGTCGGTCTCCAGCCCGCGCTGCGCCTCGGCGCTGTCGACCAGCGCCTCGACCTCGATGCGCCCGGCGCTGACCGACACCCGGCCCACCGCGAACCGCTGCACCGCCTGCAGGGCAAAGGCCTCGGCCGCCTGCCAGCCCCCCGGCACCGCATGCGCGGCGCTTTGCAGCATGTCCACGACATGCGCCTCAGGCAGGGCCTCGGCCAGCCGGGTCGAGATCGGATCGCCCCCCTCGTCGGCAGGCACCAGCCCGATCACCGACACCTCGTTGCGCTGGCGCATGATCTCGATGCGGAACACCGGCGCGACGATGGCATTACGCTGCGGCACGCTCAGGGTCTCGACCAGCCGCGAGGCATCGACCACCCCGCCCGCCACCTGCAGCGCCCGGATGCGCGCGCTCTCGTCGGGCGCGGTGCCCGACAGCCGCACCGTCAGCCCGTCCGGCGAGATCTCGACCCAGCCGATCCCCTCGGCGGCCAGCGCAGTGCGCAGCGCCTTGGCATTGCGGCCTTCGACAAGATTGGCCATCCCGACCGCCGCGCCAAAGGCCAGAATCCCGGCCAGCACAAAAGACACGGCAGAAACGAGCAGAGTCGTGCGGGACATCAGGCTTCCAGAGCGGTTGCGGTCTGGCTCTGACCTAGACCCATGCGGCGGTCGTTGCAATCACACCATCAGGGCGGCGGCGAAAATCAGCACAACGATCAGCCCGGCATCGCGGTTCGAGCGGAACAGCCGCAGACACAGCGACGGGTCGTTGATGTTCAGCCGCCGCAACTGCCAGTTCAGATGCCCACCAAAGGCCCAGGCCCCGGCCAGCGTCAACGACAGCCGCAGCGGATCGGCCAGCGGCGCCAGCGCATAGATGATCGCCAGCGACATCAGCAGCACCGAGGCCACCAGAAACCCGCGCAGCCAGTTCTCGGTGGCGTCGCCAAACAGCCGCGCGGTGGATTTGACGCCGATCAGCGCGTCATCCTCGCGGTCCTGATGCGCATAGATCGTGTCGTAAAACAGCGTCCAGGCGATGCCCGCCACATAAAGGATCACCGCCGGCCAGCCCAGCGAGCCAGTCTGCGCTGTCCAGCCCAGCAAGGCGCCCCAGTTGAAGGCCAGCCCCAGAAACGCCTGCGGCCACCAGGTGAAGCGCTTGGCAAAGGGATAGACCGCCACCGGCAACAGCGCCAGCACACCCAGGGCAATCGCCGCGCCGTTGAAGGTCAGCAGCAGCAGAAAGGCCGCAACCATCTGGAATCCCATCCAGATCAGCGCCTCGCGCAGGGTGACCTGCCCGGCGACCAGCGGCCGGTTGCGGGTGCGCTCGACCTTGCCGTCGATGTCGCGGTCGGAAATGTCGTTCCAGGTGCAACCGGCGCCGCGCATCAAAAAGGCCCCGGCCCCGCAGGCGATCATCAGCCAGACCGTCAGCAACCCGCGCGTCTCGGGCATCGCCAGCGCGCCCAGCAACACGCCCCACCAGCAGGGCAGCAGCAACAGCCAGGTGCCGATCGGCCGGTCCGCCCGGCTCAGCCGCAGATAGGGCCGCAGATCCTCGGGCGCCTTGGTATCGACCCAGGACCCCTCGACCCGGTCGGCGATTGCGCCGACCCGGTCGGCAATCGCGCCCGCCTCGCGTCCGCCCTCTGGATTTTGCTGCGCCCCGGTCATAGTGTCGCGTCCATGTCTGAAAATCCGCCCCCCGCACAGCCGCAGTCCGAACCCGCGCGCCCCAAGGTGCGCCTTTATCTAGAGCAACCCTTGGCCCAAGGGCAACAGGTTGCGGTGTCACAGGACCAGGCGCATTACCTCGCCAACGTCATGCGGCTCGGCCCCGGCGATGCGGTGGCGCTGTTCAACGGCCATGCGGGCGAATGGCGGGCGCGCATCCTTCTGGCGGGCAAGCGCGGCGTGACGCTGACCTGCGAGGCGCAGGTCGCGCCGCAGGTCGCGCCGCCGGACCTCTGGCTGCTGTTCGCGCCGATCAAGAAGGCGCGCACCGATTTCATCGTCGAAAAGGCGGTCGAACTGGGCGCCGCGCGCATCCTGCCGGTGCACACCGATTTCACCAATGCCGAACGCCTGCGCCGCGACAAGCTGCAGGCCCACGCCATCGAGGCCGCCGAACAATCGGGCGGCACCTTTGTCCCCGAGGTGGCCGAGATCACCCCCCTGACCCGCCTGCTGGCCGATTGGCCGCCGGATCGGCTGCTGTGCTGGGCGGACGAGGCACTGGCCGGGGTGGCGCTGGCCGAAGCCGCCCCCGCCCCCGCCGCCATCCTCATCGGCCCCGAGGGCGGCTTTTCCCCGCGCGAACGCGCCCGCCTCGCCGCGCTGCCCTTCATCCGCCGCCTCGCCCTCGGCCCGCGCATCCTGCGCGCCGACACCGCCGCCGTCGCCGCCCTCACCCTCTGGCAATCGCGCCACGGCGACTGGCAGGGCTGACCCCGGCACCGCCCGCCCCTGCCCCCCTCTTTGCTCTTCAAATATCCTCAGGGGGGTGAGGCCGTCAGGCCGAGGGGGGCGCGAGCGCCCCCCTGACCCGGCCCCGTCCCGGCACCCCCCGCACCGTCACCCGCTTTACACCCCGGTCAAAACCGGCGAGGACTGGAGCCACCCCGATCTCCCCTCTGCCGGCGACATCCCCATGCCTGACCTGATCCGCCCCGAAGCCCGCGCCACCCTTCGCCGATGGGCCGAGGTTCTGACGGCTGTCGCGCTGGCCGCGCTTGGCCTGTCGCTGGCGCTGCGGCTGCCGGGGCTGCCCGGTTGGCTGGGCTGGGGGCTGGCCGCGCTGGGGCTGGCGCTGGCGCTGGGGGCATGGCAGCGGCTGCGGTTCACCGGGGATGAGCCGCCGACCGACCCCGGCATCGTCGAACTCGACGAGGGCGAAATCCGCTATCTCGGCCCGCGCGGCGGCGGAATCGTCGCGCTCGACGCCATCATGGTGCTGTCGCTCAGCGCCGACACCCGCTTCTGGCTGATCGAATCGCACGACGGCACCGTGCTCGCCGTGCCCCGCGCGGCGCCGGGGGCGCAGGCGCTGTTCGATGGCTTTGCCACGCTGCCCGGCCTCGACATGCCGCAGCTTCTGCGCATCGCTGCACAGCCACCCGCGTTGCGTGTGCGCCCGATCTGGCGGCGGATGCTGCGGGCCCCCTTGACTTGAGCGCACCTGCGCGACAGGTCTGGATCCTGATCCAGCCCGGCCCTTGATCCGGCCTGCCCCTGTCCAACCCAAGCCGGAGTGCCCCCCATGTCCATCCCCCAGTCCGGCGGCGGTCCGATCGAACATCGTGACCAGTTGGCCGCCTATCTGGCCTCGGGCTGCAAGCCTGCCGCCGATTGGCGCATCGGCACCGAACACGAGAAATTCGGCTATCTCACCGGCACGCTGACGCCGTTGCCTTACGAGGGGGCGGCCTCGGTGCGCGCGGTGCTCGAAGGGCTGCGCGACCGCTTTGGCTGGACCCCGGTGCTGGAGGGTGCGTCGATCATCGGCCTGACGCGCAACGGCGCCAATGTCAGCCTCGAACCCGGCGGGCAGCTGGAGCTGTCGGGCGCGCCCCTGGTCGATCTGCACGACTGCGCCGCCGAAGTGGCGCAACATCTGGCCGAGGTGCATGCCGTGGCCGATCCCTTGGGCGTGGGCTTTGCCGGTCTTGGCGCCGCGCCGATCTGGACGCACGCGCAGATGCCGATGATGCCCAAGGGTCGCTATCGGCTGATGACCCCCTACATGCAGTCGGTCGGCACGCATGGCACCCAGATGATGTATCGCACCTGCACGGTGCAGGTGAATCTGGACTTTGCCTCGGAACCCGACATGGTGCGCAAACTGCGGGTTTCGCTGGCGCTGCAATCGGTGGCGACGGCGCTGTTTGCCTCGTCACCCTTTCTGGAAGGCCAGCCCAACGGCCACAAATCCTGGCGCTCGCGCATCTGGCGCGGCCTCGATGCGGCGCGCACCGGCACCCTGCCCTTTGTCTTTGAGGACGGCTTCGGCTTTGAGCGCTATGTCGATTACGCGCTCGATGTGCCGATGTATTTTGTCTATCGCGACGGCCATTACATCAACGCGCTGGGCCAGTCGTTCCGCGATTTCCTCAACGGTCGCCTGCCCGCCCTGCCCGGCGAGGTGCCGACGCTCAGCGACTGGGCTGACCATCTGACGACGATCTTCCCTGAGGCCCGGCTGAAGAAATATCTGGAAATGCGCGGCGCCGATGCCGGATCGCAGGCGCATCTGAACGCGCTGCCGGCACTGTGGACCGGGTTGCTCTATGACCAATCCGCGCTGGATGCGGCCTGGGATCTGGTCAAGCACTGGGACACCGAGACCCGCGAGGGGCTGCGCGCCGCCGCCAGCATCGACGGCTTGCAGGCCGAGGTGCCGGGCGTGCGTATGGCCGATCTGGCGCGGCAGGTTGTCGCCATCGCGCGCGGCGGTCTGGCGGCGCGCGGGCGCGACGAGGGCGGGTTCCTCGACGTGCTCGACGACAGCATCGCGCGTGGGCGCACACAGGCCGACGACCTGCTGGCGCAGTATCACGGCGACTGGGGCGGCGACCTCAGCCGGATCTACGCTGCCACCGCGCTCTGAGCCGGGCAAAAGTTTTCCTTGAGGGAATCGGCGGAACGAGGCCTACTGAGGCTCTTGTTTCTGCAACCATTTCTTTAAGGTGACCCAAATGCGCGACCTCTTTATCAATCTGATGGAAAAACTGATCCATGTGATCGTGGCGATTGCCGGGGTCGGCATCGTCGTCGGCGCTGTCGTCGGGGCGATGAACCCGCCGCCCGGCGTGCCCGGCATTGCCCTGGCGCTGGGCATTCTGATCGGTGGCACGATCTACCTGATCT
>CALESR010000379.1 GCA_937907485.1 uncultured Paracoccaceae bacterium | reverse complement strand
GCGCGTTCGGCCTGGGCGTCGAGCCCGGCACGCCGGAGGCACCGGCGCGCGGGTGGCTCGATGCCGCCCGCGCGCCGCCCCTTTGCCCCTGCAACGCACTCTGACCTCAACCGCCCTTAAACCCCGATTGATACCCCCTGTCGCCAGAGGGCCGCGGGTGCTGCGGCCTCTTGCCGATGGGTTTTCAAGACAGGGGTCTGACATGAACAAGGCAGTGACCGAAGGTCTGGTCCTGATGCCGCCGCCCTTCTCGGGCGGTCTCAACGTCTGGTCGAGCGGCGACGGCGTGCCCGGCGCGCCGACCTATGACGGGGCGGCGAATGCCGCCATCGTGCCGTCGGACCCGGATTTCGGCGGTTGCCTGGAATTGCTCAAGACCACCGCGACGCAAAAGCTGCGCTGGATGGGGCAGACTCCGGTGCTGACCGGCTGCTATCTGCGCGTGACGGCGCGGGTCAAGGCGGTCTCGGGCACGCTGCCGTCGGTGCGCATCGCCGCCTTTGCCGCGACGGCGGGCAACGTTGCGGTTCCCGGTCTCACCGTAACCGGCCCCAGTGTCACCCTGACCACCTATGGCGAGATCGTCGAGGTCAGCGCGATCATCGGCACGTCGAACCGTGGCGGCGTCAATCTGGTCTGGCCGGGGGTTCACCACGGGTTTGTCGGCCTCGACCTGACGGGCGCCAATGGTGGCATCGTGCGGATCGACGATCTGGTGGTCGAGGATGTCACCGCCTTCTGGCTGCGTGACATGATGGATTGGGTCGATGTGCGCGACCACGGCGCGGTGGGCGACGGCGTGACCGATGACCGCTCCGCCTTTGCCGACGCCGCGGCCGAGGCCCTTGCCAAGGGCAGCACGCTGCTGGTGTCCGAGGGGACCTATGCCATCGCCTCGACCCTGACGCTCGAGGTGCCGGTGCGCTTTCAGGGCACTCTGGTCATGCCCGACGCCGCGCGGCTGCAATTGACCAAGTCCTATGATTTCCCGACCTATGCCCAGGCCTTCGGCTCCGAGGAGATCGGCCTGCGCAAGGGTCTGCAGGCGCTGCTGCACTTTACCGACCACGATACCTTTGATCTGGGTGGCCGCCGCATCCTGATTACCGCGCCGATCGACCTGTCGGCGCTGACCGGGCTCGATTTCTATTCGATCCGCCGTATGCTGCGCAACGGGCTGATCGAGGCCGCCGATAGCGCCGCATGGAACACCGTCACCGTCACCTCGCCGGCGACCTATTCCACCGGCGCGCCGAACACCCTGACCGGGGTGACGAACGTCGCCAATATCGCCGTCGGATCAAAGGTTTCCGGCAGTGGCGTCGGGCGCGAGATCTATGTTACCGAGCGCAACATCGGCGCGCAGACGCTGACGATCAGCCAGCCGCTGCACGACGCGGCGGGCACCCAGACCTATACCTTCGACCGCTATCAGTATATTCTGGACATGTCGGGCTTTGGCCGGCTCGACCGGTTCGAGATCGACAGTGTCGAGTTCCAGTGCCGCAACATCGCCAGCGCCGTCAGCCTGTCGACGCAGGGGCAGGTCAACGCGATCCGCAATTGCACCTTCAACCGGCCAAAGAACAAGGCGATCACCTCGATCTCGCGCGGCTGTCAGGGCATGCTGATCGACCAGTGCATCTTTCTGTCGTCGGAAAGCGAACTGCTGGCGCAAAACCGGGTCTCGGTGGCGTTCAACGTCAACGCCAACGACATCAAGCTGCGCGACAACGTGTTCCAGCATTTTGGCCACGGCGGGGTGATTGGCGGCACCTATCACCTGATCCAGGGCAACCACATCTATCAGGGCGACGCGGCGCCGAACGCGGTGCGCAAGGCCGGTTTCGTGCTGACGGCACTGAACCCGGTCACCACGATCACCGGCAACTACATCGACAATTGCACGATCGAAGTGACCAACGAATACGATGCGACCCCGGTCTGGTCGGGCGAATACAGCTTTGGCGGACTGGCGATCGTCAGCAACGTGTTTCTGGTGTCGAACGTCATTCCCAGTTTCCGCTTCGTGATGCTCAAGCCCTATGGCAGCGGCCACCATGTCGTCGGGCTGAGCGTGCTCGGCAATACGTTCCGCGCGGTCAATGCGACGCCGGGTCGGGCCGAAGGGGTGGACACCACCTTTGGTGGGCTCGATTTCCTGCGGTTCCGCAATGTGATCTGGCAAAACAACAGCTATTTCGGCTTTGCGACCCAGACCGAAAGCCCGCTGGTGCTGCGCCATGACCAGAGCACGGCGGCAACCAACTGGACCGTCTCGACCGGCAGCAAACTGCCCTTTGGCGGCTATGCCCGCACGGTCAGCGCCTTGGTGATGGAAGGGCAACCGAACGGGCCGGCGAACGAGGTGCGCACCTCGATGCCCTATGTGATGGTCCAGCAGGGTGCCAGTTTCGATCAGGTGCGGCTGACATGGCCCAGCACCACGCGCGGGCGCGCGGTCTTGACGGTGCGGGTTGACAACCCGCTTTAGGCGCCGGGTGGATCAGCGAGTTTCGAGGGGCGGCGCGCAGGCGTCGCCCCTTGCCGTGTTGGCGATAACGCACTGATTCGCCCGAGTCGCGAATCACCAGACAGCGGCATGGGGAATGGCTGCCGTTGCGGCAGGGGCCGAGTTGTCGGCAAAAACCCGCCGGTCCACCCGACAGCCCCCGCGCCACGGCGACGGCTGCCGCGCCGCGCCCTTGCCCTCACAAAGCCGTGACAGGCAGGGGGCTGAAAATCATGGCGGAATTGTGAATGTTGTACAGAAAATTTACAAAACGCCCGCCTCTGCGGTCAAGAATTTTACAAAAAATCTGTTGTTTGAAAAAGAGTTACCCAAAAATTGACGATTGCGATATACTGCACCCGTGAGGGGGATGGCGAGGCCGGGATGACGCGGGAGACCGCGTTGCGGATCGCCACGAGGCAGGAGGATCGCCCATGTCGGATCAGGCTAACGCCGGAACTTATCCCGCGTCCGCGGAATTCATCGCAAACGCGCATGTCGATGCGGCGCGCTATGACGCGATGTATGCGGCGTCGGTCAGCGATCCGGTCACCTTCTGGGCCGAGCAGGGCCAGCGGATCGACTGGATCCACCCCTATACCAAGGTCAAGGACACCAACTTCACGCTGGGTCAGGTTTCGATCAAGTGGTTCGAGGACGGCACGCTGAACGTCAGCGCCAATTGCATCGACCGCCACATCCCGACCCGCGGCAACCAGACGGCGATCATCTGGGAGCCCGATGATCCCACCACCACCGCGGCCCGCCGCATCACCTATCTGGAGCTGCTCGAGCAGACCAGCCGCATGGCCAACGTGCTGAAATCGCACGGTATCGGCAAGGGTGACCGCGTCGTCCTGTATCTGCCGATGATCCCCGAGGCCGCCTATGCCATGCTGGCCTGCGCGCGTATCGGCGCCATCCATTCTGTCGTCTTCGCGGGCTTCAGCCCGGACGCGCTGGCCAACCGGATCAACGATTCCGAGGCCAAGGCCGTCATCACCGCCGACTATGCCCCGCGCGGCGGCAAGAAGACCCCGCTGAAGTCGAACACCGACAAGGCGCTGTTCGATTGCAGCGACCGGGTGAAGTGCTTTGTCGTCAAGCACACCGGCGACCAGACCACCTGGATCGCCGACCGCGACATCGACATCAAGGCCGAGATGGCCGAATCCAGCCCCTATTGCCCCTATGCCGAAATGGGCGCCGAGGATCCGCTGTTCATCCTCTATACCTCGGGGTCGACCGGGCGGCCGAAGGGCGTGGTGCATACCTCGGGCGGCTATCTGGTCTATGCCAGCATGACGCAGCAGATGACCTTCGATTACCATGACGGCGACGTGTTCTGGTGCACGGCGGATGTGGGCTGGGTCACCGGCCACAGCTATATCATCTATGGCCCGCTGGCGAATGGCGCGACGACCGTGATGTTCGAAGGCGTGCCGACCTATCCCGATGCCGGGCGGTTCTGGGCGGTCTGTGACAAGCACAAGGTCAACCAGTTCTATACCGCGCCCACCGCGATCCGCAGCCTGATGGGGCTGGGGCCGGAGTGGGTTGAAAAGCACGACCTGTCCAGCCTGAAACTGCTGGGTTCGGTTGGCGAGCCGATCAACCCCGAGGCCTGGAACTGGTATAACACCCATGTCGGCAAGGGCCGCTGCCCGATCGTCGATACCTTCTGGCAGACCGAAACCGGCGGCCACATGCTGACCCCGCTGCCGGGCGCGATCGCCACCAAGCCGGGCTCGGCCACGCTGCCCTTCTTTGGCGTGGTTCCCGTGATCCTCGACCCGGCCTCGGCCGCGGTCAAGGACGAGGTGGAAACCGACGGCGTGCTGTGCATCGCCGACTCGTGGCCGGGCATGATGCGCACCCTCTGGGGCGATCACGCGCGCTTCGAAGAGGCCTATTTCAGCCAGTATCGCGGGTACTACTTCACCGGCGACGGCTGCCGCCGCGATGCCGATGGCTATTACTGGATCACCGGCCGCGTCGATGACGTCATCAACGTCTCGGGACACCGCATGGGCACCGCCGAGGTTGAATCGGCCCTGGTCGCGCATGAAAAGGTCGCGGAATCGGCGGTTGTCGGCTATCCGCACCCGATCAAGGGGCAGGGCATCTATGCCTATGTCACGCTGATGAACGGCATCGAACCCTCGGACGCGCTGCGCAAGGAGCTGGTCACCTGGGTCCGCACCGAAATCGGCCCGATCGCCTCGCCTGACCTGATCCAGTGGGCGCCGGGCCTGCCGAAAACCCGTTCGGGCAAGATCATGCGCCGCATCCTGCGCAAGATCGCCGAGAACGATTACGGCGCGCTGGGCGACACCTCGACGCTGGCCGATCCGTCGGTCGTCGAGGATCTGATCGCCAACCGGATGAACAGGGCCTGAGCCGATGCCAGACACCACCGCAACCACCGCCGCCGTCCTGATCCTGCTGGGCCCGCCCGGCGCGGGCAAGGGCACCCAGGCGCGGATGCTGGAAGAGGCCTTTGGTCTGGTTCAGCTGTCCACCGGCGACCTGTTGCGCGCCGCGGTGGCGGCGGGCACCCCGGCTGGCCTCGCCGCGAAATCGGTGATGGCGGCGGGCGGTCTGGTCTCGGACGACATCGTGCTGGCGATCCTCAAGGACCGCATGGCCGAGCCCGACACCGCCCGCGGCGTCATCCTCGACGGCTTTCCCCGCACGCCGGGGCAGGCGGTTGCGCTGGATGCGCTGCTGGCCGGGCAGGGGCTGAAGATCACCGCCGCGATCTCGATGGAGGTCGATGACGCGGCGATGGTGACGCGGGTGTCGGGTCGCTATACCTGCGGCACCTGCGGCGAAGGGTATCATGACCAGTTCAAGCAGCCCGCCACGGCGGGGACCTGCGACAAATGCGGCGGCACGGAGTTCAAGCGCCGGGCCGACGACAACGCCGAGACCGTGGGGGCAAGGCTGACCGCCTACCACGCGTCGACGGCACCGCTGATCGCGTATTACGCCGGGCGCGGCGTGCTGCAGACGGTCGATGGCATGGACACCATCGAAAAGACCGCTGCGGCACTGAGCGTCATCGTAAGCCGCGCGACAGCCTGACGCGGCCCCCGCCCGCAAGCCGGGGCAGCCGCTGCATGACAGGTGAACATCCCGCGACGGGGTGTTCGCAGGAGGGGAAACGGGAGGACAAAATGTCTGACAAATCGGCCAGTGCCTATTGGGCTGCGAACGTCCGGGTCATCATCATCTCGCTGGTGATCTGGTTCGCCTGCTCGTTCGGTCTCGGCATCATTCTTCGGCCCGCGTTGAGCGGGATCATGGTCGGCGGTGCCGACCTCGGATTCTGGTTCGCGCAGAACGGGTCTATCTATGTGTTCCTGATCCTGATCTTCGCCTATGCGAAAATCATGAACGGGATCGACCGCGACTTCGGCGTCGAAGAATAACAGGGGGGACCACAGGATCATGGATCAGTTTACACTCAACCTGCTGGTGGTGGGCGCGACCTTTGCGCTCTACATCGGCATCGCGATCTGGGCCCGAGCGGGCACCACCGCGGAATTCTATGCCGCCGGTCAGGGCGTTCACCCGATCATGAACGGCATGGCGACCGGCGCTGACTGGATGTCGGCGGCGTCGTTCATCTCGATGGCGGGCATCATCGCCATGTCGTCGGCGGGCGGTTACGTCCAGTCGGCCTATCTGATGGGCTGGACCGGCGGCTATGTGCTGTTGGCCCTGCTGCTGGCGCCCTATCTGCGCAAGTTCGGCAAGTTCACCGTGCCCGAGTTCATCGGCGACCGGTTCTACTCGTCGGGCGCGCGCCTTGTTGCCGTCGTCTGCCTGATCGTCATCTCGGTGACCTATGTGATCGGCCAGATGCGCGGCGTGGGTGTGACCTTCTCGCGCTTCCTCGAAGTGTCGACCGACACCGGCCTCTATATCGGCGCGGCGATCGTGTTCGCCTATGCCGTGCTCGGCGGCATGAAAGGCATCACCTATACCCAGGTTGCCCAGTATGTCGTGCTGATCATCGCCTATACCATCCCGGCGATCTTCATCTCGCTGTCGCTGACCGGTTCGTTCCTGCCGCAGCTGGGTCTGATCGGTGGCTATGCGCCGACCGGTGGTGACGTGTCGATGCTGGCCAAACTGGACAGCCTGGTGACCGAACTGGGCTTTACCGCCTATACGGCCGACACCAACAACATGTTCAACATGATCCTGTTCACGATGTCGCTGATGATCGGCACCGCGGGTCTGCCGCACGTCATCATCCGCTTCTTCACCGTGCCGAAAGTGGCTGACGCCCGTTCGTCGGCTGGCTGGGCTCTGGTGTTCATCGCGCTGCTCTACACCGTGGCTCCGGCCGTGGGCGCGATGGCTCGTCTGAACCTGACCACCACCTTCTGGCCGGGTGCCGTCACCGGCAACGCGCTGAGCGCCGACGCGATCGCGATCTCGGACATCGACACCAACCCGAGCCTGTCGTGGATCAACACCTGGCGTGATACCGGTCTGCTGGCCTATAGCGACCGCAACGGCGACGGCCGCATCCAGTACTTCAACGATGCCCCGCTGGCTGCCGTGAACACCGCTGTCGCCACCGCGACGACCGCGCTGAACGACGCCCGCACCGCTGCCGGTCTGGCTGCGGCGACGGACCTGACCTCGGCCGACGCGATCACCGTCAACGGTGCCGTGGATGCCAACCTGCAGACCCTGCAGACCGCGCTGGTTGCTGCGCGGACCGCTCAGACTGCCCGCTTTGCCGAAGTCACCTATGGCGGCCGCACCGTGGCTGACCTGGGCTGGGTCGGCAACGAACTGACCCGCGTTGACAACGACATCATGGTTCTGGCGAACCCTGAAATCGCTCAGCTTCCGGGCTGGGTCATCGCTCTGGTTGCTGCCGGTGGTCTTGCCGCCGCGCTGTCGACCGCTGCGGGCCTGCTGCTGGCCATCTCGTCGGCCATCAGCCACGACCTGATCAAGGGCACCTTGAACCCGAACATCAGCGAAAAGAACGAACTGCTGGCTGCTCGTATCTCGATGACCTTCGCGATCGCCGTTGCGACCTACCTCGGCCTCAACCCGCCCGGCTTTGCCGCGCAGGTGGTGGCTCTGGCCTTCGGTCTGGCTGCCGCGACGATCTTCCCGGCGCTGATGATGGGGATCTTCTCGAAAACCGTCACCAAAGAGGGCGCGATTGCCGGCATGCTCGTGGGCCTCGTGTTCACCGCTGTCTACATCTTCCTCTACCTCGGCTGGTTCTTCATCCCCGGCACGGCTGTCTATGCCAACACCGCGGCGAACCACTTCTTCGGCATCTCGCCGCTGTCGATCGGCACCGTTGGTGCGGTGGTGAACTTCGTCGTCGCCTATGCTGTGTCGGCCGTCACCAAGGCCCCGCCGCAGAGCGTCAAGGACCTGGTCGAGTCGATCCGCGTGCCGAAAGGCGCCGGCAAGGCTCAGGCCCACTGACAACAACCGAAGGGGCGCGCCCGTCGCGCCCCTTCACCCCTTTTTGCACACGGGTGTCACGATGGAACCGCAGTCCAACCTTGTCCGGGTTTTTCTGGAATCGGTTCATCCCTATGACAGCCTGCCGCAGGACGAACTGGCGCGTGTCGCCGGTTCCTTCAGCCGCAGGGAATTTCAACCGGGCGAGGACATCTATCGTGCCGGTGAGCCCCTCAAGGGGCTCTATCTCATCAAGCGCGGCTCGGTCGAGGTCAGCGACCCCAATGGCGCGTTGGTGTCGATCCTTGGCCCGCGCAATTCCTTTGGCGAGCGCGGGTTGATGCGCGACGGGCTGGCGATGACCTCGGCCCGCGCCGTGGACTCCACCGTCACGCTGATCCTGCCCGAGGCCGAGTTGCGCCGCCTGATCGCCAGCGTTCCGGCGTTCGAGCGGTTCTTCAGCCGCAACCGCCCGGCCGAGACGCGGGGCAGTGACCTGACCACGCTCAAGGTGTCCGACCTGATGGCGCGCGACCCGGTGTCGCTGCCGCCCGAGGCCAGTGTGACCGAAGCCGCGCGTCTGATGCGTGACAAGCACATCTCCAGCCTCGCCATTACCCGCGACGGCGCCTTGCTGGGCCTCATCACGACGCGCGACCTGACCGCGCGCGTGCTGGCCGAGGGGCTGCCCGCAAACACGCCCTTGGGCGAGGTGATGACGGCTGATCCGCTGACCTTGCCGCCCGATGCGCTGGGCTCGGACATCCTGCACATGATGCTGGAACGCCGGATCGGCCACCTGCCGGTGGTGCTGGATGGCAAGCTGACCGGCATCGTCACCCAGACCGACCTGACCCGGTTTCAGGCCGTCAGTTCGGCGCAACTGGTGCGCGACGCGGCCAGCGCCGAGACCGTCGAGCAGATGGCCGCCGTCACCGCGCGCATCCCGCGGCTGCTGGTGCAACTGGTCGCCGCGCATAACGCGCATGAGGTGGTGACGCGGCTGATTACCGACATCGCCGACACCGTCACCCGCCGCCTGCTGAAACTGGCCGAGGCCGAACTGGGCGCGGCGCCGGTGCCCTATCTCTGGCTGGCCTGCGGGAGTCAGGGACGGCAGGAACAGACCGGCGTCAGCGATCAGGACAATTGCCTGATCCTCGACGATGCAGCCACCGCTGACGACATGAAATATTTCAAGGCCTTGGCGAAATTCGTCTCGGACGGGTTGAACGCGGTGGGCTATGTCTATTGCCCCGGCGACATGATGGCGACCGCCGACCGCTGGTGCCAGCCGGTCGCCACGTGGTGGCGCTATTTCCAGGGCTGGATCGCCACCCCCAGCACCGAGGCGCAGATGCTGGCCTCGGTGATGTTCGACCTGCGCCCGATCGGCGGGCAGACCGCGCTGTTTCGCGACCTGCAGGCGCAGACGCTGGACGCCGCCGCCCGAAACTCGATCTTTGTCGCGCATATGATCTCGAACTCGCTCAAGCATCAGCCGCCGCTGGGCCTGCTGCGCGGCTTTGCCACCATCCGGTCGGGCGAGCACAAGAACCACATCGACATGAAACACAACGGCGTGGTGCCGGTGGCCGATCTGGCGCGGGTCTATGCGCTGACCGGCAAGCTGCCTGCCGTCAACACCCGCGCCCGCATCGACGAGGCCGAGGCCGCCGGGGTGATCTCGGTCTCGGGCGCGCGCGATCTGATCGAGGCCTATGACCTGATCGCCCGGCTGCGGCTGGAAAATCAGGCGACGCTGGTCCGGTCCGGGCGCAAGCCCGACAATTTCCTTGCCCCCTCTGATCTGAGCGATTTCGAGCGCAGCCACCTGCGCGACGCCTTTGTCGTCGTGCGCACCATGCAATCCGCCCTTGCCCACCGGGCCGGCGCGCTGGCCTGAGGGACTTTCGGCAATGGCGATGGAGTATATCGGGGCATTCGTGGCGGGGCTCGCGCTGTTTGGCGTCATGCTGGCCGTCAACCGTCTGCTGTTGCGCGGCCGACTGGGCCGCTGGGTCTATCCGGCGGCGGCGGCGACGGGGATGTTGGCCTTCACGCTCTGGGCCGAGTATTCCTGGCCCGCGCGGGCGGTTGCCATGCAGCCCGGCCTGCGCATCGCCAGTGTCAACTCGGTCACGGTGCCCTGGCGCCCCTGGTCGCTGATCTGGCCGCAGACCAACCGCATCGTCGCCATCAGCACCGCGTTGACCCATACGCATCCGCAGCAACCGGCGCTGGTGCTCACCCAACTGGTGCTGCTGTCGCGGTATCAGTCGGCACAGGTGTTGCCGATGGTCTTTGATTGCGAGCAGGCGTTGGGGGCGGCCCTGGTTGATGGGGTCGTGTTGAATCCGGACGGATCACTTGAGGGGGTGGTCTGGTCGCAGATGGAGGCCGAGGATCCGGTGCTGCGCACCGCCTGCACGGCCATGGAGGAGGAAACGAATGGACGGGGCTCAGGATCGTAAACGTATCCTTGTCGTCGAGGACGAGGACAATATCGCCGTCGCGCTGGACTATCTGATGACCCGCGAGGGCTATGCCCAGCAACGCATCGCCACCGGGGCGGGGGCGATCGACCTGATCCGCGAAACCCGGCCGGATCTGGTGCTGCTGGATGTGATGCTGCCCGAGGTCTCGGGCTATGAGATCTGCCAGAATGTGCGGCTTGATCCCACACTGGCGGCGGTCAAGATCCTGATGATGACCGCCCGCGGCTCGGCGATGGAGCGGCGCAAGGGGCTGGCGATGGGGGCGGATGGGTTCATCTCGAAACCCTTCGAACTCAAGGCCTTGCGCGCCGAGGTCCGCCGTATTCTGGCGGGTGAACCGGCCCCCCTCGAAGCCGACGCTGCCCGCCATGCTTGACCGGCTGGGCCTGCGCGTCCGAATCCTGCTGTTCTTTGCCCTGCTGGCGGCGGGGGCGGTGGCCGCGCTGGTCGGTGGCGGCGCGATGATCGCCCGGCGCTCGGACATGGCGCTGGCGCCCGAAGTGGTGCAGGGTCTGCTGGTCGCCGGGTTTGCCACGATCGGCCTGGTGGTCTGGGTCTGGTTCCTGTTCGACCAGAACGTCGCCCGCGCCATCGAATCGCTGTCGACGGCCATCCGCGCCCGTGCCCATGCCGGGATCGAGCATGATCTGGCCGCCGAGGCCCGCGCCGCGCGGTATCTGGGCGATCTGGCCCCCGCCGCCGAGGCGGTGACACGAACGCTGGTGCAGACCCGCTCGGCGCTGGCGGAATCGGTCGCGCGCGAAACCACCCGGCTGGCGGCGGAAAAATCCCGGCTGGAAACCCTGCTGGCCGATGTGCCGGTGGCGGTGCTGCTGTGCACGGCGGATCATCAGCTGGTGTTCTATAATGGGCAGGCGGTGGATATTCTGGGCGGCGGCACCGCGCCGGGGCTGGACCGCAACCTGCTGGATTACCTGCGCGACGGGCCGATCCGTCACGCCTATGACCGGCTGGCCGGGGCGGGCGATCCCGATCAGGCCTCGGACCTGTTGTGCGCCACGGTGGCGGGCGGGCGCCTGCTGTCCGGGCGGATGCGGGTGCTCCGGCGGCGCGGCGACACGACGCAGCCGGGCTATGTGCTGACCCTGCGCGACGTCACCGCCGACATTGCCGCCCATACCAGCCGCGACGCGCTGCTGATCGAGATCTTCGACCGCGTGCGCCGCCCCGCTGCCAACCTGCAAACCGTGATCGGCGTGCTGGCCGAACTCGAAGGGCAGGGCGACGCGCCCGATCTGTCGGCGGCGCTGATGGCGGAAATCGAGACCCTGACCCGCGCGATCACCGATCTTGGCGCGCGCTATGACGCGATCCAGTCCGACTGGCGGCCCCTCATCAACACCCGCTCCAGCGATCTGCTCGATGGTCTGGCTGCGCGGTTTCAGGCCGCCGGGCTGGACCTGGAAACCGAAAGCCCCGACCTCATCGTGCAGGTCGACGGCTTCGAACTGGTGGCCTTCTGGTCATGGCTGGCCAGCCGGATCGCCGAGGCCGGCATCGCCCGCCGCTTCCGCGTTGTCATCGAGGAAGAGGACGGCCCCGGCGCGCTGATGCGGCTGTGCTGGCAGGGTCAGGCGCTGTCGGTCGGGCGGCTGGATGGCTGGCTGACGCAGACGCTCAGCCGCGACACCGGCGAGTTGACCGCCCGCGCCGTGTTGCAGGCGCATGGTGCCGAGGCCTGGCCCGAGGCCGCGCGGGACCGCAACGCCGTCGTCATGCCGATTCGCAACGCCCGCCGCGCCGGACGCCGTCCGCCGCCGATTGCACGCCGGGTGGTCTATGATTTCGACCTTCTGTCCAAGGCGCGCAACGCAGCCGTGGCCGATACTCGGCTCGACGACCTGACCTTTGTGGTCTTCGATACCGAAACCACCGGGCTGGCGCCGTCGTCCGATGCCATCGTGCAGATCGCTGCGGTGCGGCTGGTCAACGGGCGGCGGGTGGAAACCGAGGTTTTCGACACGCTGGTCGATCCCAAACGGCCGATTCCGCCGGGCTCGACCGATGTGCATGGCATCACTGACAGCATGGTCGTCGGCGCGCCGGATGTGGTCGAGGCCGGGCGCCAGTTCCACAAATTCGCCGAAGGCGCCGTGCTTGTCGCCCATAACGCCCCGTTTGATATGGAGTTTCTGCGTCGGCAAGAGGGGGCGATCGGCAAGTCCTTTGACCACCCGATCCTCGACACCGTGCTCTTGTCGGCGGTGGTTTACGGTCAGCTTGAACAACATTCGCTGGACGCGCTGACCGCCCGGCTGGGCATCACCATCCCCGCCGAGGCCCGCCACACCGCCATCGGCGACACGGTGGCGACGGCGGATGCCTTCCTGAAACTGGTGCCGATGCTGCGGGCGCGGGGGCTGGAAACCTTTGGTCAGGTGCTGACCGAGGTGCGCAAACACGGGCGGTTGCTGAAAGACATCAATGCCGATTGAGGCTTTTTTGCAACGAAAAACCTCGAGTCGAATTGAACGAAAAACGTGATTGGCGCGACTCAGGGATGAGAACCATACTTCGCCATCCCATTTTGAGGTTTGCCATGCGCCCTTTTCACACCGCCCTGATTTCCACCCTTGCCCTGACCCTCGCCGCCCCTGCCGTCGCGCAATCGACCGGGTTCTATTATGACGGCTTTGTCGCCTTCGATTACCTCGACTCCTCGGGCGGCGGCGGTGGCGATGCGGCCGGGCTGATCGACATGTCCTTTGGCATCGCCCCCAACAGCGGCGACTCGTTCGGTGGGGTCGGGTTCGAATTCGGCGTCTGGGCCTATACCGTCTCCGGCGGCTCGACCGAGGCGACGGCCTATGCCGCGGCGACCTTTGCGCTGGGTGGCGGCGTGTTGCATGTCGGTGCACCCCGCTCGGCGGTGCATGGCTACAACACCACGCCGATCCCCACCGGCGCCCGTGCCGGTCTGGTCGAGGCGGGAATCTATACCGGCGCCTTGCCCTATTCGCTCACCCTCGCCATCGGCGCTGACCGTCCGGTCCTCGGCGTGTTGTATGAGCGTGAATCCGGTCCGCTGCGCTATTCGGCCAGCTATGGCCAACTCAATGACTCCGGCACCGTGCATGTTGCGGCTTTGGCGGCCGAGCGCGAATTCGGCAACAGCCGGGTCTTTGGCACCGTCGAGCATCTCTGGGCAGGCAGCAATAGTGCCACGACCGTCGTGCTGGGCGGGTCGACCACCTTTGGCGGTGGCTCGTCCAGCCTCGGGCCAATCGAAGTGGGCGGCGCCGTCAGCTATTTGGAAACGGGGGGCACGGCGACCGCGCTCTCGCTCTATGCCACCGCCTCGCCGACCGAGCGGCTGGACCTGACCGCCTCGCTGCTGCACCTGAGCACGGGCGGCAGTCAGACGATTTACGGTGTCAACGCCGGCTATGACATCTGGAACGGCGTGGTGCTGAACGCCGGTGTCGCCGGAACGTCCACCGGTAGCGGCACGATCTGGACTGTCGGCCTGTCACGCGATTTCTGACCGGTTTTCCGGTCTTGGCCCCCGTCCCGGCACCTCCGGGGCGGGGGTTCTTCACTGGCCAATCACCCGGCCTGCGCAGAGACAGTCTCGACAAATGACGGCGGCATGGGCAAATATCGGCGTCATTCGCCAGATCGCCTGTTGTCGCAACCCCATATCCGAGACCCCGTTTCATGTTGGCCAACACCCATCGCGCCGCCCTGCTGGTCAGCGCGCTTGCCCTTGCCCCCAGCCTCGCCACCGCGCAGGACTTTTTTGTCGATGGTCTGATTTCGCTCGAAATTTCCGATGGTTGGGAGCGCGAGGGTTCCAACCTCATCGACCTTGGCTTTGGCATCGCGCCGGGTGCGGCCAGCCCGTTCGGCTTTGAATTCGGTGTCTTCGGCCATGCCTATCGCAGCGAATTCTTCGACAACACCGACCTGATCGGCTTTGCCGCGCTGACGGTTGCGCTGGGACGCGGCGAGTTGCATCTGGGCCTGCCGCGCAGCGCCGTGCGAGGGGTGTCGCATATCCCGGCGCTGGGTGGCGCGCGGGCCGCCGAAATCAACAGCGGCATGTTCAACGGCGAGTCCCTGATGTCGGACTACTATTCGGCCTATTACGCCGAACCGATGACTGGGGTCCGATATGAGCGCCAGACCGGCGCCCTGTTCACCGCAATCAGCTTTGGCCATATCCGCGAGGTCGGCAACCTGACCGGCCTCGGCCTGGTCTATGAGGGCACGTCCGGGCGGGTGTTCGGGGCCTACGAACAGCTGCACTCCGAGTCAGGCGATATCCGACACGCCGAGGTCGGCGCGGCCTATCGGTTTGGTGGCGGCACCTCCAGCCTGCCACGAACCGAGGTCGGCGGTGCGGTGAATTTCTCGGACACCTTCTTTGATGTGACCACCACCAGCCTCTATGCGACGACGGCGCTGGCGGATCGGCTGGACATGACGGCGCTGATTTCGCAACGCCACTCGTGGCTGGGCGTGCTGCGCATGCATTCGCTCAGCGCGTCTTATGACCTGTGGAACGGCGTCCGCCTGAATGTCGGCGCGCATGGCGACCACACGTCGTCGCAACTGACCTGGGTCATGGGCCTGTCGCGCGATTTCTGAGCTGCCAACAAAAAACCCCGCCCCGGAGGGTATCCGGGGCGGGGTCTTGTCAGGCGCGCGGGGTCAGCCCTGCGAGGCCGCCAGCGTCAGCGCGGGTTTTGCGCCCTTGTGCGTGCGGCTGCGGTCCATGAAGTCGAACACCAGCGGGCGGATGTTGTTGCGCCAGCTCGACCCGGCAAAGATGCCATAGTGCCCGGCGCCCGGTTCAAGATGCGAAGCCTTTTGCGCATCGGACAGGCCAGTCAGCAGCCCCAGAGCGGCAAGGCATTGACCCGGCGCGGAAATATCGTCCTTGGCGCCTTCGACCACCATCACCGAAACGTCGGTGATCGCGCCAATATCGACCTTGCGGCCGTCGACGGTAAAGTCGTTGCGGGCAATCTCGCGGTCCTTGAAGATGCGCTCGACGGTGGACAGATAGAATTCCGCCGTCATGTCCATCACCGCCAGATACTCGTCATAAAAGCGGTTGTGCTGGTCGCGCTCGCTGTCTTCGCCGCGGGCGGCGGCGTTGATCTTGTCGGAAAACGCTTGCGCGTGGCGCTCCATGTTCATGCTGATGAACCCGGCCAGTTGCAGCAGGCCCGGATAGACCTGCCGACCGACGCCCGCATATTTGAAGCCGACGCGCTGGATGGCCAGATGCTCCAACTGCCCCATCGTCACGCGGCGGCCGAAATCGGTGACCTCGGTCGCGGCGGCGTCGGGGTCCACCGGGCCGCCGATCAGGGTCAGGGTCAGGGGCTGGGCCGCGGGCTCTTCAGCGGCCAGTTTCGCGGTGGCCGCCAGCGCCAGCGGCACCGGCTGGCAAACGGCGATCACATGGGTATCGGGGCCCAGATGCTTCATGAAATCAACGATGTATTGGGTGTAATCCTCGATGTCGAACTTGCCCTCGGACACCGGGATATCGCGGGCGTTGTGCCAGTCGGTCACCCAGACCTCGGCATCGGGCAGCAGGCTGGCGACAGTCGAACGCAGCAGCGTGGCATAATGCCCCGACATCGGCGCGCAGAGCAGGATGCGGCGGGGCTTTTCCTCGCGGCCATGCACCTTGAACCGCACGAGATCGCCAAAGGCGCCCGGCACCGCAATCTGGGTTTCGACCAGATGGTCACGCCCGTCGCTGCCCACCACCGTGCGGATGCCCCATGCGGGCTTGATGACCATGCGGGCAAAGCTGCGCTCGGTCACGCGGCCCCAGGCCGACATCACCTTGAACATCGGGTTCGGCGTCAAGCCCCAGACCGGATACGAGGCAAACGCCCGTGCCGATGCACCCAACCACTCGTTGGTGTTGCGCATCGTTTCCATCAGATCGTAGGTCATCATCTGTTTCATCGAAAACTCCACGGGACGCCGTCACCAAGCACGGATAAGATGCTTTCCCAGACGGGGTAGCCAGTTTATGCTGCACTGCAGGAGTGTAGGGGGGGACGCACGCCATGGCAACTTCTGAATATGACAATTCAGAGAAACTCGGGGCTTTCTCGGCCAATCTTGCGCGGATCGAGGTGCTGACTCAACGTCTGATTGCTGCGTTTGCAAACAAGACGCCGCAGCGCAGCGAACTGCAGGCGCCGGACACGTCGCTCTATGTGCGCGCGGCGGGTGCCTACTGGGCCGAAATGCTGCAGCATCCGTCCAAGATCCTCGAACAGCAGGTCGAATACTGGGGCAAGACGCTCAAGCATTTCGTCGAGGCGCAAGAGGCGCTGCGCAGCGGCACTCTGACCCCGCCCGAGGATCACACCCCCGACGACAAGCGCTTTAGCAACCCGTTGTGGAAGACGCATCCCTATTTCAACTATATCAAACAGCAGTATCTGATGTCCTCGCAGGCGATCGAGCAGGCCATCGCCGAATTGGACACGCTGGACCCGCGCGAAAAGAAGCGGCTCGAGTATTTCGGCCGGCAGATCATCGACATGATGGCGCCGACGAATTTTCTGGGCACCAACCCCGACGCCCTGACCCGGGCGGTCGAAACCGAAGGGGAATCGCTGGTCAAGGGGCTGGAAAACCTCGTCCGCGACATCGAGGCCAACAACGGCGAATTGCTGGTGACACTGTCCGACAAGGAGGCCTTCAAGGTCGGCGGCAACATCGGCACGACCGAGGGCGCGGTGGTCTTTCGCAACCGGATGTTCGAACTGATCCAGTATAAACCCACCAC
Organism: uncultured Paracoccaceae bacterium; assembly: GCA_937907485.1. Lineage (GTDB taxonomy): Bacteria > Pseudomonadota > Alphaproteobacteria > Rhodobacterales > Rhodobacteraceae > Pararhodobacter. Next base: position 11,813 of record CALESR010000379.1, on the reverse strand, counting down.
GCCGCAGGTGCATGAAACGCCCTTGCTGATCTTCCCGCCGTGGATCAACAAGTTCTACATTCTTGACCTCAAGCCGCAGAATTCGCTCATCAAATGGGTGGTCGAGCAGGGCTATACGCTGTTCGTCGTGTCCTGGGTCAACCCGGATGCCAGCTATGCCGATGTCGGCATGGATACCTATGTGCAAGAGGGCTATCTGGAGGCCATCGCCAAGGTCAAGGAGCTGTGCAATGTCAAGGCGATCAACGTCATCGGCTATTGCATCGCCGGCACCACGCTGTCGCTGACGCTGGGCCTGCTGGACAAGCGCAAGGACAAGTCGATCAAGTCGGCGACCTTCTTCACCACCCTCACCGATTTCTCGGATCAGGGCGAGGTGGGCGTGTTCCTCGAGGATGATTTCGTCAACGGGATCGAGGCCGAGGCCGGGGAAAGGGGCTATCTGCACAGCTATTTCATGACCAAGACCTTCAGCTATCTGCGCTCGAACGACCTGATCTATCAGCCGGCGATCCGCAGCTACATGCTGGGCGAGGCGCCGCCAGCCTTTGATCTGCTGTTCTGGAACGGCGACGGCACCAACCTGCCGGGGCGCATGGTGGTGGAATACCTGCGCCGTCTGTGCCAGCGCGACGAGCTGTGCGACGGCGGCTATGAATTGCTGGGTGAAAAGCTGCATATCTCGGCGGTCAAGGTGCCGGTCTGCGCCATCGCTTGCGAGACCGACCACATCGCCGCCTGGCGCAGCAGTTTCCGCGGCGTGTCGAAGATGGGCTCGACCAACAAGACCTTCATCCTGTCGGAATCGGGCCATATCGCCGGCATCGTCAACCCGCCGTCCAAGAAGAAATACGGCCATTACACCTCGGACGCGCCGATCAATGGCGACCCCGAGGCCTGGCGGGCCGAGGCCGAATATCACGCAGGCTCGTGGTGGCCGCGCTGGGAGGAATGGCTGCGGGCCCGTTCGGGCAAACTGATTCCCGCCCGGCCGCTGCCTGAAATCACGCTGGCCCCGGCGCCGGGAACCTATGTTCTCGCTAACCCTGCAGGTTGATCAAGGGGTTGCGGATTTCTTGCTGCAGCGCAGAAAAGGGGGTTGATTTTCTGCGCTGCAGCATGCATATTCCTTGCATACGCAGAAACCCGGATGTTCCGGAACGCGGACAAGGAGAATGATCATGGCGACCACCGATTTCACCAAAACCTACCAGGACTTCCTCGGCGCTTTCCCGATGGACACCAAAGCCATCCAGGACGCGTTCAAGACCCAGGCCGCGCTGTCCGAGCGTCTGAGCAAGGTCGCTCTGGAAGCCGCTGAAAAGTCGACCGACCTGTCGAGCAAGTGGGCCAAAGCCGCCCTAGCGAAAATCGGCGAAGTGTCGGCCGTCAAGGAAGAGCCCGCTGACTACACCAAAGCCGCGACCGACTTCGCCTCGGCCTCGGCCGAGATGGCTGCCGAGCACATGGCTGCCTTCGCCGAGATCGCCAAGCGCGTTCAGCTCGACACCGTCGAACTGATGCTGGCTGCTGGCAAGGACATGTCGGCCGAAGCCACCGCTGTCGTGCAGAAAGCGACCGCCGACGTGACCGCCGCCGCGAAAAAAGCGACCGACGAAGTCCAGGCTGTTGCCAAGAAAGCCGCCGCCGCGAAGTGAGACCGTTCGCCGCCGGGCCGATCAGGCCCGGCAGCCACGGACAAGGCATGACCAGGGTCCTCCCCCCTCGGTTTGCTGCAAGGGCGGGCTTCGGCCCGCCTTTTTGCATGTCCACGGGCCAGAATCGCCCGGTTTTTCGGCATTGAGCCACGGACGCGCCAAGAATCCTGTTTTCCGCAGGGGAAACGCGGGCTAGTCTTGCTGCAATGCAAAACTCAGGGAGTCCTGCCGTGTCCGAGACCCAAAAGCCGCTGCTGATCAAGCGCTATGCGTCGCGGAGGCTCTATAACACCGAAAGCAGCGACTATGTCACGCTCGAGGATATTGCCGGTTTCATCCGCGCCGGGCGTGAAGTGCAGATCGTCGATCTCAAATCGGGCGACGACCTGACGCGGCAATATCTGCTGCAGATCGTCGCCGAACACGAAAGCCGCGGCGAGAACGTGCTGCCGCTCGATGTGCTGACCGACCTCGTGCGCAGCTATACCGCGCAGGCGCAATCGGTGGTGCCGCAGTTCCTCGCGATGTCGTTCGACATGCTGCGCGAAGGGCCGGGCAAACTGGCCGAGCAGATCACCACAATCAACCCCTTGATGGCACAGATGGCCAAGATGCCGGGCTTCGAGGCCATGCAGCGCCAGCAGCAGGCCTTCATGGAGACGATGATGAGCGGCTGGAAGGGCATGCCCGGCGTGGCCGCCAAGGACGAGGCCCCCGCCGACGAAGGCGAGGATCTGGCCGCGATCCGCAAGCAACTGGCGGCGCTGGAAGCCAAGCTCAGCAAGATGGGCCGCTGACGCGGGACCAGGGCAGGGGGCATTCTGCCCCCTCTTGGCTGCGCCAATTCACCCCCTGAGGATAGTTGAGGCACAAAGATGAGGCGGCGCCGAGTCAGCGCCGCCGTCTGCGCCCGTCGCCGCCGCCGGTGTTGTGGGTCACATCGGGCAGCGTGACCACCTTTGACAAATGCGGGAAGGGGTCGCTGGCATGGGGCAGGGCGCTGGCCGCCACGAAATGCTCCTGAAAGCGCGGCTCGATGGCGGTTTCGACCTTGTGGATATGGCGGACCTGCTCTTCGATCTGCGCGCGGGCGGCAATGCTGCACAGCGCGATGCGCGCCCCGGTGCCGGCCGCGTTCCCGGCGCTGGACACATGGTCCAGCGGCGCGTCGGGGATCATGCCCAGCACCATCGCATGTTTGCTGCTGATATGGGCGCCAAAGGCCCCGGCAAGAATGATGCGGTCCACGGTGTCGACGCCCATTTCGTCCATCAGCAGCCGGGCGCCCGCGTAAAGCGCCGATTTCGCCAGTTGGATCGCGCGGATATCGCCCTGCGTGACGGTGATGCGCGGGCCGTTCTGGTCGGTGGCGTCGTGGATCAGGTAGGAATGCGTGCGCCCTTCGGGGATGGCGCGGGCGGTGCCGGTCTGTTCGGGGCTGCCGATCAACCCCTGCGCATCGACGATCCCCGCCATGCGCATCTCGGCCACCGCCTCGATGATGCCCGAGCCACAGATGCCGGTGACGCCGGTTCTTTCGGTCGCCGCAGCAAAGCCGGGGTCGGTGGACCACAGATCGCAGCCGATCACCTTGAAACGGGGCTCCTTGGTGACGGGGTCAATTTCCAGCCGCTCGATGGCGCCGGGGGCGGCGCGTTGGCCGGAAGAAATCTGCGCGCCTTCAAACGCCGGGCCGGTGGGCGAGGAACAGGCCAGAACGCGGCTCTTGTTACCCAAGAGGATCTCGGCATTGGTGCCGACATCGACGATCAGCACCAGATCGTCCTGCTCTTGCGGCGCCTCGGACAGCGCGACGGCGGCGGCGTCGGCGCCGACATGGCCGGCGATGCAGGGCAGGGTATAAAGCCGCGCCTCGGGGTTCAGCGCATTCAGCCCCAGCTCGCGCGCTGCCAGTGACAGCGAGGCGCCGGTGGCCAGCGCAAAGGGCGCCTGACCCAGTTCGACCGGGTCGATGCCCAGAAAGAGGTGGTGCATCACCGGGTTGCAGACCACGACGGCCTCGAAGATCGCCGACGGATCGACTCCGGCCTCGGCCGCGACCGAGCGCGCCAGCGCGTCGATCGCCTCGCGCACGGCGGCGGTCATTTCCACATCGCCGCCGGGGTTCATCATCGCATAGGACACCCGGCTCATCAGATCCTCGCCAAAGCGGATCTGCGGGTTCATCACCCCGCCCGAGGCCAGCACCTCGCCCGTGCGCAGGTCGCACAGATGGGCGGCGATGGTGGTGGAACCGAGATCAATCGCCAGCCCGGTCAGCGCGCCGTCATAGAAACCGGGGAACACGTCGAGCAGTCGCGCCCGCCCGCCGCGGTGGTCGCGGTGCACCGCGGCCGTCACCGCCCAATGCCCCTTGCGCAGCACGCCCTGCAACTTGCGCAGCACCTGTGGCCCGGCCTCGATGCCGTCGATCTGCCAACCCGTCGCCAGCGCCGCCGCCAACCGCTCCAGATCGCCCGAGGGTTCGTGCATGTCGGGCTCTGCCACCTCGACATAGAAAAGCCGAGTCGCCGGGTCCATCACCATCGCCCGCGCGCTGGCCGCCTTGCGCACCACCTGCCGGTGCAACTGGCTTTCGGGCGGCACGTCGATCACCACGTCGCCCAGCACCTTGGCCTGACAGCCCAGCCGCCGACCGTCGAGCAGGCCGCGCTTGTCCTTGTAGCGTTGCTCGACCGCGTTCCAGTCGCTCAGCGCGTCCGCAGCCACGGTGACGCCATGCTTCGAGAACTCGCCATAGCTGGGCGTGATCTGGCATTTCGAGCAGATCCCCCGCCCGCCGCACACCGAATCGAGGTCAACCCCCAATTGCCGCGCCGCGGTCAGAACCGGCGTGCCGATGGCAAAGCGCCCGCGCTTACCCGAAGGCGTGAAGATCACCAGCGCATCGCCTGCCATTGCCTGCCGTCCCGTTTTCTGCGTTTGGGCGCAAGATAACCCGGCGCCCGGCAGGGAAAAGGGGACAAGCGACGCCGTATCCCGAAAATGCGACGGCGGCGGTCAGACGGTGCCGACTGGCTGGGCCAGCAGGCGCGCCTCGGCCAGCAGCGCGATCAGCACCTCGACATGACGCGCCGGGCGCCACGGGTTGCCAACCTCATGCGGCGGGCGGGTGCGCTGCTCGTTTTGCTGCTCTTCCAGTTCGATCAGCCGCCGCAGCGTCGACATCCCCGGCGCGGGTGTTGCGGGCAGCCGCAGGATCCGCCGCAGGTCGGTCTCGCGGTTATACTCCAGCGTGCCGTGCCGCGCCGTGCGCAGCAGCATCAGGGGCCGGTGGATCGTCGCCAGTTCGGACAGCGCGTTAACCAATGATTCGGGGGGAAGGCAGCTCATGGGCGGGACTCCGTCTTTGGATCGGGTTCTTGACAGTTCGCAGCATTGCACAACCTTAGCGGGTGTTGCGTGCGTCCCGTGCACCGTGCGCTTTCTTCAATCGTTCTTCGGGTTTGCCGCCAAAACTGGGGAAATCGACGGGGTTAACAATCCCGTAACAAATGCACGCAAAGGTTGAATATTGATTGGTAGGGTAACCAGTGTGTCCAGCGCCACCGGGACTGCCACGCCGGAGACGCTGCCTGACCTCGTGGCAAGGCTGGGGGGACCAATGACTGCCAATCTGACGCCGATCGGCCGACTGCCCGACTGGGTGCCTTCGGCTGTGCGCCTCTATCTGACGCATACCGAGGACGGCCGCTCGTTGCGCGACATCGCGCGCGAAGAGGGGGTTCACGCCTCGACGGTGCTGCGGCAGGTTCGCCGGTTCGAGAACCGCCGCGACGATCCCTTGGTCGATGGGGCGCTGGGCCGGTTGCGCGACATGCCGCAGGCCGATGTGCCCTTGCCTGCGGGCGCCGTCGATGAGGCGCTGCTTGACGGTGAAGCCCGGCGCATTCTGCCGCGGTTGGCTGAACCGGGCGCGCTGCTGGTCGTCGCGCCCGACATGGAGCGTGCAGTGGTGTTGCGCGACGGGCCGGGTGGGGCGACGCGCCTTGCCGTGCTCGACCGCCAGATCGCCGAGGCCTTTGCGCTGCGCGAGTGGATCATCTGTGTCCAGCCGGGCCGGGTCTTGCGCTATGAGATCGACACCGCCGGTCGCTCGGCGCTGCGCCGTCTGCAGGCGGGCGAACCGGCCAGCGCGCCCAGCGAGCGCCGCTTTGACGATGAAGACTCCCGCGGCACGCGGCCCGTCACCGTGGAAACCCCGGTCATCGCGCTGGCGCGGCGGCGCGACAAGGCGGGCAATCCCTTCCTGACGCCCGAGCTGGTGTCGGCAGCCGAACGGCTGCGCGAGGATTTCGAGGCGGCGCAGACCGGCTCCAAGGTGGCGCTGGACTGGGACAGCCTGCTGACCGGGCCGCACCGCGGCACCGGCAGTGGCCTGCCTGCCGGACGCGGCGCCAGCGGGGCACGCGACCGGGTGATGGCGGCGCTCGCCGATCTGGGGCCGGGCCTTGCCGACATGGCGCTGCGCTGCTGCTGCTTCATGGAGGGGTTGGAGACTGCCGAGCGTCGGTTGGGATGGTCGGCGCGCTCGGGCAAGATCGTGCTGCGGATCGCGCTGTTGCGCCTCGTGCGGCACTATGACGAACAGGGCGATGCCGGCAAGATGATCGGGTGACCGCGCGGGCCAAATGTCAGGCATTGGGCCGAGGTTGGAAAAGTGCCATCTGGAGCGGTGTTCAGGCGGCACCTCTGCCATCAGGGGTTGAAAAAATACCCCTCAAAGCGCCCGGTCAATCCTCGAACAACTCGCTCTGACCGTCGGGGTGGTCATCGTCCTCGGGGTCGGGCTGGGTGCCGGGCAGGCCCCGGCTGTCGAGCAATCCGGCGTCGCGCAGGTCCTTCAGCCCCGGCAGGTCGCGCGCCGATTCCAGCCCGAAATGGTCAAGGAAGCCATCCGTGACGACAAAGGTCAGCGGGCGTCCGGGGGTCATGCGGCGGCGGCCAAAGCGGATCCAGTCGAGCTCCATCAACTGGTCGATGGTGCCGCGCGACAGGCTGACGCCACGGATTTCCTCGATTTCCGCCCGCGTCACCGGCTGGTGATAGGCGATGATCGCCAGGGTCTCGATCGCGGCGCGCGACAGGCGACGGGTTTCCACCTGCTCGGTGTGCATCAGCCAGCCCAGATCGGGCGCCGTGCGCATCGCCCAGCCGTCGCCCGCCCGCACCAGATGCACGCCGCGCCCGGAATACCGGCTGCGCAGATGTGCCAGCGCCTCGCCGACATCGCAGCCCTCGGGCAGCCGGCGGGCCAGTTCGGCGCTGGTGACCGGCTCGGCCGAGGCAAAGAGCACCGCTTCGATCATCCGCTCCTGCTCGCCCATCGGCGGCACGGGGAACAGGCCCGGCGTGTCGTTGGGATCGGTGCTCATGGCGCCTCGCTGCGGCGGCGCAGGCGGATCGGGGCAAAGGTCTCGGCCTGTTGCAGGTCGATCTGCCCCTGCTTGGCCAGTTCCAGCGAGGCGGCAAAGGTCGAGGCCATCGCCGAGCGTCGCCGGTTGCCCGCCGCGCGCCAGCCCGGCGGCAGAAACCCCGCGAGGTCGGACCAGTCCAGCGCCTCGCCGATCATGCCGCGCAGCCGGTCCAGCGCGGTTTCCAGCGGATAGATATCCTTGCGATCAAAGGCATAGGGGCGGAACTCGTCCTTGGTGCGCAGCCGTGCATAGGCCTGCACCAGATCCAGCAGCGTCGCGGTGTGGCGGGTCTGGCGCTCGATGCTGACGGTCTCAGGGGCGCCACGGGCAAAGAACCCGTGCCCCAGCCGGTCGCGCGCCATCAGCCGGGCGGCGGCCTCGCGCATCGCCTCCAGCCGTTCGAGCTGGAACGCCAGATGCGCGGCCATGTCCTCGGCCGAGGGGCCCTCGTCGCCGGGTTCGGCGGGCAGCAGCAGGCGCGATTTCAGATAGGCCAGCCACGCCGCCATCACCAGATAATCGGCAGCCAGTTCGATGCGCAATTCGCGCGCGGCCTCGACAAAGCGCAGGTATTGCTCGGCCAGTTGCAGCACCGAGATCCGCCGCAGATCGACCTTTTGCCGCCGCGACAGCGTCAGCAGCAGGTCCAGCGGCCCCTCATAACCATCGACATCGACGATCAGCGATTCCTCATCGAGGCGTCCAGCGACGCTGGCGGCCGAACTGCCGTCGCCCTCGATCTGCTGGCCCGCCTGCATTGCCGCCTAAACCCCTGCCGTCGTCAGACGCTCAAGTTCGGCACTGGCGGCGGCAATGTCAACCGGATCGGGGGTGCGGCGGGCGGCCAGCGCGGTTTTGGCGCGGGCCTCGGCCGCCGGAGTCAGGCGGCCCGAGGCCCCGGCGACCGCGGCCATCTCGGCCAGATCGCCCGAGCAATGCAGGATCACGTCGCACCCCGCCGCCAGCGCCCGGCCCGCGCGCTGGTCCAGACTGCCGCCCAGCGCGTTCATCGACAGATCGTCGGTCATCAACAGGCCCTGAAAACCCAGAGGCCCGCGCAGATGCGCCAGCACCTTGTGCGACAGGGTGGCGGGGCTGTCGGGGTCGAGCGCCTCATAAACCACATGCGCGCTCATCCCCAGCGCCTGATCGGCCAACGCCCGCACCGGGACAAAGTCACGCGCCTCCAGTTCGGCCAGTGACAACGGGCAGCGGGGCAGGGCGTGGTGGCTGTCGGCATTGGCGGCGCCGTGGCCGGGCAGATGCTTGACCACCGGCAGCACGCCCCCCGCCAACAGCCCCTCGGCGGCCGCGCGGCCCAGCGCAGCGACCTGCGCAGGGTCCGCCGACCAGATGCGGCGTTGCAGGAAGGGATGCGTCAGCGGCCCGGCCACGTCGATCACCGGGGCGCAGTTGCCGTCGATGCCGCAGGCGCGCAGTTCCGCCGCCATCAGCCGGTGGCGCAGGAACACCGCCGCCGCGCCGCCGCTCTGGACGCTGGCATCCGGCCAATCCCGCGCCAGTGGCGGGCGCAGGCGCTGCACGGTGCCGCCCTCCTGATCGACAAACACCGGCGCATCGCGGCCCACCGCCTGCCGCAACGCCGCGCACAGCGCGCGGGTCTGCGCCGCATCGACGATGTTGCGCCGAAACAGGATAAAGCCCCAAGGGTCAGCGGCGCGAAAGAATCCGGCCTCGACGGGCAACAGCACCGGCCCCGCGCAGCCCAGAATCGTGGCGCCGCTCATCCGGCCTCACCGCACGAGGGTGGGGACGCAGTCGATGCTCTCGGCCCGAAAGACGGTGCAGAACCGCCGCGCCTCGGGTTCATCGGCAAAGCCCAGCGCGCGCAGCCGGTAAAAGGTGCGCCCGCCCGAGATCGCCGGTTCCACCACACGCCCGCGCCCCTCCAGATAGGCCGGAAAGCGCGACGCCATCGTGTCCCATGCGGTGCGGGCGGCGGTGGCGTCCTCGTAAACGCCCAGTTGCACCATGCGGGTTCCGGGTGCCAGCGAGGCCGGATCGACATCCGCCGTGCGCGTGCCGCTCAGCCGGGTGACCAGTTCTTGCAACAAGGCCTCGGCCTGCGCATCGCCGCCGGGTGACACGGCGGCAACCGCCTGCCCGCCCGACGCCGCCACGCGGCCCGGTCGCGGGCGCGGCAGCGGCGAACGCGCAAGGCCCGGCACCGAGTCCGGCAATACCTGCACCGCGGCCAGTTCCACCGGCGCGGCCAGCGGCGCGTCCAGCGCCAGCGGCGCGGGCACCGCGATCGGCTCCGACCTCAGCGCGGCCCCGGCGCGATCCTCGGCGTTCAACTCGACCGCCTGCGGCGCCAGCGCGATGACCTGCGGTGCCGCCGCCGTGCCCTCGGCCGCGGCGACCGAATTCACCGCCAATCCCTGATAGGCCGCCTGACGCCCGCCCGGATCCTCGGGCGACAGGCGCACCGGCCCGCCCAGCGCGCGGATCACCGGCACCCCGGTCACGTCGCGCACCATCAACCGATACGACCAGACCCCGACACCGGCGACCAGAACCACCGACAGCAGCGCCCCAGCCGCGTTCAGCAGCCGACCGACACCGATGCCACGGTCCGCCCCCGCAGGGGCGCCATACGTCGATTGTGGGGCATACGGCCCCTCATAATAACCCTGTGCCATGCTCGCCTCACATACCCGCCGGGTTATCCCGGTCTTGGTCTCAGTCCTTTCGAGGGCCGCTCAGGCCCCCGATCCCGTCGTTGCGCTGGCCTGAATTCAGCGCATTTCCTCGACCGGTGTAACGCCAAGGATAGCAAGACCAGCGGAAATAACAACGCCCACTGCACGCGCCAAGGCGATTTTGCGCGCCATCACCGCCAGATCATCCTGCACAAAGCGCAATCCGACCTCGTCATTGCCGCGATTCCAGTGCGCATGCAGGTCGCCCGCCAATTCGCCGAGGAACCCGGCGACGCGGTGCGGCTCGTGCACGCGGGCAGCGATTTCCACCTGACGCGGCCAATCGCCCAGCTTGCGCATCAACGCCAGTTCCGCCGGATGATCCAGCGTGCTCAGGTCCAGCCTGGCCAGCGCGGCGTCCGTCACATCCACTCCGGCCGCCGCCGCCTTGCGCAGCACCGAGGCGATGCGGGCATGGGCGTATTGCACATACCAGACCGGGTTGTCCTTGGATTGCTCCTGCACCTTGTCGAAATCGAAATCCAGCGCCGCGTCATTCTTGCGCGTCAGCATGACGAAACGGGTGACATCGGCGCCCACCATCTCGACCACATCGCGCAGGGTGACAAAGGTGCCGGCGCGTTTCGACATCTTGAAAGGCTCGCCGTTCTTGAACAGCTTGACCAACTGGATCAGCTTGATGTCCAGCGGCACCCTGCCATTCGACAGCGCCGACACCGCGGCCTTCATCCGCTTGACATAGCCGCCATGGTCGGCGCCCAGAATGTCGATCAGCAGATCAAACCCGCGCTGCACCTTGTCGTGGTGATAGGCGATGTCGGGGGCGAAATAGGTCCACGAGCCATCCGACTTCTTGACCGGGCGGTCGACGTCATCGCCATGCGCGGTGCTGCGAAACAGCGTCTGCTCGCGCGGTTCCCAATCCTCGGGCGTCTTGCCCTTCGGCGGTTCCAGCACACCCTCATAGATCAGACCCAAGCCGCGCAGCGTGTCCAGCGCCGCCTCGATCCGGCCCGTGCCATAGATCGCCTTTTCGCTGGAATAGACGTCCATCCGCACGCCCAGCGCCGCCAGATCCTCGCGGATCATCGCCATCATCGCCGTGGTCGAAAACTCGCGGATCACCGGCAACCAGTCGGCCTCCGGCGCGCCCAGAAAGCGGTCGCCGAATTGCGCCTTCAGCGCCTCACCCACGGGGATCAGATAGTCGCCGGGGTAAAGCCCCTCGGCAATCTCGGGCGAAAGACCATGCGCCTCGCGGTAACGCTCAAAGGCACTGCGCGCCAACACATCAACCTGCGCGCCGCCGTCGTTGATGTAATACTCCCGCGTGACCTGCCAACCGGCAAAGGCCAGCAGATTGGCGAGAGCATCGCCGACGACCGCGCCCCGCACATGGCCGACATGCATCGGGCCGGTCGGATTGGCGCTGACGAATTCCACATTGACCTTCAGACCGGCGCCAATCGACCCACGGCCAAAATCGCGCCCCGAGCGCAGGGCGGCACCGACCACCCCCTGCCAGACACCAGGCGCCAGCCGCAGGTTCAAGAACCCCGGCCCCGCCACCTCGGCCGCCGCAACCCGCGGATCGCGCTGCAGACGCGCCGCCAGCGCCTCGGCGATCAGGCGCGGCTGCAGGCCCGAGGGCTTGGCCAGAACCATCGCGGCATTGGTCGCCATGTCGCCATGCGCCGCATCGCGCGGCGGCTCGACCGTCACCGCAGCGGTTTCCAGTCCGGCCGGCAACACACCGTCGGCAACCAGCGCCGAAAGACAGTCGATCACCAGCGCGCGGATATCATTGAACAGGTTCATGTCACTTTCCTCGATTGCCCCTGCACTACCACGGCGAACGCCAAGGTCAACGCCTGCGCTGCATCCGACCGGGTCAGGGGGGCGCTCGCGCCCCCCTCGGCCTGCGGCCTCACCCCCCTGAGGATATTTGAAGAGCAAAGATGGGGGGCGGGATTTCTCATCTTTGCTCTGCAAATATCCACGGGGTTTCCAAAGGGGCCCGTGGGCCCCTTTGG
>CALESR010000378.1 GCA_937907485.1 uncultured Paracoccaceae bacterium | reverse complement strand
GCCTCTTTGCTCGCCAAATATCCACGGGGTATCCAAAGGGGGGCGTGCCGCCCTTTGGCGGGGGAGCGCGAGGGGGCTGGCCCCCTGGGACCACTGGGCGTCAGCCCGGCGTCTGATCCTCGGCCAGCGCGCGGCGCAGGCGACGCAGCAGCACGCTGCGGCTGCGTGCGTCCGGCGTCTGGCGCAGGGCTTCGTCGATGTCGAGCAGCAGTGCCGAGACGTCGTTGTGCCAGTCGGGCGCGGCGATGGCCTCTGGGGCGAGGCGGGGCTGGGCGGGTGGCGGCGCCACCGCCTGTGCCCCTTGCACGCCAAGGTCAAAGCCCTCGTCGAGCGCGGGGCAAATCACCGGTGCCGAGAGGCGGCCGCGCAGCGCGGTGGCCAGCGCCTCCATCGCCGGGGGTTCGCCATGTGTCAGGAGCAGCGCCTGCCGCACCGGGGCGCGGGCGGCCACCCATGCCGCCAGTTCCGGCCCGTCGGCATGCCCGGAATAGAGGTCGATGCTGCGGATGCGTGCCCGCACGTCATAGGTTTCGCCCTGAATCCGCACCGAGCGTGCGCCATCGACCAGCAGGCGCCCCAGCGTGCCGACCGCCTGATAGCCGGTCAACAACACGGTCGCTGCCTCGGACCACAGCCAGCGTTTCAGCCGGTGGCGGATGCGCCCCGCCTCGCACATGCCCGAGGCGGCGATGACAATGTGGAACCCCTCGACGCTGTCGAGGCGTTTGGACTCCTCGATTCCTTGCGTGACATGCAGGTTGGGCGCGCGCAGCCCCTGTGTCAGGGTCTGGTCGCGCTCCAGCGTGCGGCGGTGGCGCTGAAAGACCTCGGTCGCGCGGGCGGCGAGCGGGCTGTCGAGATAGATCGGGATCTCGGGCAGGGCGCCTTCGTGCATCAGCAGCGTCAGGTCGGCAATCAGTTCCTGCGCCCGCTCGACGGCAAAGGAGGGGATCAGCAGCACCCCATCGGGCCGCAGCGCGGCGCGGACCTCGGCCAGCAGGGTCAGGCGGCGAGCGTCGTCGCTGGTGGCGGGGCGGTCGGTGCCGCCATAGGTGCTTTCGCAGATCAGCCAGTCGATGCCTTGCGGCCCTTCGGGTTTCGGGTGCAGCAGCTTTTCCGCCGGGCCCAGATCGCCCGAGAACAGCAGTCGTTGTGGCGTCTCGCCCGTCAGCTCCACCTCGATCGAGGACGAGCCCAGCATGTGCCCTGCGTTCCAGAACCGCGCGCGCACGCCCGGCAGCACGGCCAACCACTCGCCCAGATCATGGCCGCGCATCTGCTCCATGGCCTGCTCGACATCGCGCCCGTCATAGATGGCCGTCACCGACCCGGCCTGCCAGCGCGCGCGGCGGCGGTTCAGTTGTTGCACCTCCATCGCCTGAATATGCGCCGAATCGGGCAGCATGACGCCGCAGAGGTCGACGGTCGGTCGGGTGGCGTGGATGGTGCCGGTGAAGCCGTCGCGCACCAGTTTGGGCAAAAGGCCCGCGTGGTCGATATGGGCATGGGTCAGCAGCACCGCGTCGATCCCGGCGGGATCAAAGGGGAACGGGCGGTAATTCAGTTCCTTTTCGGTTTTCGAACCCTGAAACATGCCGCAATCGACCAGCAGCGTGCCGCCTGCCGTCTGCAACCGAAAGCACGAGCCGGTGACGCCACGGGCGGCGCCGTGAAAGGTGAGGCGGGGAGGGTGTGCTCGGTGAGACATGCGGTCAGTGTCTCGCCTCGGGCTGCGCGGGGCAAGGGGCTTTTCGGCGGCGCCTGCCCCCTGCCGCCGCGATCAGCGGCTTTCGTCGCGCAGCATGTCGAGGCGGTTCGACAGTCGGGTCAGGTCGGCGATCAGCCGTTCCAGCGCGGCCGGGTCCCAATCGTGCAGCAGCGCGTCAAAGGCGGGGCCAAAGCTGCGTTGCACGGCGATCAGCCGTTGGTGCCCGGCCGGGGTGATCCGGACCGGGCGGTTGCGTTGGTCGGCGCTGTCGCGGGCGACCTCGACGAGGCCCATCCCGGCGAATTTCTGCACCATCTTGGTGACCGCGGGCTGCGTCAAGTCGACTGCCCGCGCCATGTCCGAGATCCGCGCAGGCCCGCCTCGGCGGCCCAGATGCAGCAGCAGCGCGAACTGCGGCCAGGTCAGGTCATGGGGTTCCAGCAACCGGCCGAGAAAGCCGGTATAGAGCTGCGCGACGATGCCGAGGCGCTGGCCGAACCGGGCGGGGAGCGGGATTTCAGGGGGCTTGATTTCCATAACGCGGAATGTAATAAACATTCCATGGAATGCAAATGGAGAGACTCATGACCCGACTTTTTCCCCTCCCCCTCTGGGCCCATGGTGCTGTGACGTTGGCGACCTTTGGCCTGTTTCAGGCCGCCAAGGCGCGGCTGGATGCCAGCTATGCGGCCTCGGGGCATCCGGTGGATTACGCCACCGGGCAACTGTCCTTCGACGCGACGACGATCGAGGGCTATTATCGGGTGATGCAGGACTCGGGGACGCTGGGCGTCTACTGGCAGACGCAGAGGATCGACTTTGGCTCTATCGCCTCGGTGATGCTGCTGGCGCTGATTTTGGGCACGCTGCTGGCGCGGATGGGGGGATGGGCGCGCGGGCTGGGGCTGGCGGCGGCTGTGCTGGGGCTGGCGGGCGGCGCACTGGACGCAGTCGAGAACCTGCTGTCCTTTTGGATGCTGGCGCGGCCCGAGGCGATCCCGCAGGCGCTGGCAGTAGCCTATTCCAGCGCGGCGGCGGTCAAGTTCGCGCTGTTGACGGCGGCGATGGCGGCGGCACTGGCGGCACTGGTCGCCGCCGCGGTGCGGCGGGTGATGGTGAGGGTGGGGTGAACCACCACCCTACAGGGAACGCGCGGCGGATGGGGTGGGGGTTTGCCCCACCCGGATCGCTCAATCGCGGCCGCGGAAGGGCTCGACGTATTGCAGCGCCATGTCCCAAGGAAAGAAGATCCAGGTGTCCTGGCTGACCTCGGTCACATAGGTCTCGACCAGCGGTTTGCCGATCGGCTTGGCATAGACGGTGGCGAAATGCGCCTTGGGATACAGTTTGCGCACCAGTTCCAGCGTCTTGCCGGTATCGACCAGATCGTCGATCACCAGCACGCCTTCGCCCTGATCGCCCATGATCTCGGCCTGCGGTGCCTTGATGAGGCGAGGCTCGGCCTGGGTCTGGCGGTCATAGGACTTGACCGAAACGGTATCAACCACGCGGATGTCCAGCTCGCGCGAAACGATCATTGCCGGGGCCATGCCGCCGCGGGTGATGGCGACGACGGCGCGCCAGTTGCCCTCGTCCGGGCCTTGGCCCTGCAGGCGCCACGCCAGAGCGCGGGCGTCGCGGTGCAACTGGTCCCAGCTGACGTGGAATCCGCGTTCATGGGGCAAGCGGTCGTTCATCGGGTGTCCTTCCTCAGGTGGCGGCGATTTTCAGCCCGAGCAGGGCCAGAAGGCCGCCAAAGCTGCGGTCGATCAGAGTTTTCAGGCTGATATACCCCGCCCGCGTCCGGTCAAGCGAGAAGATGCGCGCGACGAGGATGTTCCAGACGGTTTCATTGAGAAACACCACCAGCAAGAGCGCGCCGTAAATCCAAGGCGCGGTGCCCGGCGGCACGGTGCCGATGAAGATGGCGGAAAACAGCACGGCGGGTTTGGGGTTGGCCAGTTGGGTCAGCAGCCCCAGCCGAAAGGCCGACAAGGCCGAGCGCGGCAGGGCCCCAGCCTGACCCATCGCAAGCGGCGTTGCCGCGTCGCGCCACATGCCCCAGGCCATCCAGAGCAGATAGGCGCCGCCCAGCAGTTTCAGCGACCACAACAGCGCGGGCGCGGCCTGAAACACCAGATTCAGCCCGAACAGCGCCGCCGCAGCCCAGATCACCCCGCCCAGACCGATGCCCGCCGCCAGAAAGGCGCCGGTGCGCAGCCCCTCGGTGACCCCGGTGCGCGCGGCCATCAGCACGGCCGGACCGGGGCTGATCGCCGCCATAAGATGCAGCAGCGCGACGGCGAGAAAGGCGGCCAGCGTCATTCCCTGCGCCCGGTCAGCGCGTCGATATCGGGCGAATCCACCGCCTTCATGCCGACGACGTGATAGCCTGCATCGACATGCAGCACCTCGCCCGTGGTGCCCGAGCCCAGGTCGGACAGCAGGTAAAGCGCCGCCTTGCCGACCTCTTCCTGCGTCACGTTGCGGCGCAGGGGCGAGTTCAGCTCGTTCCACTTCATGATATAGCGGAAATCACCGATGCCACTGGCGGCCAGCGTCTTGATCGGACCGGCGCTGATCGCGTTGACGCGGATGCCGTCCTTGCCCAGATCCTCGGCCAGATACATCACGCTGGCTTCGAGCGCGGCCTTGGCGACGCCCATCACGTTGTAATGCGGCATCACCTGCTCGGCGCCGTAATAGGTCAGCGTCAGCATCGCGCCGCCCTGACCCATCAGCAGCGCCGCGCGTTTGGCGACGGCGGTGAAGGAATAGACCGAGATGTCCATCGTCATCGCGAAATTCTCGCGCGAGGTATCGACATAGCGACCGCGCAACTCGTTCTTGTCGGAAAAGCCGATCGCATGCACGACAAAGTCGATGCTGCCCCATTCGGCCTTGAGCCCCTCGAACAGCGCGTCGACCGAGTCCATGTCGGTCACGTCGCACTCGAATAGCCGAGGCTCGCCCAGTTGCTGCGCCAGGGGGCCGACCCGCTTTTTCAGCGCCTCGCCCTGATAGCTGAAGGCCAGTTCGGCGCCCTGCGCGCCAAGCGCCTGCGCGATCCCCCAGGCGATCGATCTTTCGTTGGCGAGGCCCATGATGAGGCCGCGCTTTCCCGCCATAAGTCCTGCTGACATCGGGCACTCCGGCAAAGGGTTACGGTGGGCCAGCAATAGGACAAAGGTCGCAGGGCATCAAGGGCATGCGCTCTTGCACGGGGGGGCAGGGGAGTTCAGTGTCAGGGAGCAGACAGGAGGCCCCGATGTCCGACACCGAAAGCCCGCGCAGCGGCATCTTTGCCGGGGATGACCCATTCGTCATTGCCCGTCGCTGGCTGGCCGAGGCCGAGGCCACCGAGCCCAACGATCCCAATGCCATCGCGCTGGCGAGTGTCGATGCCGAGGGATTGCCCAATGTGCGCATGGTGCTGCTGAAAGAGATCGAAAGCGACGGGCAGGGCGGCGGGGCCTTTGTCTTTTACACCAACTATGGCTCGGCCAAGGCGCGCGAGATCGAGGGCGTCGGCAAGGCGGCCTTTGTGATGCACTGGAAGTCGCTGCGTCGGCAGGTCCGGGTGCGCGGCACGGTCACGCGCGAGGACGGGCCGCAGGCGGATGCCTATTATTCCAGCCGCAGCCTGCAATCGCGGCTGGGCGCATGGGCCAGCCAGCAATCGCAGCCGTTGTCGTCACGCGCGCATCTGGTGGCCGAAGTCGCCAAACTGGGATTGAAGCTTGGGGCAAATCCACCGCGGCCGCCGTTCTGGGGCGGGTTTCGCATCACGCCGGTCGAGATCGAACTCTGGGCCGATGGTGCCTTCCGGTTGCATGATCGTTTTCGATTCACGCGGTCTGACGAGGGGTCCGGCTGGAGCATTTCACGGCTTAATCCGTGAAATTCACGCTTCGTGAATGGTAGAGCGCTTGCATTTGCTGCAAAATGCGAAGATGTTGGGGACTTGTTGGCGTCAAGGCGGGTTGGGAATGCCGATGGTTGAGTTGGAAAGGGGCCTTCCGCGCGTTCGGGGAAGTGTCAAGTGGTTCGACCCCGTCAAGGGCTTCGGCTTTATCGTCGCGGACTCGGGTGGGCCGGATATTCTGTTGCACGTGAATGCCCTGCGGAATTTCGGGCAAAGTTCGGTCTGTGACCGGGCGGGGATTCTGGTCAGCGTCCAGCAGACGCAACGCGGGCTGCAAGTGGTCGATGTCTATGAAGTCACCCCTCCGGTGGACGAGGACGGTGGCGCGACCTTGGGCATTGACACGGTCAACGCCGAATTCGCGGATATCGCGCTGGAACCGGCGCGGGTGAAGTGGTTCGACAAGGTCAAGGGTTTTGGCTTTGCCAATGTCTTTGGCCGGTCCGAGGACGTGTTCATTCACATGGAAGTGCTGCGCAAGTCGGGCTTTGCCGAGTTACAACCCGGTGAGGCCGTCGGTCTGCGAATCGTCGAGGGTGAACGGGGCCGCATGGCCGTCGCCATCGCGTCGTGGGAAACGGCACTGCACAGCAACGGGTGAGTGCGAATGATGCGTTTGGGATGGATCCTGGTCGTGATGGCCGGGTTGGTGGGTTTTGGCGCGCCGGTCGGGGCCTCGACCTGTGCCGAGGATCGCGTTCAGTTGCGCGGGGCCTTCGGGCAGGCGGCCTTTACCGTGGAAATCGCCGACACCGATTCCGAGCGCGCGCAAGGCCTGATGCACCGGCCGACGATGGGGCGTTTCAATGGCATGCTCTTTGTCTTTGAACGTCCGCAGCGCGCGGTGTTCTGGATGGAAAACACCCTGATCCCGCTGGACATGCTGTTCATCGACGCCCGCGGCGTGGTGCAGCGCATCCATGAAAACGCCGTGCCGCTGGACCGCACCGGCATCGATGGCGGTGCAGAGGTCCAGTATGTGCTGGAAATCAATGGCGGCATGGCCGCCCGGCTGCATCTGGTGCCGGGGATCGAACTGCGCCACCCCGCCATCGCACAAGAGACTGCCGCCTGGGCCTGCGAATAGGGCGCAAGGCCCCTTCCCTCGCGGGCGGGGCTGGTCTATGAGCGCCACAGTCGGGGCGTAGCGCAGCCTGGTAGCGCGACGGTTTTGGGTACCGTAGGCCGTAGGTTCGAATCCTATCGCCCCGACCATTCAGTCCGAGTGATGATCGAGGACGCGGGCCTTAGCGCCGTCCCGGCAGGCTGGCCAGCGCCACCCCCGCCAGCACGACCGCCGCGGCGAGCAGGGCGGCGCGTGACGGGGTTTCGGCCAGCAGCACCGCACCCGCGCCCAGCGTGAGGACCGGCACGCTCAACTGTGCAACCGCGGCCCGCACCGCGCCCAGTCGCGGCAACACCGCATACCACAGCGCATAGCCCAGGCCCGAGGTCACTGCCCCGCCGATCACCGCCAACGCCAGGCCCAGCGGCGCCGGGGCGCCGAACCCGGCGGGCAGCGTGGCCAGCGCCACCATCGGCACCGCCAGCAGGAAATTCGCAGCCGTTGCGCGCAGCGGGTCGGCAGCGCGGCGCCCGGCCAGCGAATAGAGCCCCCAGCCCAGCCCGGCACCTGCCATCAGCAGGGCCGGGGCCAGCGCAGGCACCGCCTGCGCGCCGGGTGCCAGCAGCGCAACCAGCCCGGCCAGCGCCAGCGCCGCCCCGACCAGACGGCGCGGCGGCAGCACCTCGCCCGCCAGCAGGGCGCCCGCCAGCATGGTCACCTGCACCGAGGCGAACAGGATCAGCGCGCCGATTCCGGCGTCAAGCGATTGATAGGCCAGCGAAAACCCGACGAGATAGACGGTCAGCCACAGCGCCGGCAGGGCATTGTGACGCCCCGGACGCGCCCGCACCAAGAGCCCCAGCACCAGCGCCCCCGCCAGCACCCGCACCAGCGCAAAGGGCAGCGCGCCGATCAGCCCGCCCCCCACCGCCGCGCGGTTCAGCAGGGAATTGGCGGCGAAGGCCAGCATGACCAGCGCCGCCAAGGCAAACAGCCGCACCCTCAGGCGACCGATTTCAGCGCCGCATCCAGCCGCGCCAGCGTGCCCGGCACATCCTTGAGCTTGTCGAGGCCAAAGAGCCCGATGCGGAAGGTCTTCAGCCCCGGCCCTTCGTTCAGCATCAGGGGCACCCCGGCAGCGATCTGATAGCCCGCTGCGGCAAAGGCCGAGCCGTTCTGCAACTCGGGCCGAACGGTGTGGCAAACCACCACACCGGGGGCGCCGAACCCGTCGGCGGCCAAGGGCGGGTGACCGTAAGCCGCCAGCAGCAGCCGCGCGCCATTGCCCAGCGCGAATTGCGCGGTCTTGGCGGCGTCAAAGCCCATCTCGCGGGTTTCCAGCATCGCGTCGCGCAGCCCCGCCAGCGCATCGGTCGGCATTGTCGCGTGATAGGCGAAACCGCCGTCCTCATAGGCCTTCATGATCGCGCGCCATTTCTTGAGGTCCAGCGCGAAACTGTCCGAGGTCGTGGCCTCGAGCCGGGCCTCGGCCCGCGGCCCCAACACGACGATCCCGGCCGAAGGCGCGGCGCTCCAACCCTTTTGCGGTGCCGAGACCAGCACGTCGATGCCCAGAGCCTTCATGTCGACCCAGGCCGCGCCCGAGGCGATGCAGTCGAGCACCATCAGCGCGCCGACCTCATGCGCGGCCTCGGCCAAGGCGCGCAGATAGGCGTCCGGCAGGATCATCCCCGCCGAGGTTTCCACATGTGGGGCAAAGACCGCCTCGGGCCGCTCGGCGCGGATGCGGGCGATGACCTCGTCAAGCGGCGCCGGGGCAAAGGGGGCCTGCGGATCATTGCCGCTAGGCCGCGCCATCAGCACGCTCGCCCCCTCGTTCAGGTGGCCCGCGTCGAAAATCGCGCTCCAGCGGAAACTGAAGAGCCCGTTCCGCACCACCAGTGCCTTGCCGCGGGCGAATTGCCGCGCCACCGATTCCATCGCAAAGGTGCCGCCTCCCGGCACCAGCGCCACCGCCGAGCCGTTGTAAACCTCTTTCAACATCGCCGAGATGTCGCGCATGACGCCCTGAAAGCGCTTCGACATGTGGTTGAGCGAGCGGTCGGTGAAGACGACTGAGAATTCCTCGAGTCCGCCTTGGTCGATATGGTCATGCAGCGCGGGCATCGCGGCTCTCCTGTCAGGTTGCGCGCAGACCCTAGGGCCGGGAACGGCCCGACGCAACCGGCGGCGCACGGGGTGCTTGCCCTTGGCCGTGCAAGGCGCTATTGGACCGGCTGAACGCGGGCGTTGTGTAATGGTAAGACCCTTGCCTTCCAAGCAAGAGACGCGGGTTCGATTCCCGCCGCCCGCTCCACCCGGTTTTCGCCATTCGCGTGAACCTTTCCTTAACCAACCAGTGCTGAAGTGATCCCAGGGAAAACCTGCGGAATGTTCTTGTCTTGTTCGCGAAAATAAGCGAACATAATATGAACAACCGCCGTATTGCCGCCCAGAACGGGCTGTGAAATAAGGGATAGACGCATGGCAACCGCGAGCCTTCTCGACATGACCGACAAACGCGCCCTGGACAAGCAGAAGGCCCTCGATTCCGCCCTCGCGCAGATCGAACGCCAATTCGGCAAGGGGTCGATCATGCGCCTTGGCGCCGACAACCCGATTGCCGAGATCGAGGCCACCTCGACCGGCTCTCTGGGCCTCGACATCGCGCTGGGTATCGGCGGCCTGCCCAAGGGTCGCATCATCGAAGTCTATGGGCCGGAAAGTTCGGGCAAGACCACGCTGACCCTGCATGTCATTGCTGAAGAACAGAAAAAAGGCGGCATCTGCGCCTTTGTCGACGCCGAGCATGCTCTCGATCCGCAATATGCCAAACGGTTGGGCGTCAACCTCGACGAACTGCTGATCTCGCAGCCCGACACGGGCGAGCAGGGGCTGGAAATCGTCGATACGCTGGTGCGGTCGGGCGCTGTTTCGCTGGTTGTGGTCGATTCGGTTGCGGCGCTGACGCCGAAATCCGAACTCGAAGGCGACATGGGCGATTCCAGCGTCGGCGTGCATGCCCGCCTGATGAGCCAGGCGATGCGCAAGCTGACCGGCTCGATCAGCCGCTCGAACTGCATGGTGATCTTCATCAACCAGATTCGCATGAAGATCGGCGTGATGTTCGGCTCGCCCGAAACCACGACGGGCGGCAATGCGCTGAAATTCTATGCCTCGGTGCGTCTGGACATCCGCCGCATCGGCTCGATCAAGGATCGTGACGAGGTGGTCGGCAACCAGACCCGCGTCAAGGTGGTGAAGAACAAGGTCGCGCCGCCCTTCAAGCAGGTCGAATTCGACATCATGTATGGCGACGGGATTTCCAAGACCGGCGAATTGCTCGACATCGGCGTCAAGGCGGGCGTGGTCGAAAAATCCGGCGCCTGGTATTCCTATGGCGATGAGCGCATTGGGCAGGGCCGGGAAAACGCCAAGGCCTATCTCAAGGCCAACCCCGGCATCGCGATGGAGATCGAGGACAAGATCCGCGCCGCCAACGGGCTCGATTTCCACATGAGCACCGAAGAAGGCCCGATCCTCGAGGATTGATCCCGGCCGCCCCCCGCAGCCTGCGGGGGGCTACCGCGGCAATTGGCGCTCGGCGGGTGCAATTCGCCCTTGGACCCGCGCGCGGATTTCCTCTAAATGTCGCGCGACTCCTCACACAAGGGCCCGCGCACCAATGGCAAGCCTCAACGACATTCGCTCGACCTATCTCGATTATTTCCGCCGTCAGGGCCATACCGTCGTAGACAGCTCGCCCCTGGTGCCGCGCAACGACCCGACGCTGATGTTCACCAACTCGGGCATGGTCCAGTTCAAGAACGTCTTCACCGGGCTGGAGCACCGCGATTATTCGCGCGCCACTACAGCGCAGAAATGCGTGCGTGCCGGTGGCAAGCACAACGATCTGGACAATGTCGGCTATACTGCGCGGCATCATACCTTCTTTGAAATGCTGGGCAATTTCAGCTTTGGCGACTATTTCAAATCCGACGCGATCCCCTTCGCCTGGGAGTTGCTGACCAAGGATTTCGGCATCGACAAGTCGCGGTTGCTGGTTACCGTCTATCACACCGATGACGAGGCGGCGAATATCTGGAAAAAGGTCGCCGGTCTGCCCGACAGCCGGATCATCCGCATTCCGACCGACGACAATTTCTGGCGCATGGGCCCGACCGGCCCCTGCGGCCCCTGCACCGAGATCTTCTATGACCACGGCGACCACATCTGGGGCGGCCCGCCCGGCAGCGCCGATCAGGACGGCGACCGCTTCATCGAGATCTGGAATCTGGTGTTCATGCAGAATGAGCAACTCGAGGATGGCCGCCTGATCGATCTGCCGCGACAGTCGATCGACACCGGCATGGGGCTGGAGCGCATCGGCGCCCTGTTGCAGGGCAAGCACGACAATTACGACACCGACGTCATGCGCGGCCTGATCGAGGCCAGCGCCAATCTGACCGATGGTGACCCTGATGGCCGCGGCAAGACACATCACCGGGTGATCGCTGACCATTTGCGCTCGACCGCGTTCCTGATCGCCGACGGCGTGATGCCCTCGAACGAGGGTCGCGGCTATGTCCTGCGCCGGATCATGCGCCGCGCCATGCGCCACGCGCATATGCTGGGCGCACAGGACCCGGTGATGCACCGGCTGGTCCCGGCTTTGGTGCGCGCGATGGGCGGCCACTACACCGAACTCAAACGCGCCGAAGCGCTGATCTCCGAAACGTTGAAACTGGAAGAATCCCGGTTCCGCACCACGTTGGACCGCGGCCTGAAGCTGCTCGACGCCGAACTGGCCAAGATCCCCGAGGGCAGCAACCTGCCCGGCGAGGCGGCCTTCCGGCTCTATGACACCTTTGGCTTCCCGCTCGACCTGACGCAGGACGCACTGCGCGAAAAGGGCAGGGCTGTCGATACCACCGGTTTCGAGGCCGCGATGGCGGACCAAAAGGCCAAGGCGCGGGCCTCGTGGTCGGGTTCGGGCGAAGCTGCGAACCTCGCTATCTGGTTCGAACTGGCCGACAGGAACGGCGGCACCGAATTCCTCGGCTACGACACTGAAACTGCCGAGGGGCAGGTGCTGGCGCTGGTGCAGGGCGACGCGCTGGTGGATGCTGCCGACGGCGCGGTCAGCGTCGTGGTCAACCAGACCCCCTTCTATGCCGAATCCGGTGGCCAGGTCGGCGATACCGGCTGGCTGCGCTGGGACGGCGGTGAGGCCCGCGTGACCGACACCCGCAAGATGAACGGCGTTTTTGCCCATCTGGCCGAGGTGACGCAGGGCAGCCTGCGCCGTGGGCAGCCGGTCAAGCTTGACGTTGACAACTCGCGCCGCAGCGCGATCCGTGCCAACCACTCGGCCACCCACCTGCTGCACGAGGCCCTGCGCCGCGCCCTGGGCGACCATGTCGCGCAGCGTGGCTCGCTCAATGCGCCCGATCGGCTGCGCTTTGACTTCAGTCATTCCAAGGGCTTGGCGCCCCAGGAGCTGGCCGGGGTCGAGGCCGAGGTCAACGCCTTTATCCGGCAGAACGCCGCGGTCGACACCCGCATCATGACCCCCGACGACGCCCGCGCCATCGGCGCGCAGGCGCTCTTTGGCGAGAAATACGGCGACGAGGTTCGTGTGGTCTCGATGGGCTCGCTGGTGGGCTCGGGCAAGGGGGCCGAGGGCGCAACCTATTCGCTGGAACTCTGCGGCGGCACCCATGTCGCGCGCACCGGCGACATCGGCGCCTTTGTGCTCCTGGGCGATTCGGCCTCGTCGGCCGGTGTGCGCCGGATCGAGGCGCTAACCGGCGAGGCGGCGCTGGCCCATCTGCGCCAGCAGGATTCGCGGCTGGCCGAGATCGCCGCGCTGCTGAAAACCTCGGTCGCTGATGTGGTGGACCGCGTGCGCGCGCTGTCCGAGGACCGTCGGTCGCTGGCCAATGAGGTGGCGCAGCTGAAACGTGACCTCGCGATGGGCGGCAGCAGTGGTGGCGCGGGCGAGTCGGTGCCGGTCGGCGGTCTGACCGTTCAGGCGCTGCGGCTTAGCGGTGTCACCGGCAAGGATCTGCCCGCGATCATCGACGCGAAAAAGGCGGCGGGCGGTTGGGAGGGCGTGATCCTGCTGGCGGCCGAGGCCGATGGCAAGGCCGCCGTGGCGGTTGGCGTGACGGCTGGCGCGCTGGCGCAGGTCTCGGCGGTCGATGTGCTGCGCGCGGCGATTGCGGCACTGGGTGGCAAGGGCGGCGGCGGTCGTCCCGATCTGGCTCAGGGCGGCGCGCCGGGGTTGCAGGACTTCGAGGCGGCCAAATCCGCCGCCATCGCCGTGGTTCAAGTCGCCGTCGGGAGAGCATGACATGAAGAAAGCCCTCTGGATCGCCCATGTCGAGGTCACCGACGCCGAGGCTTACGGTCGCTATGCCGCGCTCGCTGGTCCGGCGATTGCCGCCCATGGTGGCAAGTTCATCGCCCGCGCGGCACGCTATGTGACGCTCGAAGGGGCTGATCGCGCGCGCCACGTGGTCTCGGTCTTCCCGTCGCTTGACGCTGCCGAGGCCTGCTATCGCTCGCCGGACTATCAGGCTGCGCTCGACCATGCCCGCGGCGCTTCGCTGCGCGATCTGGTCATCGTCGAACTGATCGAAGACGCGGAACTCTGACCCGATCTTTGCTCTTCAAATATCCACGGGGTTTCCAAAGGGGGGCGTGCCCCCCTTTGGCAGGGGAGCTCGAGGGGGCGTACACTCTTTCCCTGTCGACAAAGCTCGAACGCCTGGTCTGCCTGCTCTGGGACATTGGCCTGG
>CALESR010000377.1 GCA_937907485.1 uncultured Paracoccaceae bacterium | reverse complement strand
GCACCGTCGGCGCCGGCGTCGTGTCGAAAATCATCAAGTGATGCGGTGGGGTGGGCGGTTGCGCCCATCCTTGCGCGGATCTTCCAGACGGGCGCTCTCGGGCGCCCGTTTTCTTTTGTGCCCTGGCCCGGTCCGGGCCTGCGTTAACCTTTTCCTAACCGGTTAACGATCATCCTCGCGCCATGGACGGGGTGGGACACAACATGCTGGCGCGGGCGCGGACGGTGGCCTTTGACGGGATCGAGGCCCGCATCGTCGAGGCGCAATGCGTGCTCACCCCCGGTCTGCCGTCGTTTCAGGTGGTCGGCCTGCCCGACAAGGCGGTGTCCGAGGCGCGCGAACGGGTGCGCGCTGCGCTGTCGTCGCTGTCGATCGCCCTGCCGCCGCGGCGCATCACGGTCAACCTGTCGCCAGCCGATCTGCCCAAGGAGGGCTCGCATTTCGATTTGCCGATTGCGCTGGCGTTGCTGGGTGCGCTGGGCGTGATCCCGGCCGAGGATCTGGCGGGCAGCCTCTCGCTGGGCGAATTGTCGCTTGATGGCGCGCTGGTGCCGGTCGTTGGCGCGCTGCCTGCGGCGATGGCCGCCGCCGCCGCCGGGGCGTCGCTGCTGTGCCCGCGCGCCTGTGGCGCCGAGGCCGCCTGGGTCGGTGCGGCGCAGGTCTTTGCGCCCGCCACCCTGACCGAGGCGATCCGCCATTTCACCGGCCAGTCCCCGCTGCCCCGCGCCCTGCCGGGCGAGGTTCTGGCCGATCCCACGCCCCGCGATCTGCGCGACGTCAAGGGACAGGAGCGCGCCAAACGCGCGCTGGAAATCGCCGCCGCCGGGCGCCATCATCTGTTCATGGTCGGCTCTCCCGGTTCGGGCAAGTCGATGCTGGCGGCGCGGTTGCCGGGTCTGCTGCCGCCGCTCTCGCCTGCGGAAGCCCTTGAAACCTCGATGATTCACTCGCTGGCCGGGTTGCTCGATGACGGCGGCATCTCACGCGTGCGGCCCTTTCGCGAGCCGCATCACACGGCCTCGGTCGCCGCCATCGTCGGTGGCGGGCGCGGGGCGAAACCGGGGGAAATCAGCCTCGCGCACAACGGCGTGCTGTTTCTGGACGAGTTCCCCGAATTTCCCCGCACCGTGCTGGAAACCCTGCGCCAGCCGATCGAGACCGGTGAAGTGGTGGTCGCGCGGGCCAATGCCCACACGAAATATCCCTGCCGTTTCCTGCTGATCGCCGCCGCGAACCCCTGCCGCTGTGGCTATCTGACCGAACCGGCGCGCGCCTGCAACCGGGCGCCGGGCTGTGGTGACGAATATCTGGGGCGGATTTCCGGCCCGCTGATGGACCGCTTCGACCTGCGGCTCGAGGTGCCGCCGGTCGGATGGTGCGACCTTGATCTGCCGGCTTCGGGCGACAGTTCGGCGCAGGTGGCGGCGCGGGTGGCGCAGGCGCGGGCGGTGCAGGCGACGCGCTTTGCCGCCCATCCCGGCCTGCGGGTGAATGCCGATGCCGAGGGCGCGCTGCTCGACGAGATCGCCGCGCCGGATGCCGAGGGGCGCGCGCTGCTGGCCCGGGTGGCCGACCGCTTTGGCCTGACGGCGCGCGGCTATCACCGGGTGCTGCGGGTGGCGCGCACCATCGCCGATCTCGACAGCAGTGCCGATGTCCGGCTGCCGCATCTGGCCGAGGCGGTCAGTTTTCGCCTGACTCTGGCGGCAGACAGCAAAGGATAAAGCTGGCGGTGGCGTCGAGGGTCGCATCGGCCTCGGGCAACCAGCCGTGCAGCAGCGGCCAGACGTGCGGCAGATCACCGGCGACGCGGATTTCGGCATCCGGCAGCGCCCGCCGCATCCGCAGCGCATCGTCGCGCAGGATCTCGCTTTCCGCGACATGGATCTGCACCGGGGGAGGCGCCGGAAAGCGCGCGTGCAGCGGCGAGAGGCGGGGGTCATCGGCATCCGCCGGACGCGCGCCGCCAAGGATCAGCGCCCGCGTCTCGGTCATGCGATGCGCGGGCAGGATCTGGTCGCGCGCCGCATTGGTGACCAGCGAGGCCCCGGCCAGCGTCAGGTCGGTCCAGGGCGAAAAGGCGAAAAGCCCGGCAGGCGGGCGCCCCTGACGGCACAGATGGCCCAGCAGCGCCAGCGCAAGGCCCCCACCCGCCGAATCACCGCCAAGCACGATCCGCGCCGGGTCATGGCCCAGCCGCAACAGCGCGTCATAGGCCGCCAGCGCGCCGTCAAAACCGGCGGGAAAGGGCTGTTCCGGCGCCAGCGGGTAATCGGGCAGAAAGACCCTCAGACCGCTGCGCCGCGCCAGATGCGAGGCCAGCGCGGCATGGGTGCGCGCGCTGCCCATCACATAGGCGCCGCCGTGCAGATAGAGGATCACCCCCTCACGCGACGGCCGCGCCGAAACCCACAGCCCCGGCACCCCGGCAACCGCGGGCAGCGCCAGATGGTGCGGCGCGGGGCGCGGACCCAGCCGGGCAACCCGTTCCAGCCGGGCGCGGGCGACCAGCGGGTCGCGGCTCCGCGCCACCAATGGCCGCACCAGATGCCGCGCGACCCAGCGGATGAGCGCCGCCTGCCACGTCATCGCGCGGCGCGGCGGGCTTCGATGGCCTCCCAGATCCGGGCGGCAACGTTGATACCGTCGAACCGCTCCAGTTCCTGTATCCCTGTCGGCGAGGTCAGGTTGATCTCGGTCAGCCAGTCGCCGATCACGTCGATGCCGACGAAGACCTGCCCGCGCTCGCGCAGCAAGGGGCCGATGGCGGCGCAGATCTCGCGGTCGCGCGCGGTCAGCGCGATCTTTTCCGCCCGCCCGCCGACATGCAGGTTCGAGCGCGTCTCACCCTCGGCCGGAACGCGGTTGATGGCGCCGACCGGCTCGCCGTCGACCAGAATCACCCGCTTGTCGCCCTTGGACACCGCAGGCAGGAACTTCTGCACGATCAGCGGCTCGCGCGAGAAGCCCGAGAACATCTCATGCAGCGAGGCGAGGTTGCGGTCGCCCGCGTCCAGCCGGAACACCCCGGCGCCGCCGTTGCCATACAGCGGCTTGAGGATGATGTCGCCGTGGCGGTGCTTGAAGGCGCGGATGTCGTCCAGATTGCGGGCGATCATCGTCGGCGGCGTCAGTTGTGGGAATTGCAGCACCAGCAGCTTTTCCGGGTAATTGCGCACCCAGAACGGATCATTGACCACCAGCGTCGTCTCGCGGATCAGGTCGAGCAGATGCGTCGTGGTGATATAGGCCATGTCAAACGGCGGATACTGACGCAGCCAGACGACATCCATCGTGGCGAGGTCGATCACCTCGGCCGGACCCAGATGCGCATGGTCGCCCTGCACGCGCTGCACCCGCAGCGCATTGGCCCGGGCCATCACCCGCCCCTCGTCAAAGACCAGCTTGTCCGGCGTATAGACCCAGAGCTGATGCCCGCGCGCCTGCGCCTCTTCGGCGAGGCGGAACGAGCTGTCGGCGTTGATGTTGACGCCCCCGATCGGGTCCATCTGGAAAGCGATGCGCAGCGCCATGATCCCTCCTGCATGTCATGGGGCCTTGCCCCCGGCCTTAGATGGACCAGAAGGACCGAAGTTTCAATTGCAGGGCCGAAGTTACGCGCACAGAGCGTTTTCGAGGATCTCGATCCGGCCCTGACCATCGACCAGCGCCACATCAAAGCGCGCCAGCGTGTTCAGCCCGCGCGGGCATTGCGCGAGGAATTCGCTGGCCGCGGCATAGAGCCTGTGGATCTGCCGCACCGACACACGCTCCGCGGCGCGGCTGTGGTTGCGGCTTTTCTTGACCTCGACAAAGACGAACCCCTCACCATCGCGGGTGATGAGGTCGATCTCGCCGCCCTTGCCGCGCCAGCGATGCGCCGCCAGCGGATAGCCCCGGCGCTGGTAATCGCGCGCGACCTGATCCTCGGCCGACAGGCCCGCGTGATAGGAAACTGCCCCGCTCATTCGTCACCGTCCCCTCCGAGCGCGAGCGCCCGCTGATACACCTGCCGCCGGGGCAGTCCGGTCGCCTCGACAACCTGCGCCACCGCCTCGCGCAGGCTCTGGCCCTGCAAGGCGCCGCGCAGTGCGGCATCGAGATCATCGGCCCCGGTGGCGACCGCTGCGGCGCGGTCGATCAGCAGCACGATTTCCCCCTTCAGCGCACGACCATCTATGGCGGCTGCCACCTCGTTGATCGACCCGCGAATCACCTCTTCGAAGCGTTTGGTGAGTTCGCGGCACAGGGCGCAGTCCCTGTGCCCTTCGCCACCTTCGCGCAATTCATCTAACAATCGGTGAATGCGTTTGGGCGATTCGTACAGCACCAGCGTCGCCGGAATCCGAGCGATTTCGGTCAGCCAGTTGCGGCGTTCGGCGCCTTTCGGTGGGGCAAATCCGGCAAAGCAGAATCGGTCGGTCGGCAACCCACCGACCGTCAGCGCCGCCAGCACCGCCGAGGCCCCCGGCGCCGTGCGCAGCGCGTGCCCGTCGGCGATCACCGCGCGGGCCAGTTGAAACCCCGGATCGGCGACCAGCGGCGTGCCGGCCTCCGAGGCATAGGCGACCGACTTGCCCTCGGCGATCAGCGCCAGCAACCGGGGGCGGACCTGCGCGCCGTTGTGGTCGTGATAGGCGATCAGCGGGCGGTCGTTCAGCCGCACCCCGTGGATCTCCATCAGGCGGCGCAGGCTGCGGGTGTCCTCGGCGGCCAGCACATCGGCCCCCGCCAGCAGATCCAGCGCGTGCAGCGTAATGTCGCGCGCCGCACCGATGGGGGTGGCCAGCAGATGCAGGCCGGGCTCGATGCGCCGGGGCCGCGCGTCGGCGTCGTGCCAGCGGCCGCTGTCCAGCCCGGAGTCGAGCGCGGCATCGTCGGGATCTTGCGCATCGCTCATCGGGGTCTCCACAGATACGTTTACTTCATCCGGTGCGTCCAATACTGTGACGCGCGCCGCAGGCCGCCGCAACCGCCATTGCCTGTTGTTGTCATGAGGACTCCGATGTTCGTATCCGCGCTGTCGCTGTGCCGTTCCGTCAAAGCCCCGTCGCGCCGCGCCGTTCTGTCGATGGCGGCGGTTCTGGCGCTGACCGGCTGCATGCCCTCGGGGTTTGGCGGCGCGGGTCCGCAGGTGGATACCTCGGCGCCGGTGGTGGTGGCCTTGCTGTTGCCCGCCGGGTCGTCGGTGCCGGGCAATGCGATCCTCGCCACCAATCTGGAGAATGCCGCGCGCCTCGCGGTCAGCGACCTGTCGGGCGTGCAGATCGATCTGCGGGTCTATGACACGCAGGGTGACCCGGCCACGGCCGCCGCCATGGCGCAGCAGGCGGTGAGCGAGGGCGCACGCATCATCCTCGGCCCGGTGCATGGCGCCGAGGCGGCCGCCGTCGGCACCGCGGTATCGGCCAGCGGCCTGAATGTGCTCAGCTTTTCCAACAACCCCTCGATTGCGGGCAACAATGTCTTTGTCCTTGGCCTGACGCCGGACAATGCCGCGCGGCGCATGCTGGACTATGCCGCCGCCAATGCGCGCGGTCAGGTCATGGTGATTGGCGAGCGCACCCCGGCGGGCGAGCTGATGCTGGCCGCCGTCAACCGCGGGATCGAGGGCACGGGCGCCACCATCGTCGCCACCGAGACCTATGAATTCTCGCAGCAGGGCATCGTCAACGCGCTGCCCGCCATTGCCAGCACCGCGCGCTCGTCCGGGGCGCGCTCGGTCCTCTTCACCGCTGACAGTGCCGGGGCCTTGCCGATTCTGGCGCAACTGCTGCCCGACAACCGCATCGCCCACCCGCAGTTCCAGTTCATGGGCATCACCCAATGGAACGTGCCCGCGGCGACGCTGCAACTGCGCGGGCTGCAGGACGGCTGGTTCACCATGCCCGATCCTGAGGTTCTGGCGCAGTTCGAGGCGCGCTATGCCGCCGCCTTTGGCGCGACGCCGCATCCGATTGCCGGGCTGGCCTATGACGGTATCGCCGCGATCGGCGCGCTCCTCGGCACCGGCGCCCCGGATGCGCTGGGGCAGGCCTCGCTGACGCAGGGGTCGGGCTTTGTCGGGGTGAACGGCGTGTTCCGGCTCTTGCCTGACGGCACCAACCAGCGCGGGCTGGCGGTGGCGACGATCCGCGACAACGCGGTGGTGATCCTTGACCCGGCACCGCGCAGCTTTGCCGGCTCGGGGTCGTGAGGGCGACATTGTGACTGCACCCGCCGTTGCCGAGCGGCGCTATGCCCTGCTCCCGGCCCTTGGCCCCGACGAAACCCTGATCTGCCCGCAGGCCACGATCTGCGACCTCGACGCGCTGGACCGCGCGCTGCGCGACGGGCTGGCCGCGCAAGGTGACCCGCGCGAGGTGCGCGCGCTGGCGGTGCGGCTGCTGGCAGACGCGCTGCGCACCGGCAATGCGGCGCTGTCGGCGGCGCTGATCGCCCAACCACGCGACAGCCGCGCCTATGTCCGGGCGCAAAGCTGGCTGACCGATGTGGTGGTGATCGTTGCCCTGCAGATCGCGCAACTGAACCTGCACCCGAACCCCTCGCCGACGCTGGGTCAGCGCATGGCGGTGATGGCCGTCGGCGGCTATGGCCGGGCCGAGATGGCGCCGCATTCCGACGTCGACCTGCTGTTCCTCGCCCCGCACAAGATGACCGGCTGGGCGGAAAGTGTCATCGAATCCACGCTCTATATCCTGTGGGATCTGAAGCTGAAGATCGGCCATTCCAGCCGCTCGATCGAGGATTGCCTGCGGCTGGGCCGCGCCGATTACACCATCCGCACCGCCCTGCTGGAAATGCGCTTTCTGGCCGGTGACCGCGATCTTGCGCGCGAGCTGAAAGACCGGCTGTGGAAGGAACTCTTCACCGGCACCGAGGCCGAATTCATCGAGGCCAAGCTGGCCGAACGCGCCGACCGGCACCAAAAACAGGGCGGCCAGCGCTATATGCTGGAGCCCAACGTCAAGGAGGGCAAGGGCGGGCTGCGTGACCTGCAGACCCTCTACTGGATCGCCAAATACATCCACCGGGTCGGCAAGGCGGCGGAACTCGTCGGCCTTGGCTTCTTTACCGAGGCCGAATACCAGAACTTCCGCGCCGCCGAGACGTTCCTGTGGGCCGCGC
>CALESR010000376.1 GCA_937907485.1 uncultured Paracoccaceae bacterium | reverse complement strand
GGCAGATTTCCTGCTGATCGACGACACCGTTGCCCATGTCGCTGCCGCCGAGAAACGCGGCTGGCTGGGTTGGGACTATCCACCCGGGGGCGCGCGGGCGCTGGTGGAGGCGCTGATGCCGCTGCTGCTGCGCGGGGCAGAATAGCAAGGGGGGCCGCGCGGGCCCCCCTTTTTCGTGTCAATCCATCGCCTTGAAGTTGAAGGCAGCGCCTTCCTTGATGCCGCTCGGCCAGCGCGCGGTGATCGTCTTGGTCCGCGTGTAGAAGCGGAACCCATCCGGCCCGTGCTGGTTCAGGTCGCCAAAGCCCGATTTTTTCCAGCCGCCAAAGGTGTGATAGGCCAGCGGAACCGGGATCGGCACGTTGATGCCGACCATGCCGATGTTGATGCGGCTGGCGAAATCGCGCGCCGTATCGCCGTCGCGGGTAAAGATGGCGGTGCCGTTGCCGTATTCGTGGTCCATGGCGAGGCCGATCGCCTCGTCATAGGTTTTTGCGCGGACCATCGACAGAACCGGGCCGAAAATCTCGGTCTTGTAGATGTCCATCTCGGGCGTCACATGGTCGAACAGATGCGCACCGACGAAGAAGCCGTTTTCATAGCCCTGCAGTTTGAAATCGCGACCATCGACCACCAGTTCGGCGCCCTGCGCGACGCCGGTTTCCACCAGCCGCAGGATATTGGCCTTGGCCGCCGCCGTCACCACCGGGCCGAAATCGACGTCATTGCCCGCTGTCCACGGGCCGACCTTGAGCGCCTCGATTTTCGGGATCAGGCGGCTGCGCAGGGCCTCGGCGGTGCCTTCACCGACAGGAACGGCGACCGAGATCGCCATGCAGCGTTCGCCTGCCGCACCAAATCCCGCACCGACCAGCGCATCCGCCGCCAGATCCATGTCGGCGTCGGGCATGATGATCATGTGGTTCTTGGCACCACCAAAGCACTGGGCGCGCTTGCCGTTTTGTGCAGCCGTTTCATAGATGTATTGCGCAATCGGGGTCGAGCCGACAAAGCCGACCGCCTGCACGATGGGGCTGTGCAGGATGCCGTCGACGGCCTCCTTGTCGCCATTGACCACCTGCAGGACGCCGTCGGGCAGCCCCGCTTCCTTGCACAGCGCCGCGATCATCAACGGCACCGAAGGATCGCGTTCGGACGGTTTGAGGATCATCGCGTTGCCCGAGGACAGCGCCGGGCCCATCTTCCACAGCGGGATCATGGCGGGGAAGTTGAACGGCGTGATGCCCGCGACCACGCCCAGCGGCTGGCGCATCGAATACATGTCGATGCCCGGCCCGGCGGAATCGGTGAAATCACCTTTCAGCATCTGCGGCGCGCCGATGCAGAATTCGATCACTTCCAGACCGCGCTGGATGTCGCCCTTGGCGTCGGGGAAGGTCTTGCCATGCTCGCTTGACAGCGCCTCGGCCAGCTTGTCCATGTCGCGGTTGATGAGGCCGACGAGGGCCATCATCACCCGGGCGCGGCGCTGCGGGTTGGTGGCGCCCCAGGCGACCTGCGCCTTGGCGGCGCTGGCAATGGCGGCGTCCAGTTCGGCGGCCGAGGCCAGCGCGACCTTGGCCTGAACTTCGCCGGTGGCCGGGTTGAAGACATTGGCGAAACGCCCCGACGTGCCCGCGACCAGCTTGCCGTCGATCCAGTGACCGATTTCCTTCATGGAGTCCTCCCTTGGGTTGCGCGCACAATAGCCTTGCAGAAATCCCCTGAATAGAGGCAGTTTCCCAAAAGGCGTTTTGCAAGACTGCAGGGCTGATGACCGATTGGGATGATCTGAAGGTGTTTCTGGCGGTGGCGCGGGGCGAAAGCCTATCGCGCGCCGGCAAGGTGCTGAAGCTGGACGCGGCGACGGCGGGGCGGCGCATCGCCCGGCTGGAAGAGGCCATGGGCGCGCGGTTGTTCAGTCGCTCGCCGCAGGGCTATCTGTTGACCGACGAGGGCGGGCGTCTGGTGGCGCATGCCGAGGCGATCGAGGCCGAGATGGCCCGCGCGCAGGACGCGATGGCCGGGCCGGTCGAGGGGATTTCCGGCCAGATCCGCATTGGCGCGCCGGATGGTTGCGCCAACTATCTGCTCCCGCAGGTGGTTGCGGGGATCGTGGCGGCCAATCCGGGGCTGGAGGTGCAGATCGTCGCCCTGCCGCGTGTCTTCAACCTGTCGCGGCGCGAGGCCGATATGGTCATCGCCGTGTCACGTCCTGAACAGGGCAGGGTGATCGTGCAGAAGATCACCGATTATCGGCTGCATCTGGCGGCCTCGGACAGCTACTTGTGCGCGGCGCCGGGGCTGGAGGCGTTGACCGACCTGCCCGCGCATCGGGTGATCGGCTATATCCCCGACATGATCTTTGACCGCGAGCTGGATTATCTGGCCGCGCTGGGGGTCGATCACCCGCCGCTGGCCTCGAATTCGGTCTCGGTGCAGCTGAATCTGATCCGGCAGGGGGCCGGGGTCGGCGTGGTGCATGATTTCGCGCTGCCCGCCGTGCCGGGGGTGCGACGGGTGCTGACCGGGGTCTTCAGCCTGACTCGCGCCTTTCATCTGGTGCGCCATGAAGGCGACCGCCGCGTGCCGCGCCTCGAACGCTTTGCCGAGGCGCTGGTCAGTGGCCTGCGGGCCGAGGTGCGGCGGCTGGAGGCTCAGTTGCAAATGGCGGGCGGGCGCGATGACCCGGCAGGCGGATCGCAAAACCGCGACGCCGCCAGACTTTGAACCCGGGCCTGCCATTCGGCGTCTGGCATCGGGGATCGCCCGCCCGGGAAACGCTGGGCCCATTGCAGGCTATAGAGATCGTGCGTGCCGACCACGGCGATGGCCACCATGGCCTCGCCGTGACGTGCTCCGGTAACCTGATTGCAGGCCAGAAACACGGCATCCACGGCGCGGGTTCCGACAGGGCGCTCGACGCGCAACGGCTGGATGTCGACGGCTTGGCAGCCGCGGCGGTAGTTCTCCGTCAAGCTCTGGATCAGAGCCCCAACCAAGGCATTCGCCGCCGGCCGAGACAAAGTGTTGGCGACCTGATTGTATCCGATGATCGTCAGCATTTGCGTCCAGTTGTGGACGGTTTCACCCACTGGCACCCATTCGGCGATGAACCCCTGACGATCGCCGATGATCTCTTGGAAATCGACCACCGCATCGAGATCATCAAACGGATAGGTCGTGCTGATCGTTTGGTGAAACACCGGGATGGAGATCTGCACGCTGCTGACCGGGCGGCCGTCGGGCAGGGTTCGGCTTTGCGCCAGCGTTTAAAGGGAAGAAGCAAAAGCAGCAATGCCATCAATCGCATGGGCCCCATCCCTCCAGTTGAAAACTTCTCTTGACAGAATCCCCGCTGAGATGCCGACTGTAAAGGACAAACACGGACAACGGAGGCGCCCATGCTTGTCAGCCAGATCCTGAAATCCAAGGCCGGTGGCGTCGTCACCATCGCCCCCGGCGCGACCCTGCGCGAGGTGGTCGAGCTGCTCTCGACCCGGCGTATCGGCGCGGTGGTCGTGTCGAGCGACGGCAAAAAGGTCAAGGGCATCGTGTCCGAGCGCGACGTGGTGCGTGAACTGGGCCGCGCCGGGCCGGGTTGCCTCGACACCAAGGTCGATGCGGTGATGACCCGCGCCATCTATGGCTGCGCGCCCGCCGACACCGCCGATTCGGTGCTGGAAACCATGACCACCCGCCGCTTTCGCCACATGCCGGTGATGGACGGCACTGTAATGGTCGGGTTCATTTCCATCGGTGACGTGGTGGCCGCGCGTCTGGCCGAGTTGCAGATGGAGAAAGACGCGCTGACCGGGATGATCATGGGCAACTAGGCCCGCCGCCTGCGCCACCACGACAGCACACCGGCAATGAGCGGGATTAACCCGGTCAGCGCCACCAGAAACGCCAGCCCGCCGAACAGCCGCGCGCCGTATTCGGCCTCGACGGCAAAACCCTGTGCAAAGTCTTCGGGCGTGCCCTGCGCAATCAGTCGCACCGGGCTCAGCGGGGCCGAGTCGTTGACGCCGTTGCGCTGCGGAGTCGCCCAGATCACCACCGGATCCCCGGCGCGCAAACCACAAGTGCGGTCGCCGTCGCTCTGCCAGTCGATCGCCTGGGCCCGCCGCTCGATCCGGTGCAGGCGCAACTCGGTGCCATCGGCCAGCGCGACGTTGAACCACAGCGGCCCGCGCACCGCGCCGCGCAGGAGGCCGACGCGCCGCCGACCGGGTGTCCGGGACGGACAGGAGTATTGCAGGATCGCCGAGTCCTCAGGGTCGCCCAGCATCACGCCCGCCACCAGAACCCCCATGTCCTGCAAGACAGTATGCCGGCGCGCAGCGTCGTCGATGCCTTCGGCAGTGGTGATCGCGGGTGTCCGGTGCAACTGGAACCACGGGTTGGCATAGCCAAAGAATATCGCCCAGAACACCGCCAGATGGCCGACCAGCAACATGGCCCCCACCACGATCGCCATGTGTTGGCGCGCGGGCTCCAGCCGGGGCATCACTTCGCGCACGATGGCCCATGTCACGGCCCAGAGGGCCAGCGCCATGCCCATCGCCGGCAGCATTGCGTGCATCACCGTTGTATGGACGTGAAACAGCATCAGCAGGACCGACACCGCCGCCGCCGCCAGCAACAGGCCCAGCGCGGCGGCGCGGCTGTGCAGGCTCCACATGCCGAACAGACCCACGGCCATCGGCCCTGCAAGGCCGATCATGCGCCACGGCCCCTCGGCGCGTTCGGCGAGGCCCATGACCAGGTTTGCGGCGACAAAAGCGATCAGCAGCAGCGCAAAGCCAATCAGTTGCAGGCGGTCGGTGCGAGACATCGGAAACTCCTCTCGACGGAACTGGGAACAGTCCTGTGTCGGCGGCATCGGCGCGCGGGTTCAAACAGACTGTGGCAAAGCGCAGCCTCTGGCAAGTCAGCTGCCGTTTCTGCACTTGCAAATCCCGGCGCAATATTGTTGCGTGAGGGCCTGTCGACAGGGGAGGACGCCATGCGCATCGGGCTGTATCCGGGAACTTATGATCCCCTCACCCTCGGTCATATGGATATCATCACCCGCGCCTGCGCGCTGGTGGACCGCTTGGTCATCGGTGTTGCCATCAACCGCGACAAGGGCCCGCTGTTCAGCCTTGATGAGCGCGTGGCGATGGTCGAAGGCGAATGCGCCGCACTGTCAGCGCGCACCGGGGTCGAGATCGTCGTCCACCCGTTCGAGAACCTGCTGATCGACTGCGCCCGCGATGTCGGCGCCGGGGTCATCATCCGCGGCCTGCGTGCGGTGGCGGATTTCGAGTATGAATTCCAGATGGTTGGCATGAACCGCGCGCTGGATGACGGGATCGAGACGGTGTTCCTGATGGCCGATGCACGGCGCCAGGCCATCGCGTCGAAACTGGTCAAGGAGATCGCCCGCCTGGGCGGCGACGTCACCAAATTCGTGCCGGCGCAGGTCAACGCCGCCCTGCGCGAGCGTTTCGGCCCGATCAATCAGCGTCAGACCTGATCGCCCGCTGCCTCGGTGGCGGCGGCAAGGGTCGGCGGCAGGTCGATCGCCACACCGCGCCGCGTCGCATTGTCGATGACCGCCTGCCGCAGGCTGTGGTCACGGCGCAGCAGGTCCATGAAGCTCGCTTCGTCCAGCGTCAGCAGTGTGCAGCGGCTGACGGCGATCACCTGCCCACGCGGCATCCCGCGCCGCAGCAGCGCCAGATGGCCGAACATCTCGCCCGGTCCCAACCGGTGCGCTTGCCCGGCGCGCCGCTGTTCGACCACCCCGCTGGCGATGAACCAGACCTGCCGGGGGGCTTCGCCGCGCTTCATCAGCAGGGCGCCGGGAGCGGCATAGACGGTGCGCATGTGGCGCATCAGTGTCTCGCGGCTGGCCTCGGGCATATCGGCGAACAGCGGAAAGCCCTGCACCAGCGTCAGCCGCTGGATGCGCAGGTCCAGCCGGGGGCGCCGCGCCAGCACCCGGCGCTTGCGCGCGATCCCGCTGGCAAGCGAGTGGCGCAATTCGGGTCCGATCAGCCCCTCATCAACGAGCGTGGCGTATTCGCGTTCCTCCTGCGCCAGCACCATCTGGCGGATCAGCCGCCGCTCCAGATCCTCGGCATAGCCGGGAAACTGCAGTCTCAGCGCCTCGAGCATGCGGTCGGACTGTTCCATCCGGCGCTCCAGAAGGCCATGCAGCAATTCGGCGACCCGCTTGCCGTGGATACGGCGGATGCGGGTGTCGATGAAGCCATGCACTTCGCGCAGGATCGGCGCCTGTGCGACCAGATGTTCGAACCGGTCGGCGGTCAGCCGCGCCAGCAGGCCGGGCACGCCCAGCCGGTTGTGCAGCACCTCGGCCGCCTGCTGCAGCCAGCCGCCCCGGTGCAGGGTGCGCGCGGTGTTCAGATAGCCCAACCGTCCGCCGCTGCGCGTGCCCTCGATCATCCGGTCCGCGTCGGCCACCATCTGCGTCGCCAGCCGGGCGGGCAGCAG
Organism: uncultured Paracoccaceae bacterium; assembly: GCA_937907485.1. Classification (GTDB taxonomy): domain Bacteria; phylum Pseudomonadota; class Alphaproteobacteria; order Rhodobacterales; family Rhodobacteraceae; genus Pararhodobacter. The sequence continues at coordinate 16,358 of CALESR010000376.1, read as the reverse complement.
CCCGTCGCGGAACGCCTCGAGCACCAGATCGCGCTCGCGTCCGGCCAGCGCCACCAGCCCCAGCGTGATGCGGTCCCGGTCGGGGATCTCGGCGGCGCTGTCGGCGGCCTCGACGGCGCGGTCGACGCGGGCCGCGAAATCCTTGGCCTCGTCGCGCACGGTCTCGCGCGCAAGGCCAAAGTCGCGCGCCGTCTCGCGCACGGTCTCGCGCACCGATTGCAGCGCGACCGCCACCACCTGCGCCGACAGTGCGACATCCAGCGCTGACAGGCGATCCAGTCGCAGCCAGCGGATCACCAGCCGCAGCGTGGTGCCCTGCACGATCAGCGTGAACAAGGTGAAGCCAGTGGCGACGATGCCAACCTGCCGCTTGATCTCGACCGGGATGCGAAAGCTCTCAGTCACCGCCAGCGCCAGTGCCAGCGTGACCGCGCCGCGCAGACCGCCCCACAGGATCGCCGTGCGTTGGCGGCGGTCCACGCGCGGCGACAGCCGCATCCGGCCCAGCAGCGGCATCAAGCCGAACAGGATTGCCGCCCGCGCCACCAGCGTCGCGCCGACGGTAATTGCCACCAGCACCAGATCAAAGGGCTGCGCATCGGCCATCAGCCGGGGGATCAGGATCGCCGCCAGCACAAAGATCAGCCCACCCGCCCAATGGCCCAGCAGGTCCCAAGTGTCGCGCAGCTTGGTCAGGCTGGGCGGCGACAGGCTGCCCGGCGCGTGAAAGTTCAACGCCAGCCCGGCCGCGACCACGGCAATCACGCCCGACACGCCCAGCAGCGTCTCGGCGAGGATATAGGCCGCATAAGGCAGCGCCACGCTCAGCGAGACCTGACCCAGGGGATGCTCGCCCAGCGCCGCAATCGCCGCCAGCATCAGCCGCCCGGCGAACCAGCCAAAGACCGACCCGCCAACCACCAGCCATGGGAATTGCACAACCACATCCGACAGTTGCGGGTTCGGAATGCCGATGGCGACGAACTGGAAGAACAGCGCGAACAGCGCGATGGCGGCGGCATCGTTGAGCAGGCTCTCCCCCTCGACGATGCGCGCCAGCCGCAGCGGCGCCGGGGTGGCGCGAAAGATCGACACCACCGCCGAAGGGTCGGTCGTGGATACAATTGCGCCGATCATCAGGCAACCGAACAGCGAAATCCCCGCCCAGGGGAACAGCGCCCAGCCGACGGCCAGCGTGCTGACCACCACCGCCACCACCGCCAGCAGCAGGATCGGCACCCAATCCTCGAGCATCCGGCGCAAATCAATGGTCAGCGAGACCTGAAAGATCAGGGTGGGCAGAAAGACATAAAGGAACAGGTTCGAGCGGATCGGCAGGTCGTTGATGACTTCGGCGGCGGTGTTCAGTGTCTCGAAATGCGCCAGATGCGGCAGCAGCGCGGACACCGCGCCCAGCGTGATGCCGATCATCGCCAGCACCACGGTCGCGGGCAGCCGCAGACGCTGCGCCATCGGCTCGGACAGGCCGATGACGGCGAAAAGGGCGGCTGCGACGGCGACGACGGCGACAATATCCATCGCTCAACGCTAAACCAAAACCCCCCGGCAGCCCAGCGCCGAGGGGGTCACGTTTGAGTAACAGACTGAAACAGGCCGGGTTTTCAGCCCAGTTTCGCCATCGCCGCCGCGGTATCGAGCATCCGGTTGGAAAATCCCCATTCGTTGTCATACCACGCGAGGATGCGCACCATCGTGCCGCCCATCACCCGCGTCTGATCCAGCGCCACGATCGACGAGCGCGGGTCATGGTTGAAATCGATCGAGACATTGGCCGAGGTCGTGACCCCCAGAATGCCCTTGAGCGCGCCCTGCGAAGCGGCCAGCAGCGCGGCGTTCACCTCTTCGGCGCTGGTCGCGCGGGCGGCTTCGAACGTCAGATCCACCGCCGAGACATTCGGCGTCGGCACCCGGATCGCCACACCGTCGAGCTTGCCATTCAGATGCGGCAGCACCAGTCCGACGGCCTTTGCGGCGCCCGTGCTGGTAGGGATCATCGACAGTGCGGCGGCACGGGCGCGGTAGAGGTCCTTGTGCATGGTGTCCAGCGTTGGCTGGTCGCCGGTGTAGGAATGGATCGTCGTCATGAAGCCCTTGACGATGCCGACCGAGGCGTCGAGCACCTGCGCCACCGGGGCGAGGCAGTTTGTCGTGCACGAGGCGTTCGAAACGATCCGGTCCTCGGCGCGCAACTCGCCGTGGTTGACGCCGTAAACCACCGTGCGGTCGGCGCCCTTGGACGGGGCGGAAACCAGCACGCGGGTCGCGCCGTTCTCCAGATGAATGCGGGCTTTTTCGGCGTCGGTGAAGACCCCGGTGCATTCGAGCACCACATCGACATCCTGCCACGGCAATTCAGCCGGGTTGCGCAGCGCGCTGACGCGGATCTTGCCCTGGCCGACATCCATCCAGTCCTCGCCGGTGGTCACCTCGCCGGGAAAGCGGCCGTGGACGCTGTCGAACCGCATCAGATGCGCGTTGGTTTCCACCGGGCCAAGGTCGTTGATCGCCACCACCTGCAGATCGTCGCGGCGCTGGTCGATGAGCGCGCGCAGAACAAGCCGTCCGATGCGTCCGAAACCGTTGATGGCAAGGGTGGTGGTCATGGTCGCTCTCCCGCAGGTGGTCGCGGTGGCGCTAACACATGTTGGCGCTAACGTCAATGCGGGGAGGGCGGCGCGTTCCCGCGCCGTCCGTCGCCTTGCCGTGTCAGATCAAGCGGCCCATCGCCCCGGCGACATCAGCCATGCGGCAGGAAAAGCCCCATTCGTTGTCATACCAGGCCAGCACACGCACGGTGCGGCCGCCGACGACCTTGGTCTGGTCGGGGGCGAAGATCGACGAATAGTTGGTGTGGTTGAAGTCGATCGAGACCTTGGGTTCCGGATCATAGGCCAGCACATGACCCATCGCGCCGGCCGCAGCCTCGCGCATGATCTCGTTGATCTCGGCCATGGTCACCGACTTGCCCGCGACAAAGGTCAGGTCCACCGCCGAGACATTCGGCGTCGGCACCCGGATCGAGGTGCCGTCGAGCTTGCCGGCCAGTTCCGGCAGCACCTCGCCCAGCGCCTTGGCAGCCCCCGTCGAGGTGGGGATCATCGCCATCGCCGCCGAACGCGCGCGGTAGAGGTCCTTGTGGCGGCGGTCCAGCGTCGGCTGGTCGCCGGTATAGGAGTGGATCGTCGTCATGATGCCAGACTCGATCCCCACGGCATCGTTGAGCACCTTGGCCAGCGGGGCGAGGCAGTTCGTCGTGCAGGATCCGTTCGACACCACCAGATGTTCGGCCGTCAGGCTGCGGTGGTTGACGCCATAGACGATGGTCTTGTCGGCGCGCTTGGCCGGGGCCGAAACCAGCACCCGCTTGGCGCCGCGGCCCAGGTGCACGGCGGCCTTGTCGCGGTCGTTGAACTTGCCGGTGCATTCGAGCACGACGTCCACCCCCTCCCAATCCAGTTCGTCCGGATTGTAGGTCGACATCACCCGGATCGGCCCACGGCCCAGATCCAGCGTATTGCCCTCGACCCGCACGATGCCGGGGAAGCGGCCATGGACCGAGTCGTATTTCAGCAGATGCGCGTTGGTTTCGATCGGCCCGGTGGCGTTGATGGCGACCACTTCGACATCGTTGCGTGCGCTCTCAGCGATATGCGCCAGCGTGCAGCGCCCGATGCGGCCAAATCCGTTGATGCCGATGGTGATGGTCATGGATGCGTCTCCGACATTGGGTCACGGGGGCGGCGGGTCATGGGGCGCCCGGCCGCGCGGTGCTGGTTTCGATATACCGGTCGGACTGTGGCTAAGAAAGGGCGAAAAGCGATATTTCGCAAGGCGTTAGCGCAAACCGCCACCGAATGCGCCATGTTTGCGATAACGCATGACCGGATGCTGCGGCATTGGGGCGCCATTGCAAAGCCACGCGCACCTGCCTATGACGGCGGGGCAATCCGGCAGAGGGCCATTCCGTGTACGAAATGCTACTGGTGATTTATCTGGTCATTCTGAATGTCACGGGATTCGTCGTTTTCGCCTGGGACAAGCGGGCCTCGATCCGGGGCGACTGGCGGGTGCCCGAGGACCGGATGCTGGCCATTGCCTTTCTCGGCGGCTCGATCGGCGCCAAGATCGGCCAGATGCTGCTGCGCCACAAGACCCGCAAGGAGCCGTTCCGCCAGCAGCTCAACGGCATTCTGGCGGTGCAGATCGTGGCGATGGCCGCTCTGTTCGCCATCTGGGTGCTGGCGCAGCGCTAAAGGCTGCGGTGAGGGGTCACCCCACCGGCTCACCCCGCCATTGCCCCGCGCAGCACGGTGAGGAACTGGTCCACCAGTGCCTCGGTCGTCGACCACGACGCCACCAGACGGCATTGATGCGGTTGATCAGGGCCAGCACCGGCGGGGGGCGGGGCGGGCCAGTCGTAATACATCGCGCCAGCGGCACGCAGGGCGTGATGGGCGCGCAACGGGAATTCGGCAAACAGCATGTTGCCGCCGCGCGGATGCACCAGCCGCACACCTGCCGCCACCAGCCCGGCCTCCAGCCGCTCGGCCATGGCATTGGCGTGGCGTGCCAGCGACAACCACAGATCGCCCTCCAGATAGGCCGCCATCTGCGCGCTGAGATAGCGGTGTTTCGACGGCAGATGCCCGCCGCGCTTGCGCCGCAACTCAAAGTCCCAGGCCCGCGCCGGGTCAAACAGGATCACCGCCTCGACCCCCATCAACCCGTTCTTGGTGCCGCCGAACGACAGCACATCGACCCCGGCCTTCCAGGTCATCTCGGCGGGCGTGCAGCCTTCGGCCACCAGCGCATTGGCAAAGCGCGCGCCATCCAGATGCACCGGCAGGCCCTGCGCCTTGGCCATGGCGGCGAGTTCGGCGATCTCGGCCACCGAATAGCGTGCGCCGCGTTCTGTCAGGTTGGTCAGCGACAGGATGCCGGGCTGTGCGTGATGCACGCCGCCCCCGGCCCGTGCCAACGTCGCGGCCAGCGACGACGGGTCGATGCGTGCGTCGGGGCCGTCCAGCAGCGTCAACTTGGCCCCCCCGGCATAGAATTCCGGTGCGTTGCACTCGTCTTCCTCGATATGGGCGTGGCGGTGGCAATAGACCGCGCTCCACGGCTGGACCATCGTGGCGATCGCCAGCGAATTGGCTGCGGTGCCGGTGGCAACGAGGTAGACCGCCGCCTCAGGCGCCTCGAACACCTGCCGAAGCCGGTCGCGCACCCCCACCATCAGGGCATCCGCGCCGTAGCCCATGGAAAACCCGTCATTGGCCTGTGCCAGTGCCGTCAGGATCGGTTCGGGCACGCCCGAGGTATTGTCAGAGGCAAAGAACATCAGGTTTCCTCGTCGATGATGTAATCTTCCCAATCGTCTTCCGGGATCTCGAATTCGCCCAAGGTCTGGCCACGCATGCTGATCCCGGCGCGGTGCACCGACTCGGGATCGCCCGAGACCAGCGGGTGCCAGTCGGCCAGCCCGCGCCCCTCGTTCAGGCGGCGATAGGCGCAGCTTTTGGGCATCCAATAGGCGATCTCGTCCAGCGTCGCGGGGGTCAGCACCACGCATTCCGGCACGATCGACTTGCGGATCGCATAGTTCGAGCACTGACAGGTGGCGTCGTCGAGCAACCGGCAGGCGATGCGGGTGAACCAGACCTCGCCGGTGTCGGCGTCTTCCAGCTTGTTCAGGCAACACTTGCCGCAGCCGTCGCACAAGGCCTCCCATTCGCGGGGGGTCATCTTGGTCAGCGGGACGGTTTCCCAGAACCGCGGGCGCAGGGGGGCGGGCTTTTTCATGCCGCAGACCCTATGCCGGTTCACCGCGCAAAGGAAAGGGGGGACAGGCCGCGCGCCTCAGGCCCGCGCCAGAATCGCCCTCGCCTGTGTGCTGTCGGCGTCCATCTGGGCGATCAGCGCGGGCAACCCGTCGAACCGCGCCTCTGGGCGCAGATAATCGACCAGCGCGACCGACAGTGGACTGCCGTAAAGATCGCCCTTGAAATCAAAGAGATGCACCTCGAAATTCGGCGCGTTGACCCCAAACATCGGCCGCACGCCCAGACTGGCGACCCCGTCATAGAGGCCCTGATGCGGCCCGGCCAGCACCTCGACCTTGACCGCATAGACCCCCAAACGCGGCAGGTGCAGCCCCTCGACCGCCATGTTCGCCGTCGGATACCCCAGTTCACGGCCGCGCTTTTCGCCGTGCAGCACTGCGCCGTCGATGCGGTGGCGGTGGCCCAGCATGTCTGCGGCGTCCTGCACCCGGCCCTCGGCCAGCGCCACGCGGATCGCTGTCGAGGAAATCGCCCCCTCGCCGCCGCCGACCAGCGGCTGCACGGTGACCTCAAAGCCCAGATTGCGGCCCAGCGCGGTCAGCCCCTCGGCATCGCCCGCGCGACCCTTGCCAAAGCGGAAATCGGCCCCGACCACGACATGGCGGACGCCCAACCCCTCGGCCAGCACCTGCCGGGCGAACTCCTCGGCGCTCAACGCAGCCAGTTCGCGGCTGAAGGGCAGCTCATAGAGAACATCAACCCCCAGCTTTGCCAGCCGGTTGCGCCGCGACTCGGCGTTCATCAGGCGAAAGGGCGGGGCATCCGGGGCAAAGACCTGACGCGGATGCGGCTCGAACGTGACCACGCCCAGCGGCAGGCCGGGCCGCCGCGCGGCGTCGATCACCGCGCGGTGGCCGCGGTGCACGCCGTCGAAATTGCCCATCGCCACCGAAGCGCCCCTCAGCGCCGGGTTGATCGCCGTCCAGTTGGTCAGTGTCTGCATCCTGCCCCGCGGCCCCGCCGCGCGGCGGGTCAGTCGAACTTGCGGCTGGGCGCCAGAACCAGCGCCTCGCCCTTTAGCACGGTGGTATTGCCCACCAGACACCGACAATCAAGGGTCACCCGCCGACGCGAATAGTCGATCTCGCGCACCGAGACTTCGGCCAGCACAACATCACCCGGCCGAACCGGCGCGAGGAACTTCAGGCTTTGCCCCAGATAGATCGTGCCGTGGCCCGGCAATTGCTCACCAATCACCGCCGAAATCAGCCCGGCGATCAACATGCCATGGGCGATTCGTCCCTCGAAGATGGTGTCGCGGGCATAGTCGTCATCCAGATGCACCGGGTTGCGGTCGGTCGAGACCTCGGCGAACAACTCGATGTCGCGGTTGGTGATTTCCTTGCGCAGATGGCGCATCAGACCGACCTCGAGATCCTCGATGCAGATCGTGCCCCTTGGGTAGTTGTCGTGCTGGTGGCTGTCGAGCATGGCGGGATTTCCGGTTTTGGCGTCCATCGGGACTCTCATGGTCTTGTTGCAGTGCAGCATAGCGCCCGTGTCGGTGTGGCGCAAGGTGGTGCGGTAATAAAACATCCGGGATGGTCAAAAAGTCGCAATATAATTGCGTGGTGAATTTTTTGCGCCAGCGGGTTCCCCTTGCGCGGCATTCGGGCTAGCCATCGCCTTGTGATCTTGAACAGGTGCAGGAATGGCCGAGCGCAGCAAGACCCTCTGGGCGGCGGTGGCGATGGTGACACTGGCCGGGGCGATGGCCTCGGCGCAGGTGGGCAAGCTGCCGCCAGCGATGCCCTTGATCCGCGCCGACATCGGCTTTGGGCTGGTCGCAGGAGGGTTTGTGCTGTCGCTGTTCAACCTGCTGGGCCTCAGCGTGGCCGTGTTGCTGGGCGGGATGGCGGACCGGGTCGGGCGGGTGCGGCTGGTCGGCTGGGGCTTTGCCTGCCTATGCCTCGGCGGCGCGGCGGGCGCGCTGGCGCCAGGCTTGGCCGGGCTGATGGCCAGCCGGTTGATCGAGGGTGTCGGCTTTGTCGCGGTCACCGTGGCGCTGCCCTATGTGATGGCGCTGGCGGCGGCGCCGCGCGACCGTGGCCTGGTGCTGGGGATCTGGAGCATCTATCACCCCTTGGGCATGGCGCTGGCGATGCTGGCGGCGCCGGTGCTGCTGCACTGGATGGGCTGGCGAGCGCTGTGGTGGGTGATCGCGGCGCTGTGCCCGCTGGTCGGCTGGGCGGTGCTGCGGCAGATGCGGCGGCTGGACCTGCCGCCGCCGGGCAACGCCGCCTTTCTGGGGCTGGCCAAGGACGCCTTTGCCAACCGGGGGTTCCAGTTGATCGCGCTGGTCTTTGGTGCCTATGCGTTCCAATGGGCGACGCTGATGGCCTGGTTGCCGACCTTTCTGACCGAGAGCTTCGGCGCCGATCTGCGGGGTGCCGGGCTGGTGACGGCGCTGGTGGTGCTGGTCAATGTGCCGGGCTGCCTGTTCGGAGGGCTGCTGGTGCGGCGCGGTGCCCGGGCGACACCGATGGTGCTGGTGGCGACCGGGATCATGGCGCTGGCGACGCTGGGGATTTTCCTGCCCGGCCTGCCGGATGCGGCGCGGATCGGCGCGGCGCTGGGGTTCTCGTTCTTTGGCGGGTTGATCCCGCCCAGCCTGTTCACCGCCGTCCCTCGGGTTGCGCCCAGCCTGCGCCATGTCAGCGCGGGCAACGGCATGCTGATGCAGGGCTCGGCGCTGGGCCAGTTCATCGGCGCGCCGCTGGTAGCCTGGGCGGTGGCGCTGGGGCAAGGCGACTGGTCCTGGGCACTGGGGCCGATGCTGGGGTTCTCGGCACTGACGGCGCTGGGCGGCGTGCTGATGCGGCGGGTGTGAGACCGGACAGCGTGGGGCTGCGGCAAACCCGGGGGGCGCTGCCCCCCGACCCCCGGGATATTTGCAGAGCAAAGAGAGCGCGGTGTTTTTCGCCTCAGGCGAGGCGGCCCATCGAGAAGCGGGGCGAGAGACCCTCGGCCGTGAGCCAGTCGGTCAGCGCCTGCGGGTCGGGCGCGGCGGGGTCGGCGCCGAAGCGGTGCGCCTCGAGTCCGCCGGTGATGAAGAGCGCGTCGATCCCTTCACCCATCGCGCCGCGCAGATCGGTCCGCACGCCGTCGCCGATCGCCAGAACCGCGTCATTGTCGACGTTGATCCCCCGGGCGGCCAACTGGCTGCGCGCCACGTCATAGATCGGCGGATGCGGCTTGCCAAAGGACAGCACGGTGCCGCCCATCTCCTCGTAGAGCTGGGCCAGCGCCCCGGCGCAGTAGATCCGCGTTTCGCCGACATCGACCACCAGATCGGGGTTGGCGCACAGCATCGGCAGGCCCCGCACCTTGGCGCCCAGAAAGCGCGCGCGGTAGTCATCGGGCGTGTCGGTGAATTCGTCAAAGGGGCCGGTGCAGAGGATCCCCTCGGCCTGATCGAGCGGCACGCGCTGGATCGGCGGCTGGTTCTGCAGCCAGTCGGGGATCATCGAAAAGAGATCCTCGTCCTTGCCCGGCCCCAGATGCCACAGCTTGCGCCCCGCTGCCCCTTGCAGCATCGCCACCTGCGTCGCATCGCCCGAGGCGGCGATCACGTCCCAGGCGTTGGCGGGCAGGCCCATCTGCTCCAACCTTGCCCGCACTGCGTGGTGGGTGCGCGGGGCGTTGGTCAGCAAGACCACCGCGCCACCCTTGGCGCGAAAGGCCTGCAGGGCGGCAACGGCCTCGGGGAACAGTGCCTTGCCATTGTGCAGGCAGCCCCAGAGGTCGCAGTAGAGCACGTCGTATCGGTCCGAGATTTCGGCCAGAGAAGCGATGAGCTGGGTCACAATTGGTCCTTCTGGCGTTGACGGCAGGCGGCACGGGGGTAATCTCGCGCTTCCATCACCGACAAGGCAAAGCAATGCAAGACCCGATCGACCCCGTCAAACTGGACCGACTGGCCGAAGTGGCCATCCGGATCGGCCTGAACCTGCAACCGGGGCAGGAACTGATCCTGACGGCGCCGGTCGGTGCGCTGCCGCTGGTGCGCCGGATTGCCGAGCATGCCTACCGTGCCGGGGCCTCGCTGGTGACGCCGATCCTGAGCGACGATGCGGTGACGCTGGCGCGCTATCGCCATGCCCGGCCTGAGGCCTTTGATGCCGCTGCCGGCTGGCTTTACGACGGGATGGCGGCCGGGTTCGACGCCGGTGCCGCGCGGCTGGCGGTGACCGGGGGCGACCCGATGCTGCTGGCGGGCGAGGACCCCGACAAGGTCTCGCGCGCCAACCGGGCGGTGGCGCGGGCCTATTCGTCGGCGCGCGACCGCATCACCCGTTTCGCCACCAACTGGACCATCGTCGCCTGGCCCGATCTGGCCTGGGCGCGGCTGGTTTCTCCGGGGCTGGACGAATATGCGGCGCAGCGGCGGCTGGCCGAAGCGATCTTTGCCGCCTCGCGGGTCGACGACGACAGCGCCGTCGCCAACTGGCAGGCGCATAACGCCGGGCTGGGGCAGCGGGCGGCGTGGCTGGATGGACAGAATTTTGCCGCGTTGCAGTTCACCGGGCCGGGCACCGACCTGACGGTCGGGTTGGCCGAGGGGCACAAATGGGTGGCGGGCGCGACCGAGACCCTCTCGGGCATCCTGTGCAACCCGAATATCCCCACTGAAGAGGTCTTTACCACCCCGCACCGGCTGCGCGTCAGCGGGCAGGTGACGGCGACCAAGCCGCTGTCGCACATGGGCACGCTGATCGACAACATTGCCGTGCGGTTCGAGGACGGCCGCATCACCGAGGCTCGCGCCACCCGGGGCGAGGCGGTTCTGCACAAGGTGCTCGATACCGATGAGGGCGCGCGGCGGCTGGGCGAGGTGGCGCTGGTACCGCATGGCTCGCCGATCTCGCAATCGGGGATGCTGTTCTACAACACGCTCTTCGACGAAAACGCCGCCAGCCATATCGCGCTGGGTCAGTGCTATTCGACCTGCTTTCAGGGTGGCGAGACGATGGACGAGGCCGAGGTCGCCCGCCGCGGCGGCAACGCCAGTGCAATTCACATCGACTGGATGATCGGCTCGGACCGCGTGGATGTCGACGGCGTCACGCAAGACGGGCGGCGCGTGCCGGTGATGCGCAAGGGGGGCTGGGTCTGACCGACCTCAGCCGCCGCCGATCAGCGCCCCCGCCGCAAAGACCAGCGCGCCGCCCAGCACGACCTGAAAGGTGGCGCGCAGGAACGGGGTCTGCATGAAGCGGTTCTGGATCCAGACGATCGCCCAGAGTTCGATGAAGACCACGGCGATGGCGAGGCTGGTGGCGGTCCAGAAATCGGCGATCAGATAGGGCAGGGCATGGCCCAGCCCACCCAGCGTGGTCATCATCCCCGAGGAGAACCCACGCTTCCACGGGCTGCCACGCCCGGACAGCACGCCGTCGTCATGCGCGGCCTCGGTAAAGCCCATCGAGATGCCGGCGCCAATCGAGGCGGCAAGGCCGACGGTCAGCGTGGTGGCGGGGTCCTGCGTGGCAAAGGCGGTGGCGAAGATCGGCGCCAGCGTGGAAACCGAGCCATCCATCAGCCCGGCCAGCCCCGGTTGCACCCAGGTCAGCAGGAACTGGCGATGCGCGGTCTGGTCCTCATGGCTGCGGGCCGCGTCGTCCAGATGCCGGTCCTCGAGGTCGCGCGCGGCGTTCTCGTGCGCGGCCTCGGCGGCGGCAAGGTCGCCCAGCAGCTTGCGGGTCGCGGCGTCCGAGGTGCGCTGGGCGGCGATCTCGTAAAAGGACTGCGCCTGCCGTTCCATCGCCTCGGCCTCGCCGCGGATCATCTCGAGCGTCATGCCTTCCATCAGCCAGACCGGCTTGCGGGCATAGAATCCGGCGACATGCTCGCGGCGGATCAGCGGGATCACGTCGCCGAACCGGATGCGGTGCAGGGCGATCAGGCGCTGGCGGTGGCGGTCCTCTTCCTCGGCCATGCCGTCGAAGACGGCGGCGCTGGCCGGGTAATCGGCGCGCAGCCGCTCGGCATAGCTGCGATAGATCCGCGAATCGTCCTCTTCCGAAGAAATCGCCAGCGCGAGGATTTCCTGTTCGGTCAGATCGCGAAAGCGGCGGCGGCTGCCATATTCAAACATCGGGGGCCTTTGGTTGTCCTGTCCTGCCGACCCTAGACAGCCCCGCGGACCGGGGCAAGGGGGCGGCTGGTCGCATGTCCCACGCAGGGGACATTTCGCCACCTGAGCAATTTCAAGGGGTTGTTCGCGCAGGTTAACCTTTTGGCAAGGGTTGCGGCGCAAAGGGCGCCCGCGTGGCACGGGGCGATCAGGCGTCGCGCACCTGCCGGAACCCGCTGAGCCGGTCATGCCAGGGCGCGGCGCCGCGCAGCAGCGGCCAGAGGTAATAGCCGAGGCAGACCCCGGCCCCGGTGGCGGCGAGGGTCAGCGCGGTGGCGAACTCCCACAGGATCGGCGGCGCCAGCAATCCCTGCGCGGCGGCCAGTGTCACGGCGGGCGGCAGCGCCAGCGGGCCAAGGCGCAAGGCCTCGCGCAGCGCCGCGCGGCGCGGTGGGCCCAGCAGCCGCAGGCCCATCAGCGCCTTGCCGGGGCTGCGCCGCCCGCTGGCGCTCAGCGCGGCGCTGCCAAGGCCCAGCACCAGCAGCACCAGCAGGCCGGGCAGACCCGACAGGTCAGGCGCCGGGGTCAGGTCAGGCTGCACGGGTTGGCGCAGGGCGCGCGAGGGGACGGTGGTGCCGGGGGTCTCGAACATCGCGACCAGATCGGCGCCATCGCCAAGGCCCAGCAGCTGCCCGTGGCACAGGCGAACCAGCGCGAGGCGCTCGCCTTCGCCGCGCGCGGCCAGCAGCCAGTCGGGCGGCGCGATGGGCTGACAATCGGTGCTGCGGGCAAAGGGCAGGGGCAGCGGCAGGCGCAGGCCGCTGTCGCGCAGCGGCAACGCGGCCAGCACGACCAGCGCCCAGGCGAGGGCGGCATCGACGGCAAGCGCCAAGACACGGCGCAGGGCGGTGCGGGGCGCCCTGCTGGGCTGCCCGGCGCGCGCGCGCTGGCCTTTGGGAGCCATGGCTCAGCCGGTGAACCGGGACATCACCAGCGTCGCATTGGTGCCGCCAAAGCCAAAGCTGTTCGACAGGATCGAGTCATGCTCGACCCCCTCGCGCAATTCGGTGCAGATCTCATGCGCGTGGATCGCGGGGTCCAATTGGGTGACGTTGATCGAGGGCGCGATGAAATTGCCCTGCATCATCAACAGGCTATAGATCGCCTCGTGCACGCCGGTCGCGCCGAGGGAATGGCCGGTCAACGACTTGGTCGAGGCGATCGGCGGCACCGCGCCCTCGCCAAAGACCCGGCGGATCGCCATGACCTCGGTCACGTCGCCGGCCGGGGTCGAGGTGCCATGCGCGTTGATATAGGTGACCTTGCGACCCTCGGGCAGGGTGTCCAGCGCCAGACGCATCGACCGCTCGCCACCCTCGCCACTGGGCGCCACCATGTCGTGCCCGTCCGAAGTGGCGCCGTAGCCGGTGACCTCGGCATAGATCTTGGCGCCGCGCGCAAGGGCATGGCCCAGCTCTTCCAGCACCACCACGCCGCCGCCGCCCGCGATGACAAAACCGTCGCGCGTGGCGTCAAAGCTGCGGCTGGCGGTGGTCGGGGTGTCGTTGTATTTCGACGACATCGCGCCCATCGCGTCGAACAGGCACGACAGCGTCCAGTCCAGTTCCTCGCCGCCGCCGGCAAAGACGATGTCCTGCTTGCCCATCTGGATCAGCTCGACCCCATTGCCGATGCAATGCGCCGAGGTCGAACAGGCCGAGGTGATCGAATAATTGACGCCCTTGATCTTGAAGGGCGTGGCCAGACAGGCCGAATTGGTCGAGGACATGCAGCGCGTCACCATGAAGGGGCCCATGCGCTTGGGCGCGCCCTTTTCGATGACGGTGGTATGCGCGATGAAGAAATTCGAGGTCGAGGGCCCGCCCGACCCCATGATCAACCCGCTGCGCGGGTTCGACACATCGGCGGGCTCCAGCCCGGAATCGGCAATCGCCTGCTGCATCGACAAGAAGTTATAGGCCGCCCCCGGGCCCATGAAACGCAGGTCGCGCTTGTCGATATGGTCTTCCAGCACGATCTGCGGCTTGCCGTGGACCTGACTGCGGAACCCGTGCTCGGCGTAGTCCGGCGAAAACACCACACCCGAGCGCCCGGCGCGCAGGCTGGCCTCGACTTCGGACGTGGAATTGCCGATCGGCGAGATGATCCCGATCCCGGTGATGACGACACGACGCATGGGAACTCCCTCTGGCTATCCTTCGGGATTTAGCGGCAGGACGGGGCAAATGCCACCGCATAATTTGTCGCCACACCGAGGGCGCAGTCTGGGGGCGCTGCCCCCGTCGGGCCAAGGCCCGACTCCCCCGGGATAGTTGGGGCACAAAGATGGGCGGTTAACGCCGTCTTAACGCCCCCCATCTTTGCTCTTCAAATATCCTCAGGGGGGTGAGGCCGCAGGCCGAGGGGGGCGCGAGCGCCCCCCTGACCCGGTCCGAGCCCGTCGCGCGGCCTCAGCTTTCGCTCAGCGCGACCTTCATGTCCTTGACGACATAGATCACCTCGCCGTCGGCCTCGACGATGCCGTCGGCCACGCCCATGGTCAGGCGGCGGGTGCTCAGCGCCTTGGTGAAATCGACCTTGTAGGTCAGCATCTTGCGGTCCGGGCGAACCATGCCGGTCAGCTTGACCTCGCCCACGCCCAAGGCATAGCCGCGCCCCAGCCAGCCGCGCCAGCCGAGGTTGAAGCCGGTCAGTTGCCACAGGCCGTCAAGCCCGAGGCAGCCCGGCATGATCGGATTGCCGGGGAAATGGCAGTCAAAGAACCACAGATCGGGGGTGATGTCGAATTCGGCCACCACATGCCCCTTGCAATGCAGCCCGCCGTCGCCGGAAATCTCGGTGATGCGGTCCATCATCAGCATCGGCGGCGCCGGGAGCTGGGCATTGCCGGGGCCAAAGAGTTCGCCACGCGCGCAGGCCAGCAGGGCGTCCTTGTCGAACTGGGTCGGAAATTGCGCCATGTGCTCCTCCGGTGGCGATGTTTTCCTCCTCTAGCATTCAAATTTCCGCGCTGACAAGCCGATCAGCCCTTGCAAAGCGTGAGCATCGCGGGGCGGGGGGATTGAAACGGCGTCGCTTTGGGTCCAATATCGGTGTCATGAGCACCGATCTCGCCTTAACGCCCGACTCTGTCCGTCAGCGCGCTGCCGATTGGCTGACGCAAGCGGGGTTGCGCCCGACGCGCCAGCGGCTGTCGCTGGCCGCGCTGCTGGTCGGCGACGGCGAGGACCGCCATGTCACGGCCGAGGGGCTCTATGCCGCTGCGGTCGCCGATGGCGAGAAAGTGTCTCTGGCGACGGTCTACAACACGCTGCGGGCCTTTTGCGAGGCGGGGATCCTGAACGAGATCACCGTGGACGCCTCGCGCAGCTATTTCGACACCCGCATCGACGACCACCCGCATTTCTTCTGGGAAGACAGCCAGAGCCTGACCGACGCGCCCTCGGATCAACTGGAGATCCTGCGTCTGCCGCGCGCCCCCGAAGGCAGCCGGATCGCGCGCGTCGATGTGGTGATCCGCCTGCGCCGCACGGCCTGACCGACCGACATGCTGTCTTATCAACACGCCTATCACGCGGGCAATCTGGCCGACGTGCACAAACACGCGCTGCTGGCCTGGATGCTGGCCTATCTGACCGCCAAGGACAAGCCGCTGACCTATCTGGAAAGCCACGCCGGGCGCGGCCTCTATGATCTGGGCGCGGCCGAGGCGATCAAGACCGGCGAGGCGGCAATGGGCATCGCGCGGCTGGAGGGGGCCTTGCCCGCCGATCACCCCTACCGCCGGGTGCTGGCGCAGGTGCGCAGCACCCATGGGCCGACGGCCTATCCCGGCTCGCCGCTGATCGCGGCACTGATGCTGCGCGACAGCGACACGGTTCATCTGGCCGAGCGCCATCCGCAGGAACATGCGGCGCTGGCGCTGGCCATGCTGGGCTTTGCCGCGCGGGTGCACAAGGTGGACGGCTTTGCCAAGATGATCGAACTGACCCCGCCGATGCCACGGCGCGGGCTGATGCTGATCGACCCCAGTTACGAAACCGCCGGGGATTACGACGGCATGGCGCATTTCATCGGGCTGGTGGCGCGCAAGTGGAACGTCGGCATCGTTGCGCTGTGGTATCCGCTGCTGGCCGACGCCCGCCACGCGCCGATGCTGGCGGCCCTGGGCGAGGCGCATCCCGACGCCCTGCGCCACGAGATCCGCTTTCCCCCGGCGCGCGACGGCCACCGGATGCTGGGCTCGGGGATGTTCGTGCTCAACCCGCCCTGGGGTCTGGTCGACGAGGCGGCGCGACTGACCAAGGTCTTTGGGGTGCTGCCGCGGAGCGGTTGACGGGTTGCCAGCCGCTCGTCGCCCCTTTGACCGGGCGCGCGCGGGGCGTTCCGCCACCGCG
>CALESR010000375.1 GCA_937907485.1 uncultured Paracoccaceae bacterium | reverse complement strand
GAGCAAGAGAATCGAAGTGGCGGAAGCAGGGATCATGAACACACAATCGGCGGCCACCGGAATCACCGCGCGAATCATGCGGTCGTCGGGCTTCACCATCCTCAGCTTTGGTCTGCAACAGGCGATCCGCTTTGGCTCGAACCTGATTCTGGCGCGGCTGCTGTTCCCTGAGGCCTTTGGCACGATGGCGCTGGTCACCGTGCTGCTGGTCGGTCTGAGCATGCTGTCCGATCTGGGTATCGGTCCGGCGATCCAGTCGTCCAAGCGCGGTGACGATCCGGATTTCCTGAACACCGCCTGGACGCTGAACATGGTGCGCTCGGGCGTGCTGTTCCTCATCGCCTGCGGCCTCGCGCTGCCGATGGCGTGGTTCTATGCCGAGCCGCAACTGGCAACGCTGATTCCCGTCGCCGCCATCAGCCTGCTGATTCTGGCGCTGGAACCGACGCGGGCCGAGACCGCCTCGCGCCACATGATGCTGGGCCGGGTGACGTTGCTGGAACTGAGCGCGCAGATCATCAGCGTGATCCTGATGCTGGCCCTCGCCTGGGTCACGCAATCCATCTGGGCGCTGGTCGCGGGTAACCTGTTTTCGGCGGTGGCGCGCACCGCGCTGGCCTGGGTGATGCTGCCGGGCATCGTGAACCGGCTGCACCTTGACCGTTCGTCGGCGCAAGAGCTAGTCAGCTATGGCCGCTGGATCTTCTTTTCCACCGTCGCCGGGTTTCTGGTTCTGCAATCGGACAAGCTGATCCTCGGGCATTATCTGACGATGGAGGAGCTGGGCCTCTACAACATCGGCTTTTTCCTCGCCGGGTTCCCGCTGATGCTGGGGCAGCAACTGGTGCAGCGGTTGATGATCCCGCTGTATCGCGCCAGCCCGCCCAGCGAATCGCGGGCCAATTTCCTGCGGCTGCGGCGCATCCGATTCATGCTGTCGGGGTTCCTGCTGGTCGCGGTGACGCCCTTGGCCTTTGGCGGCATCTGGGTGGTCGATCTGCTGTATGACGCGCGTTATGCCACCTCGGGGGCGGTGACGATGATTGTCTGCGTGGCGCTGATGCCGCAGATGCTGGGCCTGACCTATGACCAGGTTGCGCTGGCCTCGGGCGATTCGCGGGGGTTCTTCACGCTGAACGCGACGCGGGCGGTGATTCTGGTGACGCTGCTGTTGCTGCTGGTGCCAAAGTTCGGCCTGCCTGGTGCGCCGCTGGCCTTGGTCAGCACGACGTTGCTCAGCTATCCGTTGCAATTGCAGTTGGCGCGCAAGCATGGCGCCTGGGACGCGCTGCATGATGCGGTGATGTATGGGCTGGCGGCGGTGATCGCCGCGCTGGTGCTTGGCATCTTCCATTATGAACTGGCGGCGGTCTTCCTGCGCTGATCATCGTTTTGCCCTATTTGTGACAGGCTTTGCAGTCAACGTCAGGGTAATATCTCATGAAGAGCGCGCGGTTGCGCGTCGCAAGGGTCTGTCATGGTCAATACGCGAATTCTGGAACAGCGGCTGGGTTGGCGCGCCGGAGCGGTCGAGGGCGAGACCGCGCCGCCGCCGACGTTGGCGCATGGCCACCGGCCCGTGCTGCAAGGGCGCGTTGACACCGGGATGCGCGGCACGCTGGCCCGACCGGCCCGTCGCGCCGCTGTCGATGATCTGTGGCAGGCGATTCCGGTGGCGCAGACCGACCTGTCGCGCATCGCCACGGGCACCGGCGCGCCCGCGTTTGATCGGGGCTCGATGGTCGGCGTGGCGATGGACCAGTTGCGCGCGCAACTGATCCGCGTGTTGCAGGAAAAGGGTTGGCGGCGCATTGGCGTCACGTCGCCCTATCGCGGGGCTGGGCGCAGCTTTGTCGCCGCCGCGCTGGCGGCCAGCATCGCCCGGCTGGACACCATGCGTGTTCTGCTGCTGGATGCCGACCTTGAATCCCCCGGTCTGGCCGCGCTTTTGGGCCTCGACGCCCCCGGCGCCCTCGATGACGTGCTGGGCGGTCTGGTTCTGCCCGAGAGCCGGCTGCTGCGGGTCGGCAATGCGCTGGTGCTGGCGCTCAACGATACGCCGGTGCCAGAGGCCACCGAACGCATGATGATGCCCGAGGCGATCCTGTCGTTGCGCGCCCTGATCGACGCGCTGGCGCCCGATGTGGTGATCCATGATCTGCCGCCGCTGCTGGATGACCCACTGACGCAGGCGCTGCTGCCGCAACTCGACGCGGTGCTGCTGGTCGCCGATGGTCTTCGCACCACCGCGCAGGACATTCTGGTCTGCGAGCGCCAGTTGGAGGGCGTGGTGCCGATGCTGGGCGTCGTGTTGAACAAATCCGAAGACCGTGACCCGCGCGCGACCGCGCGGCGCCGCGGCTGAACGGGGAGTGCGCCCATGGGACCGATCCAGACCCTGCATGAACTGCTGAGCTGGCTGCGCCGCCGCTGGAAGATCATGGTGCTGTGCCTGGTGATCGGCGCGCTGGGCGGCCTGCTGGCCGCGCTGCGGGTCGAACGGGTCTATACCGCCAATGCGGTGATTCAGATCATCAACCCGGTGATTGTCACCGGCGAGGAGGGCGACGCCGCGACCCCCGACGTGACACGCCGGGTGCAGATGATCGAGCAGCGGCTGATGTCGCGCGAGGCCTTGCTGGATCTGGCGCAGCGTTTCAACCTGTTCGAGGGGCGCCCCTTTAGCCCGGCCGAGCAGGTTGCGCTGATGCGGCAGTCGTTCAGCATCACCTCGATCGCCGCCGCGCAACAGGGCTTTGCCCGCGATGGCTCGCTGTCCGCGCTGATCGTGTCGGCCTCGGATGCCAATCCGCAGCTCGCCGCCGCCATCGCCAATGACCTCGCCAATGCTTTGCTGCGCGAGAGCACCGATACGCGGCAGACCAACGCGCTGCAGACTGTCGAGTTCTTCCGCGCCGAAGAGGACCGGCTGCAGGCCGCCATCTCGGGGCTGGAGGACCGGATCGCCGATTTCAGCGGTGCCAACGAGGCCTATCTGCCCGCCGCTACCGCCGTCCTGCGCGAGGAAGGCGGGCGGCTGGCGACCTCGCTTCTGGAGGTGCAGCAGACCCTCGCCGCACTGCAAAGCGAGTTGTCGGGTCAGGACGGCGCCACGCAGCGGGTGGTCACGCGCCGCCGGACACAGGAAATCAACGACGGCATCGGGCAGGCCAACCTGCAAGCCGCCGTGCTGACGCAGCGGATCACCGATATCCAGAACACGCTGGCCCGCGCGCCGGCGTTCGAACAGCAACTGATCGCGCTGAACCGGCAGATGGAGCAATTGCAGGCGCAACTGACCGCCTCGGCCGAACGCCGCCGCGAGGCCGAACTGGGCGCCCGCATCGAGGTCGATCAACAGGCCGAGCGTTTCGAACTGCTCGAGCCCGCGCTGGTGCCGGACTATCCGGTTTCGACCAGCCGGATGAAGGTCGGCGCGATGGGCATCATCGGCGGGCTGGGGCTGGGCGTGCTGCTGGCCTATGCGCTGGAATGGATGCAGCCCGCCCTGCGCACCGCGCAGCGGATGGAGCGCGAGTTGCAATTGCGCCCGGTCATCAGCATTCCCTATTCGATGCCGGTCGCCGAACGGCGTCGGCGCTGGATGATCTGGGGCTTTGGTGCTGCCGTGCTGCTGGCCGCAGGTCTGGTGCTGGCGATGGTGCTGGGTCTGGTCTGAGGGGCTGACCGGGCGGCGGTGTGCGCCGTCAGCTCCAGGGGCCGCGGGCCGCCGTTGCTGGGCGGCGGGGTGACGGGGTCATCGTCCGCGCGAGGTTTTCCAGCGCGGCGATGCGGTTTTCGGTGGCCGGGTGGGTGGAAAACAGCTTGTCACGCGCATGGGCGTGCAGCGGGTTGATGATGAACATATGCGCGGTTTGCGGGTTGCGCTCGGCGCTGTCGTTGTCGATCCGGGCCGCGAAGGACTGGATCTTGCGCAGGGCATCGGCCAGCGAGAGGGGTTGGCCGCAGATCTCGGCGCCGACGCGGTCGGCCTCGTATTCGCGCGAGCGCGAGACGGCCATCTGCACCAGCGCCGCCGCCAGCGGCGACAGGATCATCACCGCGATCATGGCAATCGGGTTGGCACGCTGACGGTCGCCGCCGCGAAAGAACATCGCGAAGTTCGCCAGCATCGAGATGGCGCCCGCGAAGGTGGCGGTGATCGTCATGATGAGGGTGTCATAGTTCTTGATATGCGCCAGTTCATGCGCGACCACCGCTGCCACCTCGTCGCGCGAGAGGCGCTGCATCAGCCCGGTGGACACCGCAACGGCGGCGTTGTCGGGGTTGCGGCCGGTGGCAAAGGCGTTGGGCTGGTCGCTATCGATGACATAGACCGCCGGGGTCGGCATCTGGGCGTTGCGGGCCTGCTCCATGACGATCTGTTGCAGCTCGGGCGCGGTATGGGCATCGACGGGGCGGGCGTTGTGCATCCGCAGCACCGCCTTGTCGGAATTCCACCAGGCAAAGGCGTTCATCCCCGCCGCTACCGCAAAGGCGATCAGCGCGCCGCCCGATCCGCCGATGGCATAGCCCACCGCCAGAAACAGCGCGGTCATCGCCGCCATCAGGATCCCGGTCTTGACGTAGCCCATCGCGCCCTCCTTGGTTGCCGGCAGAATATGGGGGCGCGCAGCGCCGGCGCAAGGATCAGCGCGGTGCAGTCCAGAGAAACCACTCATAGTATAGGCCCGCTACGGCGAAAAAGACCGCGAGTGCGAGGACGACAGAGCGCCAGATCCAGACAAGAAGTCGGGCCGCTGGGTGCGCAACCTCGCCGAACAGATAGCGAGGGAGGTTCCAGAACGCTTCGAATACGCCCGGGAAGGCTGGTTCTTTCACACCAGCCCCTCGGCGCGGAACATCGCCAGCACGTCACGCCGCGGGCGGGCGCCGATGTGGCCGATCACCTCGGCGGCGGCGATGCAGCCCATGCGCCCGGCGACCGCCAGCGGCAGGCCACGGACAAAGCCGTAAAGGAAGCCGGCGGCGAATTGATCCCCGGCGCCGGTGGCATCGACGGGCACCACGGTGTGCACCGGCGCCTCGACGCGCTGGCCGTCGTGGATCAGCGCCACCGGGTCGCCCGAGCGGGTGCAGACCACGGTGCGGCAATCGGCAGCGGCCAGCGCCAGCGCCTCGTCGAGGTCATTGACCTGATAGAGCGAGGTCCATTCCTGCTGGTTGCCGATCACATAATCCATCTCATGCGCGACCAGTTGGCGGAAATCGGCGCGGTGGCGGTCGACGCAGAACGGGTCGCTGAGGGCGATCCCGGCGCGCCCCCCCGCCGCGCGGCAGGTGCGGGCG
>CALESR010000374.1 GCA_937907485.1 uncultured Paracoccaceae bacterium | reverse complement strand
CGGCCTATGACGCGCTCATCAAGTCGCGCATGGCTGACATGAAAAACACCGGCGGCCGTTGGGGCGGGGCAATCACTGCGGCGCAGTTTCTGCAACGCTTTGTAAAGGCGGGGCAACCCTGGGTTCATCTGGACATCGCCGGGGTGGCCTATCCACCTGGCGACAGCCCGCTGGCACCCAAAGGGGCCAGCGGATGGGGGGTGCGCACCCTTGATGCGCTGGTGCGGGCACGGTTCGAGGGCTGAGACGTGGCGACGGCCAAATTCTATCACCTGACCCGCGACCCGCTGGAGTCGCTGCTGCCGATCCTGATCGGCAAGGCGCTGGAGA
Organism: uncultured Paracoccaceae bacterium; assembly: GCA_937907485.1. Classification (GTDB taxonomy): domain Bacteria; phylum Pseudomonadota; class Alphaproteobacteria; order Rhodobacterales; family Rhodobacteraceae; genus Pararhodobacter. The sequence continues at coordinate 4,977 of CALESR010000374.1, read as the reverse complement.
TCGGCATGCCGGTCGCCCTGCGTGGCACCGAGAGGGTCCGGATGGAGGGGTTGGACCGCCAGCTCTGGCTTGGCGAGGGATTTTTGCCGCACGGGCTGGCGGGAGGGCCGCAGGATGCCGATCAACCCTGCCTGCTGGTCTGGCACGAGGGGGCAGCGTCGACGCTGCCAAACCGGCCGCGCTGCCTGATCGCCGTCGATGGCGCCGCGGTCGGTGCGGATGAAGCGCGCGGGCTGGAGCGGCTGTGTGTGGTGTTCGACGGCACCGACGAGGTGGCGTTGCAGCGCGCGCGGTCGCAATGGCGCGACCTGACGGCGGCGGGCGTCGAGGCCGAGTACTGGAGCCGCGAGTCTGGCCGCTGGGACTGCAAGGCGCGCCATCCCAAATGAGCGGGGGCGCGGGGGAGGGCCCTTGTCTGAGGGGACGGTTCAGGCGCGGTTGAGCGTCTCGAACCGCCAGCCGTGGCGGATCATCTCGCTCAGCAAGGGCGCTGGCGCCCAGAGGCCGGGGTCGAGGTGCTCGGCCGCGAGGCTTTCATGGCGCAGCACGAGGGGGCCGATGGCGTCGGCCTCGGCCATCGGACCACCGCGTCCTTCGGGCCAGCCCGCGCCCAGCACCATCGCCAGATCGAGGTCGCCAGGGTGGCGGGCCACGCCTTCGGCCAGCAGTCGGGCGCCCTGATTGACCAGCGCCAGCAGGATCAGTCGTTCGACGGGCAGAGGCAGGGGTGTCTGTTCAGGGTACGGAGCGCCCGCCGCAAGGCCGGGCGGCAGGATCGCGGTCTCGGCGAGGGTCTGGGACGTCACGCCCAGCGCACGCAGACGCGCGGCGGTGCGCGCGGCGGTGCGGATCATCGCGGTCAGGCTGGAGGCCCCCCGGCACCGCAGCGGCAGGTGGCCCAGCGCGCGCAACAGGCCCGCAGCCTCGTCGATGGCCTGCGGCGGCGTGCCGGGCGCCGAGATCAGTTCACAGAGCCGGGCGGGGCGGGTCGGTGCCGGGATCGCCAGCAACGCCTGCGGCAGGTCGGGCAAGTCGCGGCTTTGCGCAGCATCGGCCCAAAGCACCAGCGGCGCAGCATGGGGCGCGGCCTCGGCCAGCCAGACGGCGTGTTCGCGGTCTGCAAGGCCCGGCCCATAGGCCGCTTCCGGGGCCAGACGGCCGCTGATGCGCTGCCAGTCGGCCTCGGCCTGCGCCTCGGTCAGGTGGCCGGCGCGGACATCGGCCAATTGTGTTTCGGCGACGGCCTCCAGCGAGGCCGAGAGGGTGTCGCGGTCGGGCGCGTGCAGGATCACGCTGTGACCGGCGCGCAAGAGGCGCGGCAGAAGGCGCCCGGCGGCCTCGGGGCCCAGCGCGGCCAGCACCGGGGCCTGCGGGGCGGGCGCGGGTTCGGCCAGCAGGCGGCGGCGGATGCGGGCCAGATGCGCAGCGGCGCGCGCCTCGGGGCGGCGGGCGGCGTCTTCGGCGCGGGCCAGATCGAAGGCCAGCGCCTGATCGGGTGGCAGCAGTTGCGCGGCTTCGACGCAGTCGAGGGCCCAGCCCTCGGCGCTGCGATGGGCAGGCAGCGGCTGGGGCAGGCGGGCGCGGGCGGCGTTGAGGGCGGCGCGAAAGGCGGCGGGATCGGTCATGCCGTCGGGTGGTCGGGGGCGGGGGCCGTTGGCGAGGGCCACGGCATGGGCAAGGGGCGGGCCGTCGGTCACCTGGTCGAGCAGCCCGGCGACGAGGGCCTCGGGCGCAGGCAGCGCGGCGCCTGACAGCAACCGGACGGCGGCGTCCGCGCCGCCGCGCCATGCCAGCCGGACTGCGGCGTTGCCGGGTGGCAGCAGGGCAAGGCGGCCTTCGGGCAGCGAAAGGCTGCACCCGGCCTCAGCCACCCGCGCGTGGCAGGCCAACGCCAGCGCCAGCCCGCCCGAGGCAACCTGACCAGTGAGCGCGGCGATTACCGGTTTGGCCGCGTGTTCGATCGTATCACACAAAGCCGCCAGTGCCGCGATCGTGGCGGGCACCGCGGCGGCATCGGGCGAAGGGGGCGGTAATTCGTCCGCCGGACCGGAGCAGAAACTGCCCTCGGCGGCCAGCACCAGCGCCTGAACCTGCGGATCGGCCAGTGCCGCCGCGACCGCCTGATCCAGCGCCGCGACCAGTGCCCCGGACATCCGGTTGCCGCCGTCAGCGCACAGGGTCAGCACCACGACCCGCTCGATCCGCCCGAGGTGCAGCAGGGGCAGGGCAGGCCCGGCCTGGGGCGGTCTGTCGGGAATGTTCACAGCGCCTCCGTCACGCAAGCGGCCTGATTAGACGCCAGTTCCCCCCGCCAAGGCAAGCCCGGTCAGGCGGTTCACGGCGCGCAGGTGCGACAGAAGGGCGTTGCCGGCAGCACATCGAGGCGCTCTTCGCTGATGCGATTACCGCATTTGGCGCAATAACCATACTCGCCGCCCTTGATGCGGTCGAGCGCGGCAAGGATCATCCGCAACTCGCCGCGGCCCTCGTCACCCAGCGAGGTCAGCACCTCGTCCTGCTCGCGCTCGGTGGCAAGTTCTTCCCAATCGCGCGACTGATGCGACAGCAATTCGGCCTCGATGCCATGCAGGCGCGAATCGAGTTCGCCGAGGCGGGCGTGCAACTGTGCCTTGCGGCGGATCAGGTCGTCGGGGCTGAGGTCAGTCATCGTTGGTCTCCTCTTGATGACCGCCACTCTGCGCCAAGTCTGACAAAAGGTGCATGATCCATGTCAATATTACACATTCATATCTTGTAATGTGTAACGGCTCGTTTATATTCCGGCACATCCAGAGCAAGGAGCAACCCATGCAACCCGAAGTCTATGGCTTCTTCGACGAAGCGACCTTTACCATCACCTATGTCGTTCGCGACCCCAACAGCGCCAAATGTGCGATCGTCGATTCTGTCCTCGACTTCGACTATGCCTCGGGGCGCACCGACACGCGTTCGGCGGATGCCGTGGTGAAATTCGTGCAGGACAGGGGGTTCGAGGTCGAATGGCTGCTGGAAAGCCATGTCCATGCCGACCACCTGTCGGCCGCGCCCTATCTGCAGGAAAAGCTGGGCGGCAAGATCGCCATCGGCGCCAATATCGCTGTTGTGCAGAACACCTTTGGCAAGGTCTTCAACGAGGGGACCGAGTTCCAGCGCGACGGCAGCCAGTTTGACCAGTTGTTCCGCGACGGCGACAGTTTCCACATTGGCCAGATGCGCGGCGACGTGCTGCACACGCCGGGACATACCCCGGCCTGCCTGACCTATGTGGTCGGGGACGCCGCCTTTGTCGGCGACACGCTGTTCATGCCCGATTTCGGCACGGCGCGCTGCGACTTCCCCGGTGGCTCGGCCGAGACGCTGTATCAGTCGATCCAGAAGATCCTGTCGCTGCCTGATTCGACGCGCATCTTTGTCGGCCATGATTACAAGGCGCCGGGCCGCGACGAGTTCGCCTGGGAAACTACGGTGGCCGAGCAGAAGGCCTTCAACATCCATGTCGGTGCTGGCAAACCGGCAGATGCCTTCATCTCGATGCGCACGGCGCGCGATTCCACGCTGGCGATGCCGCGGCTGATCATTCCCTCGCTGCAGGTGAACATGCGCGCCGGGCAATTGCCGCCCGCCGAGGACAATGGCGTCAGCTATCTGAAGGTTCCCGTCAACGGGATCTGAGTGTAAACGGGTCCGGTGGCGCCGGGAGAGCGCCACCGGATTTCGACTGGACATACTGAGTTCCGGCGCATGCCGCGCCAAGGCCAAGCAACCCGGCCGATCAACGAGTCGGGTGCGGACACGGGAAATGAACATATGCCTATGGATTGGGTCTGGGGCCTCGTCGGAGGTCTGATGATCGGCGCTGCAGCGTCGTTCTATCTTTTGGGAAGCGGGCGCGTGATGGGCGCCTCGGGGATCATCGGCGGTCTGGTCGACCGTTCGGGCTGGTCCACATGGGCCGAACGCCTGGCCTTCATCGCGGGGCTGGCCGTGGTGCCGGCCCTGCTCAAGCCGGTCTACAACGTGCCGGTTGTCACCAACATCACCGACAACCTGTTCGCCATTGTGGCGGCGGGGCTGCTGGTCGGCATCGGCACGCGCGTCGCCAATGGCTGCACCTCGGGGCATGGCGTCTGCGGCATCTCGCGGTTTTCGATCCGCGGCATGGCGGCGACGGTGTTCTACCTGATCGGTGGCGGTCTTGCCGTTATCGTCTTTCGCCATCTGTTCGAGGTGATCTGACATGCTGCGCAACATTTTCGGATTCATCGCTGGTGGGCTCTTTGGCGCGGGGCTGCTGGTCTCGGGCATGACCAATACCCGCAAGGTGCAGGGTTGGCTGGACATTTTCGGCGACTGGGACCCGACGCTGGCCTTTGTTCTGGGCGGCGCGATCCTGCCGACGGCCATCGCCTGGAATATCGCCTCGCGGCGGGCCAAGGCGATGCTGGGCAACCCGCTGCCGGGCAAGCCCGGGACCGAGGTGGACCACAACCTGATGCTGGGCTCGCTGATGTTCGGCGCAGGATGGGGATTGGTCGGCCTTTGCCCCGGTCCGGCGGTTGCCTCGATCTCTTGGGGAGGCATCGGTGGTCTGGTCTTCATGTTCGCCATGCTGGCCGGTATGCTGGTGGCCCCGGCGTTTCGCGCAAGGCTCAACGCGGTCGCCACGGCGATCCGCTGACAACTGGAGAGTGACATGGACATCCGCCCGCTGACCGACGCCTACAGCGTCACACCGCAGATCCTGGCCGAGGATATCCCAGCCATCGCCGCGGCCGGGTTCACCACGGTGATCTGCAACCGCCCGGATGGCGAGAACCCGGCCGACCTCGCCGCCGAGGCGCTGCGCCCGGCGATCGAGGCGGCGGGCATGGTGCTGGTGGTCAACCCGGTCATCGGCGGCGCGCTGACGATGGAGAATGTCGAGGCTCAGCGCGCCGCGCTTGACGGTGCCAGCGGCAAGGTGCTGGCCTATTGCGC
>CALESR010000373.1 GCA_937907485.1 uncultured Paracoccaceae bacterium | reverse complement strand
CCACCCGATGCCCGAGTTTGTCGGGCCGGTGCTGGCGGGCGCGTTGGAGGGGTTCGGTCGCTATCCGGCCAATGACGGCACCCCGGCGCTGCTGGACGCGGCGGCGGGCTGGGTGCAGCGACGGTATGGCGTCAGTCTGGCGCCCAACCGGCTGATGGCGCTGAACGGCACGCGCGAGGGGCTGTTCAACGCGGCCATCGCCCTGTCACCCGAGCGCAAGAACGGCGCGCAGCCGGTGATCCTGATGCCGAACCCGTTCTATCAGGTCTATGCGATTGCGGCCGTGACCGTGGGGGCCGAGCCGGTCTATGTGCCCGCGACCGCCGCCACCGGGCATCTGCCCGACTATGCCAACCTGCCTGCGGCGCTGCTGGGCCGGGTGACGGTCGCCTATCTGTGCTCGCCCGCCAACCCGCAGGGCGCGGTTGCCAGCCGCGACTATTGGGCCACCCTGCTGGCGCTGGCGGAAAAGCACGATTTCCGCATCTTTGCCGATGAGTGTTATGCCGAGATTTACCGCGACGCCCCGCCGCCCGGCATTCTTGAGGTCGCGCAGCAGGTCGGCGCCGACCCTGAGCGCGTGTTGTCGTTTCACTCGTTGTCGAAACGCTCGAACCTGCCGGGGCTGCGCTCGGGCTTTGTGGCGGGCGGCGTGCAGGCGATCAAGGCGATCCGCCAGTTGCGCGCCTATGCCGGTGCCCCCCTGCCCGACCCGTTGCAGGCCGTCGCCACCGCCGCGTGGAACGATGAGGCGCATGTGGTGGCCAGCCGCGCGCTGTATCAGCGCAAATATGCGGTCGCCGACGAGGTCTTTGCCGGGCTCAACGCCTATCAGCCGCCCGAGGCCGGGTTCTTCCTGTGGCTGCCGGTGGCCGAGGGCGAGACGGCTGCGCTGAAACTCTGGACTGAGACCGGCGTGCGGGTGCTGCCCGGCGCCTATCTGTCGCGCGATGTGCAGGGCGACAACCCCGGCGCCGGATACATCCGCGTCGCGCTGGTCGCACCCGAAGACGAAACCCGCCGCGGCCTGACATTGCTGCGCTCTTGCCTTTATGCGTGAGGATCCGATGGCCACCTATCACAATCCGCAGCGCGAACCGCTGATCGACAGCCGCCTGCAAGAGGTGCTCAGCCAGCGCGGCAAGGAGTTGCTGGGGCTGGCGCTGATCTGCACGGCGCTGGTGCTGGCGCTGGTGCTGGGGTCGTATTCACCGCAGGATCCGGGCTGGATGGCCGCCACCGACGCCCCGGTGCAGAACGCACTGGGCCGGATCGGCGCCGCGCTGGCCGGGCCGATGATGACCATCACCGGGCTGGGCGCATGGGGCATCGTGATCGCGCTGGCGGTCTGGGGCCTGCGGCTGGTGGTGCATCAGGGCGAGGCGAATATTCTGGGCCGGACGGTGTTTGTGCCGGTCGCGGTGGCGCTGGGTTCGGTCTGGCTGGCCTCGCTGGTGCCGGGGCCGGGCTGGACGCAGACCTTTGGTCTGGGCGGGCTGTTCGGCGATACCGTGCTGGCCGCCGTGATGACCGCGCTGCCGCTGACCGCGACGCTGACCAACATCGTGACGCTGGCCAGTTTTCTGGGCGCGATTGCGCTCTATCTCTTTGTCCTCGGCTCGTCGCTGCATGAATTGGTGCGCTTTGGCCAGTTCCTGCTGGCGGGGTTGATCCTCAGCTATGTGGGGTTGCTGTCGCTCTTGGGCCTGTCGGTGCGCGGCATGGGGGGCATGGCGCTGCGCGGGCATGACGCCTGGGCCGCGCGGCGTGACCAGCGCGCGCAGATGCGCGCGGTGTCCGATCAGGCGCGCGCCCAGCATCAGCCCTGGGCCGAGCCGCCCGCCCCGCAATGGGCCGCCCCTGTCCCGGCCGCCAACCGCCGTGCGCCGCAGATCCACTGGCCCGAGCAGCCCGCCTGGCCGGCCGAGCCCGACGCCGAGAGCGATTGGCAAACCGATCCCTATGCGCCGCCCGCCGCGCCCGTCGCCCGCGCGCCGCAAACCCGCGCGCAGCCGGTGCTGCAGCGTGCGCCCGTTGCAGCGCCGCCCGTCGCCGCCCCCATCGAGCCCGCGCAATCCTGGGCCCGCCCCGAGCGTGGCGCCGAGCGTGGCGGGCTGTTGGCCCGCGTCGCCTCGCTGGGCCGCCGCCCTGTCGAGATGCCCGAGGGCGAGTTGATCGAACCCGCCCTGCCGCCACATGCCCAAGAGGCCGCCGCGCCCAGCCCGGACCGCATCCGCTCGCGCATTACCGAGCTGATGGGGGGCCGCAGCCCGGCCAAGCCGGTGCTGCGCTTTGACCCCGAGGTCTATCCCGCGCCGCAAGGCGCCGCAGCCCGCAATGCCCAGCCGCAGCCCGCCCCGCATGTCGAGCCGCCGCTGACCGCCAACCGCCAGCCCGCCGCCCCGGCGCCGAGCCGCCAGCCCGCTGCGGTGCCGCCGCAACCGGTCAGCACCGGCTTCAGCTTTAGCCATGCTTTCGGGTTTCAGGCCCATCCGACACCCGCCGCCCTGCCACAGGCCGGGGCCAGCTGGCAGGACCCTGACGATGTGCTCGACGATGACGACGGCTTTGACGACCGGCTGAACACCCTGCCCGCGCGCAATCCCGGCCCGGCGCCGCAACCTGCCGGCACGCTGACGCGGCGCGTCGTGCAGACCGCGCCGCGCAAACCCGGCAGCGCCTCGCGTCAGGCGCAGGCCGAGGCCCAGCCGCGCCTGCCCTTTGAACCGGCGAGGCATGGCTTTGAACTGCCTGCGCTGTCCTTGCTGCGCGATCCCTCGCTGGAACGCCGCACCGCCCCCTCGCACGAGGCGCTGGAAGAAAACGCCCGCATGCTGGAATCGGTGCTGGAGGATTACGGCGTGCGCGGCGAGATCCTGTCGGTGCGTCCGGGCCCGGTGGTGACGATGTACGAACTCGAACCCGCGCCCGGGCTGAAGGCCAGCCGCGTCATCGGCCTGTCCGACGACATCGCGCGCTCGATGTCGGCGCTGTCGGCCCGCGTCAGCACGGTGCCCGGCCGCACGGTGATCGGCATCGAACTGCCCAACGATGACCGCCAGACGGTGGTGCTGCGCGAGATCCTCGCCAGCCGCGATTTCGGCGACAGCCAGATGCGGCTGCCGCTGGCGCTGGGCAAAGACATCGGCGGCGAGCCGATCGTGGCCAACCTTGCCAAGATGCCCCACCTGCTGATCGCCGGGACCACCGGGTCGGGCAAGTCGGTGGCCATCAACACGATGATCCTGTCGCTGCTCTATAAACTGACGCCCGCCGAATGCCGACTCATCATGATCGACCCCAAGATGCTGGAACTCAGCGTCTATGACGGCATCCCGCATCTGCTGTCGCCGGTCGTCACCGACCCGAAAAAGGCCGTCGTCGCGCTGAAATGGGTCGTCAGCGAGATGGAGGACCGGTACCGCAAGATGTCCAAGATGGGCGTGCGCAACATCGAAGGCCACAACGGCCGCGTGCGCGAGGCGCTGGCCAAGGGCGAGATGTTCAAGCGCACGGTGCAGACCGGCTTTGACGATGAAACCGGCGATCCGGTGTTCGAGACCGAGGAATTCGCGCCGGAACTGCTGCCTTTCATCGTGGTGATCGTCGACGAGATGGCCGACCTGATGATGGTCGCGGGCAAGGAGATCGAGGCCTGCATCCAGCGTCTGGCGCAGATGGCGCGGGCCTCGGGGATTCACCTCATCATGGCGACGCAGCGCCCCTCGGTCGATGTCATCACCGGCACGATCAAGGCGAACTTCCCCACGCGGATCTCGTTCCAGGTCACCTCGAAAATCGACAGCCGCACCATCCTGGGCGAACAGGGCGCCGAGCAACTGCTGGGCGCGGGCGACATGCTCTATATGGCGGGTGGCGGCAAGGTCAGCCGCATCCACGGGCCCTTTGTCTCGGATGGCGAGGTCGAAGAGGTCGTCGCGCATCTGAAAAGCTTCGGTCCGGCGAACTATGTCTCGGGCGTGCTCGAGGCGCCGGAGGGCGAGCGCGACAGCGACATCGACGCGGCCCTGGGCCTGGGCGAGGCCGCGGGGGACGACGCGCTCTACGATCAGGCCGTGGCCATCGTCGCGCGCGACCGCAAGTGTTCGACCTCGTATATCCAGCGCAAACTGGGGATCGGCTATAACAAGGCGGCGAAACTGGTCGAGCAGATGGAACAGGAAGGCGTGGTGTCCACCGCCAACCATGTCGGCAAGCGCGAGATCCTGGTCCCCGAGGGGCATTGAGGCAAACGGGGGAGGCAAACGGGCGCTCGGGGGCATCGAGCCCCCTCGCGCCCGGTGGGCTGCCGCCC
>CALESR010000372.1 GCA_937907485.1 uncultured Paracoccaceae bacterium | reverse complement strand
CGGGATTTCCCATCTTTGCTCTGCAAATATCCATTGGGTTTCCAAAGGGGCCCGTGGGCCCCTTTGGGCGGGTGTGGGGGCGCGCCCCCACCGGCGCCGAGCGGGCTCGATGCCCGCGAAGGCGCCGTCCCCTGTCAGCAGAACCCGTCGGCAAGCCGCAACTCGCCGGTGACAAAGCCCCGCCAGTTCTTTTGCGGTGCGCCAAGGCGTTTCAGCGCGGCCGGATGCGCCGGGTTCAGTGCGCCCAGCCGGGACAGGATCGCCACGATCGCGGCCTCGGCGGCGCGCGTGCCGCCGTCGGCGATCTTCAGGGCGACGCCGAGGCCTTGGGCGGGCAGCATGGCGACGAACACCGCTTCGGCGCCGGTCTTGATCGCCACGCCGTCCATTGCGCGCATCAGTTCGGTGCAGGCGCGGGTTTCGCCGGCGACCATCTCGGGGTGGCGGGCCATGGCGCTGCGCAGTCGGACCATTGCCGTGCCGCGGGCGCCGGTTTCCTGCGCGGTGGCAAAGGCGGCCATTGCGCGTGCCAGCCCGCCGACCGAGGTGGCGAAATTGGGGGCCGAGCAGCCGTCGATGCCATAGCCGGGGCTGTCCTCGCCGGTGACCTCTTCAAAGGCGGCGCGGGCGGCCTTTTGCACCGGGTGGTCGACTTCGACATACTCGGGTCCGCCGCCGAGGTGTTTGTTCAGCATCAGGAATCCGGCGTGTTTGCCCGAGCAGTTGTTGTGCAACTGGCAGAATTGGTCGCCGGTGCAGATCAGCCGGTTGCGTTCGGCGATGTCGCCGGGTTCGTGGCTGCCGCAGCGCAGGTCGCGTTCGGACAGGCCCATGCCCTCGATCCAGTCGCGCACCGCTGCGACATGCAGGGCCGAGCCCTGATGCGAGGCGCAGGACAGTGCGAGGCGGCGGTCGTCCAGCCCGGCACCGGCGCCGCTTTCCAGCAGCGGCAGTGCCTGCAGCATCTTGCACGACGAGCGCGGGTAGATCACCGCCGCCGGATCGCCCCAGCTTTCGACCACGCCCGAGGCGTTGCAGATCACCGCATGGCCGCGATGCAGGCTCTCCAGCAGGTCGCCCCGCCAGACCTCGATGAGCGGCACGGCGCCTGCTCCCACGTCACTCACGGTGAACCTCCTTCACAGTTGCGCAATTTTCCGCCAACAGGGGTTTCTGCCCCCCGTCATTCGGGGTATGACGCAGATTAACGGTCAAACCCCTGTTGCGCCAGATGAAAGCCTTGTGCAAGAAATCCGGGCGCCGGGGGGCTGGGAAACACGCTGGAGGCTATGAGCACATGGCAACATCGTTCAGGTTTGTCGCTGCGGCGCTGATCGCGGGTCTGATGTCTGCGGGGGGCGCCCTTGCGCAGGAATCGACCAACCGCGTTGCGGTCGAAACCGCGTGGAGCGTCTTTGTCGACGGCACCCCGCGCGAGTGCTGGGCGGTGTCGGCGCCGTCCGAAACCGTCAACACCCGCGACGGTCGCGCGGTGTCGGTGCGGCGCGGCGATATCCTGCTGTTTGCCACCTATCGGCAGGGGCAGGCGGGCGGGCCGGAAATCTCGTTCACCGGCGGCTATCCCTTTGCGCCGAACTCGACGGTGGATGTGACCATCGGCACCGACACCTTTGCGCTGATCGTCGATGGCGAATGGGCCTGGGCCGGATCGCCGGAGGATGACGCGAACATCCTCGCCTCGATGCGCCGGGGGCAGAACGCGGTGCTGGTCGCTCGCTCGGCCCGGGGCACGCGCACGCAGGACACCTTTAACCTGTTCGGCATCACCGCCGCGACCGAAGAAGCCCAGCGCCGCTGCGCACAATAAGCCGATTGCCGGAAATCGGGGCCGCCGGGCTGTTCAGCCGGGCGGCTTTTTCCTATATGCTGCGCTGACCTTGAGGAGACGCGCATGAGTGCCCCCATCACCCCCGATGTCCTGACGATTCCGCGCAAGGCGCCCGAGGGGCTGTTGCCCAACCTGATCGGCCTGACCCGCCCGCAGTTGCGCGCGGCGCTGGTGGCGGCGGGAACCCCCGAGGCGCAGGCGAAGATGCGCGAGGGGCAGGTCTGGCAGTGGCTGTATCACTGGGGCGTGCGCGATTTTGCCCAGATGACCAATCTGGCCAAGGGGTTTCGCGCCCTGCTGGCCGAAAATTTCGCCATTCGCCTGCCGCAGATCGTCACGCGGCAGGTCTCGGGCGACGGGACGCGCAAGTATCTGTTGCGGATCGACGGCGGGCATGAGGTGGAAACCGTCTATATCCCCGAGGAGGGGCGCGGGACGCTGTGCATCTCCAGTCAGGTGGGCTGCACGCTGACGTGCAGTTTCTGTCACACCGGCACGCAGAAGCTGGTGCGCAACCTGACGGCGGCCGAGATTGTCGGGCAGGTCATGGTGGCGCGCGACGATCTGGGCGAATGGCCGGTGCCGGGCGAGCCCAAGCGCGAGGAGCGGCTGATCTCCAACGTCGTGCTGATGGGCATGGGCGAGCCGCTCTACAATTTCGACAATGTGCGCGACGCGATGCAGATCGTCATGGACGGCGAGGGGATCGCGCTGTCGCGCCGCCGCATCACGCTGTCGACCAGTGGCGTGGTGCCGGAAATCGCCCGCACCGCCGAGGAAATCGGCTGCCTGCTGGCGATTTCGTTCCATGCCACCACCGATGCGGTGCGCGACCGGTTGGTGCCGATCAACAAGCGCTGGAACATCGAGACCCTGCTGACGACGTTGCGCGACTATCCGCGGCTGTCGAACAGCGAGCGCATCACCTTCGAGTATGTGATGCTGAAGGACGTGAATGACTCGGACGCCGATGCGCGGCGGCTGGTGCGGCTGATCGCCGGGATTCCGGCCAAGATCAACCTGATCCCGTTCAACGAATGGCCCGGAGCGCCGTATCAGCGCAGCGATTGGGAGCGCATCGAGGCCTTTGCCGACATCGTGTTCAAGGCCGGTTATGCCTCGCCGATCCGCACGCCGCGCGGCGAGGACATCATGGCGGCCTGCGGGCAGTTGAAATCGGCGACCGAGCGCGGGCGGCGGTCGGCGGCGCAGATCGCCGCCGAGGCGGCGGGGGGGGCGGCATGATGCCGGGACTGGTGTTGCTGGTGGTGATCGGTGCGGCGGCGGGCCTGCTGGCGACGCGGCTGATGCGGGTCAACGCCGATCTGCCCACCGCGATGGGGCTGGGCGTGCTGGGCGCGCTGGTCGGCGGTTTTGGCTTGCGGCTGGTGCTGACGATGGGCGGTTGGGTCATCACCTTCGTGCTGGCGGTGATGGGCTCGATGGCGCTGATCTGGCTGTGGCAGCGGTTCCGCCGCTGAGGTGACGGGGCCAAGGGTTTCGCCCTCGGCGCGCGCTGACGCGCGTGCCTCGGGCGACCCG
>CALESR010000371.1 GCA_937907485.1 uncultured Paracoccaceae bacterium | reverse complement strand
GACCGGCACCGCGGCGTGGGGTTCGATCAACTGGCCGAATTGCGCGATTGCGAGGATGCCGACCTGCGGCTGGATTTCTGGAACGCTGATGGCACGACGGCGGGCGCCTGCGGCAATGCCACACGCTGCGTGGCGTGGCTGGTGATGAATGAGACCGGCCGCGATACCGTCAGCATCCGCACCGAGCGGGGCCTGTTGCACGCGGTCCGGCAGAACGGGCAAGTCTGGGTCAACATGGGCCCGCCGATCACCGACTGGACGGCCATTCCCCTGAACGCACCGCATGACCCCTTGGCGCTGCCCCTGCCCGGCGACCCGGTCGCCGTCGGCATGGGCAACCCGCATTGCGTATTCTTCGTGCCCGATGCCGAGGCGGTCCCCCTGACCGCCGAAGGCCCGCGGTACGAGCACGACCCGATCTTCCCCGCCCGAACCAATGTCGAATTCGCCAGCCTGATCGGCCCTGACCATCTGCGCATGCGGGTGTGGGAACGCGGCACGGGCGTGACCCTTGCCTGCGGCTCAGGCGCCTGCGCGACGGCGGTGGCCGCGGCGATGCGCGGCCTGACCGGGCGCCGCGTGGTGATGGACCTCGACGGCGGGCAGCTTGTGGCGGACTGGCGCGAAGATGGCGTCTGGCTGACTGGCCCGGTCGCCGATGTCTTTACCGCCACGCTGACGCCCGAGTTTCTGGCGGCGGTATGAGCGCGCCTGTCTTCACCACACTGGGCTGCCGGCTGAACGCCTATGAAACCGAGGCGATGAAGGCCTTGGCCGAGGCAGCGGGCGTCGCCAACGCCCATGTCGTCAACACCTGCGCCGTCACCGTCGAGGCCGTGCGCAAGGCCCGGCAGGAAATCCGCAAGATCGCCCGCGAAAACCCCGGCGCCACGATCATCGTCACCGGCTGCGCCGCGCAGACCGAGCCCGAGACCTTCGCCGCGATGCCTGAGGTGACGCGCGTCATCGGTAACCATGAAAAGATGCAGGCCGAGGTCTGGCAGGGCCTTGCGCCTGACCTGATCGGCCAGACCGAGCGGGTGCAGGTCAATGACATCCTGTCGGTGCGCGAAACCGCCGGGCATCTGATCGACGGCTTTGGCAGCCGCGCGCGGGCTTATGTGCAGGTGCAAAACGGCTGCGATCACCGCTGCACCTTTTGCATCATCCCCTATGGAAGGGGCAACTCGCGCTCGGTCCCGGCGGGTGTGGTGGTCGATCAGATCAAGCGGCTGGTGCAGGCAGGCTATCTGGAGGTGGTGCTGACCGGGGTGGACCTGACCTCGTGGGGTGCCGACCTGCCCGCGCAGCCGAAGCTGGGCGATCTGGTGAGGCGCATCCTGCGGCTGGTGCCGGATCTGCCCCGGCTGCGGATTTCCTCGATCGACAGTATCGAGGCCGATCCGGCCCTGATCGAGACCATCGCCGCCGAGCCCCGCCTGATGCCGCATCTGCATCTGTCCCTGCAGGCGGGGGACGACATGATCCTGAAACGCATGAAGCGCCGCCACCTGCGCGACGACGCGATCCGCTTTTGTCATGAGATGCGCGCCGCCCGCCCCGATCTGATCTATGGCGCCGACCTGATCGCCGGGTTTCCCACCGAAACCGAAGCGATGTTCGACAATACGCTGGCGCTGGCGCGGGACTGCGGGCTGACGTGGCTGCATGTGTTCCCCTATTCGCCGCGCAAGGGCACCCCGGCGGCCCGCATGCCGCAGGTGCCGGGGGCGCAGATCAAGGAACGCGCGGCGCGGCTCAGGGCCTTGGGTCAGGATCTGGCGCGGGCGCATCTGACGGAACAGGTCGGCCAGCGCCACGCGGTGCTGACCGAAAGCCCGCGCATGGGCCGCACTGCGCAATTCACCGAGGTCGGCTTTGATACCGATCAGCCAGTCGGTGCGCTGCTGGATGTGGTCATCCGGGCCGAAGACGGGCAGCAGCTGCGGGCTTGATCGCGGCACGCCGGATTGCTGCGTCTCATGGTGAATATTTAAGGCACGATGAACGACGGCGGCGGGGTTTTCCGGCCCGGCCAAGGGATTATCTTTGCCGCAGAGGTGCCCCATGCTGACGATTGATTTCGACAATTCCTATGCCCGCGAGTTGGAGGGCATGTTCCTGTCCTTTCAGGGCCCCGGCGCGCCGGACCCGGCCTTGGTCTGGCTGAACGTGGGGCTGGCGGATGAGTTGGGCCTTGATCCTGTCGCGTTGGCCCAGCCCGAAGGTCTGGCAATGCTGTCGGGCGGGGCGATGCCGCCGGGCGCTTCACCCTTGGCGATGGCCTATGCCGGGCATCAGTTCGGCGGCTTCAGCCCGCAACTTGGGGACGGACGGGCGATGCTGGTGGGCGAGGTGATCGACCGCCACGGCGCGCGGCGCGATCTGCACCTGAAGGGCTCGGGCCGCACGCCGTTTTCGCGCGGCGGCGACGGCAAGGCGGTGCTGGGGCCGGTGCTGCGCGAGGTGCTGATGGGCGAGGCGATGGCCGGTTTGGGCATTCCCACGACCCGCGCGCTGGCTGCCGTAACCACGGGCGAGCAGGTCTGGCGCGACGGTTGGCAGCCGGGCGCGGTGCTGGCGCGGGTGGCATCGAGCCATCTGCGGGTGGGGACGTTCCAGTTCTTTTTCGCCCGGCAGGAAACGGCCCGGCTGCGGCGGTTGGCTGACTATGCCATCGCGCGTCATGACCCCGATCTGTCGGGGCCGGGCCGCTATCTGGCCTTTCTGCACCGGGTGATCGGGCGGCAGATGGCGCTGGTGGCGCGCTGGATGGGGGTCGGATTCGTGCATGGGGTGATGAACACCGACAACATGGCGATCTCGGGCGAGACCATCGACTATGGCCCTTGCGCCTTTCTCGACGCGCATGATCCGGCGGCGGTGTTTTCCTCGATCGACCGGCAGGGGCGTTATGCCTATGGCAACCAGCCCTTGCTGGCGCGCTGGAATCTGGCGCGGCTGGGCGAGACGCTGATGCCGCTGATGGCCGACGATCCGGCACAGGCGTTGCCCGATGTGCAAGCGGCGATCGAAGGGGCCGAGGCGCTGTATGCCGACGAGCGTCGCAAGGTGTTCGGCGCCAAGCTGGGGGTGGCGGACGATGCGCTGACCGACCGGTTTCTGGACATGCTGACCGCGCAGGGGGCGGATTTCACGCAGTCCTTCCGCGCACTGGCCGGGGTGGCGCGCGGCGATGACCGGGCGCTGAGGGCGCAGATCGGTGCCGACCCGCGGCTGACAGGCTGGCTGACCGAATGGCAGGCGCGGCGTGGGCTGGGGGCCGAGGCGCTGGAGGCGGCGAATCCGCTCTATATCCCGCGCAACCACCGGGTCGAAGAGGCGCTGGCCGCCGCGACTGCCGGTGATCTGGCGCCGTTTCTTCGTCTGATGGCGGTGCTGGCCGATCCGTTTCGTGCGCAGCCCGGTTGCGAGGATCTGCAGGGGCCGGCACCGGCGGGATCTGGCCCGCATGTCACCTATTGCGGCACCTGAGCGACGCAAAAAGCCCCGCCAAAGCGGGGCCTTGCGTCATTCCGAACTCAAGGTTCAGGCTGCGGCCTTGGCCAGCTCGCGCTTGATCGCCAGAACGCGATCCGACAGCTCTTCGTCGCGCGATTTGGCGAGGAAAGCGTCAAAGCCGCCGCGGTGATCCACCGAACGCAGCGCCGCCGCCGAGATGCGCAGCTTGTACGTGCGGCCCAGCTTTTCCGACGCCAAGGTCACGTCGACCAGGTTCGGCAAAAAGCGGCGCCGGTTCTTGTTGTTGGCGTGGCTCACGGTGTTGCCCGACATCGGGCCTTTTCCGGTCAGTTCGCAGCGGCGCGACATGGTGTCTTCCTCGTCATTGTCAGGCGGGCGTCTGGTCCCCGAATCGGGGGACGCCGATAACGTCACAGGGCGCTGGCTCGGCGGCACCCGGAATCTCGTGGCGGGTCTTAGGCGGAATCGGCGGGGGCGTCAAGGGACAAGGGGCGCCCGGATCACGCCTTAACCGGGCCGCAAAGCCGCCGCAATCGGTTGTAATAAGGGTCTGGCAGTCCATTAACCGATTATCCCTGTTTCATCCCCGCTCTGGGAGAACTCCGATGTTCAAGAAATTTCTGACCACTGAATCCGGCGCCGTGACGGTCGATTGGGTGACCATGGCCGCCGCCACTGTCGGTCTGGGCCTTAGTTCGGCGGCTGCCGTGCGCGTCGGCACCAGTGACCTTGGCGCGTCGATCTCTCAGTCCCTCAGCAACGCCGCCGTGGCACTGATGGGCACCATCAACGCCCGTGTCGCCGGGTTCGAGGACGGCGACTTCACCGGCTGGTCGGTGGCCCGCATGGGCTATTCCGACGAATTGGGCCCGTTCCTTGGCCCCTTTGCGGGCAGCGAGGACATGCTGACGAATCACGTCATCCTGCCCGAGGGCACCACCGAGGCGACGATCACCTTTGATCTCTTGCTGCTCGACAGTTGGGACGGCACCAGCCCGATCCATTCCGACACGGCCGCCGGCGGGCGGGGCGACGGTATTGCCTTCCTGATCGACGGGGTCGAGGTCGGCTATTCCGCGATGACCAACGGGAGTTCCAGCAACCCCACCGGCACCGTCACGGTCAATGGCTCGACCTATACCTATACGATGACCCGCACCGGTGGTGGCGAGCTTTACACCCATTCCGACCGTTCGACCTCGTGGCAGGATTCAACCTGGCGCGTGACGCTGACCGCCGAATCGCCGCCACCCGAGGGCTTTGAATTCAGCATCAATGGCACCTCGAATCAGATCGTCGGCGATGAGTCTTATGGCATCGACAATTACCGCGTGGATGCCGTCACGCCCTGATCGAGCGCGGACAGCACGGCCAGCGCCGCCGACGCGGGGCTGACCCCGCCTGCTTCAACCTGGGCGCCCATCGCTTGCAGCGTGGCGCGGGCGGTGGGAGTGTCCAACTGGGCCAGCAGGGCCTGTCGCACCTCGTCCTCGAACCAGCGCCGGGCCTGCGTGGCGCGGCGGGCGTCCCAATGGCCCTGCGCGCGGCGCCAGTCGGTCAGCGCGGTGATGCGGTCCCAGACCTGCGCCAGCCCATCCTCATGCAGCGCCGAGGCGGTCATCGCCAGCGGATACCCCGGCGCGTCCTGCGGACGGGGGCGCAGCAGGCGCAG
Source organism: uncultured Paracoccaceae bacterium (assembly GCA_937907485.1). GTDB lineage: Bacteria > Pseudomonadota > Alphaproteobacteria > Rhodobacterales > Rhodobacteraceae > Pararhodobacter. Next base: position 1,363 of record CALESR010000371.1, on the reverse strand, counting down.
CGCCCCGGCGTAATCGGCGCAGGTGCGCATCGCGGCGGGTTTCAGGTCGCCATCGGCCTTGTTGACGACGATCAGGTCGGCGGCCTCCATGATGCCGCGCTTGACGCCCTGCAACTCGTCGCCGCCTGCCGGAGCCATCAGCAGCACAAAGACATCCGCCAGATCGGCCACCACGGTTTCCGACTGGCCGACGCCGACGGTTTCGATCAGCACGATGTCAAAGCCAGCCGCCTCGCACAGCGCCAGCGCCTCCCGCGTGCGGCGGGCGACGCCGCCCAGATGCGTCTGGCTGGGCGAGGGGCGGATAAAGGCGTTGGGCAGGCGCGACAGGCGCTCCATCCTTGTCTTGTCGCCCAGAATCGAGCCGCCGGTGCGCGCCGAGGACGGGTCAACCGCCAGCACCGCCACCTTCAGCCCCTGATCGCACAGCATGGTGCCAAAGGCCTCGATGAAGGTCGATTTTCCCACCCCCGGCGTGCCGCTGAGGCCAATGCGCAGCGCCTGCCGTCTGGCCCCCGCCAGGTGTTCCAGCAGCACGCGGGCCTGCTCGCGGTGATCGGCGCGGGTCGATTCCACCAGCGTGATCGCCCGCGCCAGTGCGCGGCGGTCGCCTGACAGGATGCGGCTGGCAAGGTCGGTCATCGCGGGCCCTCCGGTTTGCCCCCCTCTTGCCCCGCGGCGCCTGCGCTGTCCAGTCCGGGGCGACAGTCAGCCAACCGGATGAAAGAACCGCGCGCGCACTTCGGCCGACCGCACTCCGCCGGGGGTATGAACCTGCAGCCCGGTCCCCGCCTGCCAATGCGACCGCTCGATCATGCCGATGGCAACGTTCGTGTCATTGTCCGGCGACCATGTGGCCGAGGTCACCTGCCCCACGCGCTGCCCGCGGGCATCGGTCACCGGCCAGGCCTGATGGCAGGGCACCACGGGGCCGCCGTCGATGGCGATCGGCCGGATCTGGCGCGCAGGCCCAGTGGCGGCTTCCTGTGCCAAGGCCTCGCGCCCGGCGTGGTCGATACCCGGGCCCGCGTTGCAAAACTTGCCCAGGTCGCATTCATGCGGCGTATTCTCGCGCGTCATGTCATTGCCATAGGACAGCAGCCCGCCTTCGATCCGCTCGATCAGGTTGGGACAGCCCGCGCGCACGTCCATGCCCTTGCCCGCCTCCATCAGCGCGTTCCAGAGCGGCATGCCGTGCTGCGCGCCCTCAACGTAAATCTCGAACCCGCCCTGTTTGGAATAGCCCGACCGCGCCACCGCCATCGACACGCCGCCAAAATCAAAACGCGCAAAGCGGAAAAACCGCACCGCGCGCACGCCGTCGGCGAACACCGCCTCCATCAGGTCATCGGCGCGCGGCCCT
>CALESR010000370.1 GCA_937907485.1 uncultured Paracoccaceae bacterium | reverse complement strand
GATCCTCAGACCAAACCGCCCGCATATCCCTTCATGTTCCAAATTTTCAAAAAGCGGTCAGAACACAAAACAACGTCGCCGCCAGTTCCCTAGCGTCTTCGTCCGCCGTGCATCCCGATTATTTCCGGCGTTTCCGCCACCGTCGCTGCATCGTTCGCGTTTCCGCGTCACCATCGCTTCGGTGAGGCGGGTTCTAGGCCCAGTGACGCCAACCCGCAAGCGGAAAAATGCGGTGTCGGTGAAGAATTTTCATCGGACCGTCACATCGCCTTGTTTTGTTGATGCCGCGCGCCCTGGCCCTGCGCCGCCCGTGTCAGGCATGATTCCGGATATGTCGCGGCGCCCGCCTTGCGCGCAATTTCCTGACCGTGCGGACAAGGTTCGCGCAGAATCATCTGCCGGTGACGCGAAAATAAAGTCGCGATTCGGCCGCTGACTGCCCCGTAACAGCGCCGATTCGCTCATGATTCGTCCTCGACCTGCGAATCTCTGGCCGTTTGGCATGCATTGCAGGCGTGCAACCCGGCCCAAAATATGCAAGATTAGGAATGTTCAGCGCATCCGCGCTCCATTCCAGGAGGACATCATGTTGAAACCCCTTGCCGTTGCCTTGGCCCTTGGTGGGCTGGCGCAACCCGTGCTGGCTGATGAGCTGGTGCTGATCCCCAGCGGCATGTCCTTCGAGGACACCACCTTTGCGCTGCAGGATGCCATCGTCGGGCGTGGTCTGGTCATCGACTATGTCAGCCATGTGGGCGAGATGCTGGAACGCACCCGCGCCGACATGGGCAGCGATGTCGTTCTCTTCACCAATGCCGAGATCTACATGTTCTGTTCGGCCAGGACCTCGCGTCAGGTGATGGAGGCCGACTGGCACAATGTCGCCTTCTGCCCCTATGGCATCGACGTTCTGGAACGGCCCGGCGAAGAGGTAATGATCGGCTACATGCGCCGCGACGCCGCCAGCATGGCGCCCGTCAATGAGTTGCTGTCGTCCCTCGTTGCCGAAGTGGCCGAATAATCAGCCCTTGGCCACGATCCCCGGTCCGGGCCTGCCTTGCGGGCGCCGGGCCGGGATCAGCCGCAGCGCCAGCAGGGCCAGCACCAGCGCCAGATAGACAAAGGGCTCCACCGGCCAGCCCTTGACCAGCCAGACATAATGCACCGCCCCCAGCAGCACCGCGGCATAGGTCAGCCGGTGCAGCTTGCGCCAGCCCAGCGCGCCCAGACGGCGGATCGAGGCGTTGTTCGACGTCACCGCCAGCGGCACCAGCAGCAGAAAGGCGGCAAAGCCCAGCGTGATATAGGGTCGCTTGACGATCTCGCCGCCAATGCGCGACAGGCTTTGCAGGTCCAGCACCGCCCAGACCAGCAGATGCGCGACGACAAAGCCGAAGGCGGTCAGCCCCAGCGCGCGGCGGAACTTCAGCAAGGACACCCCGCTCCAGACGCGCAGCGGCGTCACCGCCAGCCCGGCGATCAGCAACCACAGCGCCACCTCGCCATACCGACGCTCCAGCGCGTTGATCGGCTCAGGGCCCAGGGCCCCTGTCAGCCCCTGCCAGAACAGCCACGCCAGCCACGCCGCGCCAAGGCCATAGATTGGCCAGGCCGGCACATGCCGCAGCGCGCGGTTGATCGCCGGTGCCATCAGTAATTCGCCCGCAGGTCCATTCCGGCATACAGCCCGGCGACCTCGGCCTCATAGCCGTTGAACATCGGCGTATCGATGCGCGGCGAGAACAGGCCGCCGCCGATCTGCCGCTCGCTGGCCTGCGACCAGCGCGGATGCGAGACCTCGGGGTTGACGTTGGAATAGAACCCATACTCGCGCCCGTTGATGATGTTCCAGCTTGCAGGCGGCTGGCTGTCGGTCAGCGTGATGCGCACGATCGACTTGATCGACTTGAAACCGTATTTCCACGGCACCACCAACCGGATCGGCGCGCCGTTCTGGTTGGGCATCGGCTGGCCATAGATCCCGGTCGCCAGCAGGGTCAGCGGGTGCATCGCCTCGTCCAGCCGCAGCCCTTCGACATAGGGGAACGGGATCACCCGCTGGCGCACGCCGGGCATGACCTCGGGCTGCACCACGGTTTCAAACGCGACATAGCGCGCACCGGATTGCACGCCGACCTTGGCCAGCACATCGGCCAGTTCGACGCCATTCCACGGCACCACCATCGACCAGGCCTCGACACAGCGGAAACGATAGATGCGCTCTTCGACGGTCAGCCCCTCCAGCAGGTCGGCCAGCGCATAGTCACCGGGGCGGTCTACCAGCCCGTCCACCCGGATCGACCACGGCTGCGTCACCAACCCGCCCGCGTTGCGCGCCGGGTCATCCTTGCCCACGCCGAATTCGTAATAATTGTTATAGCTGCTGATCTGCTCCAGCGTATTGGGCACCAGCGCCTGCGCCCGGCCCTGCCCTGCCGCCAGCAGCGCCGCCGCCCCGCCCATCCCGGCCATGATCTGCCGCCGGTTCAGCCACGCGGCCTTTGGCGTCGCATCTGCCCGGGTCAGGGTGTTGGTCCAACGATGTGCCATCTGTGCCTCCTGATTGGTAACCGGGACGGGATGCCGCGCGGTCTGTCAGGGAACATTACGCGCGCCCCGGCCCAAGGTTTCACCCGCCACGACGTTTTCGGCAAGCGCGGGGTTCAAGTTCCCGTGACTGGACTTTTCGCACCGCCCCGGCTTGGCGCGCCGCGCGCTGCGGTCAAGGGCATCGCACCGGATTGTGTGGTGATCCGTTCCCGCACTCCGGGGCGTTTACGCTGCAGATGCCAACCCGGCATCCTGACCCCTGACAGGAGAGCAGCCATGCTTCGCACCACCCTTTTCGCCCTGACCGCCACCAGCGCGATCGTCACCGGCGCCATCGCACAGGCGCAAACGATGGACATCGTCGAGACCGCCGTCGCCAACGGCAGCTTTACCACTCTGGTCGCCGCCGTGACCGCTGCGGGCCTTGTCGAGACCCTGCAGGGCGACGGCCCGTTCACCGTCTTCGCGCCCACCGACGCGGCCTTTGCCGCGCTGCCTGCGGGCGCGATTGAAACCCTGCTGGCCGATATCCCCACCCTGACCGGCATCCTGACCTATCACGTCGTGCCGGGCGCGGTGATGGCCGCCGATCTGACCGAGGGCATGACCGCCGCCACTGTCAACGGGGCCGAGGTCACCTTTACCCTCGAAGCCGGGGCGCGCATCAACGGGGTGAACATCGTGATGACCGACGTCGCCGCGACCAATGGCGTGATCCACGTCATCGACGCGGTCATCCTGCCGCCCGCGAACTGAGCATGAAAAAGGCCCCCGGTTTGATCCGGGGGCCTTGATCTCACAGATACCGGTTGACCAGATTTTCCAGCCGCTCCTGCCGCCCGGACCGCGGCCGTGGGTCCAGCCCCTGCCCTTCGACCCGCGCGAGGATCGCCTCAAGGTCGCTGGCCAGCAGCGCCTTGCCCTCGGGCGTCTCCCACCCGGCATAACGCGCCGTCCGCGCCGCCTCCAGCTTGCCGCCCTCCAGCATCCGCGCCGCCGCCATCAGCCCCGCCGCGCAGGTGTCCATCGCGCCGACATGCGACAGGATCAGATCCTCAGGGTCCAGCGATTGACGGCGGATCTTGGCGTCGAAATTGGTGCCGCCGGTGGTGAACCCACCCGCGCGCAGGATCTCGTAATAGGCCAGCGCCACCTCGGGCACGTTGTTGGGGAACTGGTCGGTGTCCCAGCCGGATTGATAATCATTCCGATTCATGTCGATCGAGCCGAAAATCCCCAGCGCCGCCGCCGTCGCAATCTCATGCTCGAACGAATGCCCGGCCAGAATCGCATGGCCCTGCTCGATGTTGACCTTGACCTGCCCCTCCAGCCCGAAATCCTTGAGGAAGCCGTAGACCGTGGCGACGTCGTAGTCGTACTGGTGCTTGGTCGGCTCCTGCGGCTTCGGCTCGATCAGGATCGTGCCCTTGAAGCCGATCTTGTGGGCGTATTCCACCGCCATCTGCAAGAACCGCCCGGCCTGCGCGCGCTCGCGCTTCAGGTCGGTGTTCAGCAGCGTCTCATAGCCCTCGCGGCCGCCCCACAGCACATAGTTCTCGCCGCCCAGCCGATGCGTGGCGTCGATGCAGGTCTTTACCGTCGCGGCGGCATAGGCGAAAACCTCGGGGTCGGGATTGGTCGCCGCACCCGCCATATAGCGCCGGTGCGAGAACAGGTTCGCCGTGCCCCACAGCAGCCGGGTGCCCGTCTGCTCCATCTTGCCCTGAAAATACTCGGTGATCTCGTGCAGCCGCGCCGTGCTTTCGGCGAAACTGGCGCCTTCCGGGCGCACATCGGCATCGTGGAAACAGAAATACGGCACGCCCAGAATGCGGAACATCTCAAAGGCCGCGTCGGCCTTGATCTTGGCGTGGTCCATCGTCTCGCCAAACCACGGGCGTTCAAAGGTCACGCCGCCGAACGGGTCCATCCCGCCATACGCAAAGCCGTGCCAATAGGCGACGGCAAAGCGCAGATGCTCCTTCATCGGCTTGCCCAGCACCACCGCGTCGGGGTTATAGTGGCGAAAGGCAAAATCACTGTCGCTGTCCGGCCCTTCATGGCGGATCTGCGGGATGCCTGCGAAAAAGTCGGTCATTCTGGGTTCCTGAGTCAAAGCGCCCTGAGGGCGGTATAGGCAGCGCGGTAGCGCGCATGAGCAGCGGCATAGGCCTCGGCCAGCGCCTGATCGGGCTCGACCGAATGCGACAGCGGCGGCGTGGTGGCGATCTCGGCCCCGGCGCCGGTGACGGCCATCACCGCCAGCCGCGCCGCGCCCAGGGCCGCGCCGAACTCGCCCTGCGCGGGCACATCAAGCGGGAAACCCAGTGTGGTCGCCAGCGCCTGCAACCAATAGTCCGACCGCGCGCCGCCACCGATGGCCAGTGCGCGGTGGATCATGGTTCCGGTCGCGGCCAGCGCGTCGCGGCAATCGGCAAAGGCAAAGGCCACGCCCTGCATCACC
>CALESR010000369.1 GCA_937907485.1 uncultured Paracoccaceae bacterium | reverse complement strand
AAGAAAAGGTGGCTGTATTTTTTTTTTAAACTCTTTTTTTTTCAAAAAAATTCCCCGGGGGGGGGGGGGGGGGGGGGGAAACACCCCCCCCCCGGGGGGTCAACCGGTGTTGTGCGTCAGGACGGGGCGCGGGCGGATTTCTCGGTGATGCCCGAGACCCCTTCGCGCATGGTCAGTTCGGCCTCGACATCCGCCAGCGTGACGCCGCGCGCTGCGCACATGACCAGCAGGTGAAACAGCACATCCGCCGCCTCGGCGGTCAGCCGGTCGCGGTCGCCCTTGACGGCCTCGATCACGGCCTCGATCGCCTCTTCGCCGAATTTCTCGGCGCATTTCTCGGGGCCCTTGGCCAGCAGTTTTGCCGTCCACGAGGTTTCGGGGTCGGCCCCCTTGCGCGCCTCGATGGTGGCGGCGAGCCGTTGCAATGCGCTCATGTCAGCCTCACGGGGATGCCGGCAGCGGCCATATGGGCCTTGGCCTGGCCGATGGTGTAGGTGCCGAAGTGGAAGATCGACGCGGCCAGCACGGCCGAGGCATGGCCCTCGGTCACCCCTTCGACCAGATGCTCCAGCGTGCCCACCCCGCCTGAGGCGATCACCGGCACGGGCACCGCATCGGCAATTGCCCGCGTCAGCGGCAGGTTGAAGCCCGCCTTGGTGCCGTCGCGGTCCATCGAGGTCAGCAGGATCTCGCCCGCCCCCTTGGCCGCCACGGTGCGGGCGAACTCGACCGCGTCGATGCCGGTCGATTTGCGCCCGCCGTGGGTAAAGATTTCCCACCGGCCCGGTGCCACGGTCTTGGCGTCGATGGCGACGACGATGCATTGCGAGCCGAAACGGTCCGCCGCCTCGGCCACGACGTTCGGATCGGCCACCGCGGCCGAGTTGAACGAGACCTTGTCAGCCCCCGCCAGCAAGAGGGCGCGCACGTCGTGATGCGTGCGCACCCCGCCGCCGACGGTCAGCGGCATGAAGCATTGTTCCGCCGTGCGCCTTACCAGATCGAACATCGTGCCGCGGTTTTCGTGGGTGGCGTGGATGTCGAGAAAGGTCAGTTCGTCCGCCCCGGCGGCATCATAGGCCTTGGCGGCCTCGACCGGGTCGCCGGCGTCGATCAGGTTGACAAAGTTGACGCCTTTGACCACGCGGCCATCGGCGACGTCGAGGCAGGGGATGATGCGGGTTTTCAGCATGGCGGCGCTCCTTGACGCTTCCTAGCGCCGGACGGGCGCGGGCGAAAGGCCTAGCGTTGCCCCAGTCGCCAGAGCGCGGTCAGCGCCATCGCACCAGCCAGCAACGCCCCGGCCAGCGCCATGGGTGCGGTCAGGAACCACCACCAGCCCCCCTCGAACAGCGCGCGCAGCGCGCCGCCCCAATCGACCCCGGCGATCACGCAAGAGTTTGGGCCGCGAAAGAGGTTGCAGCCCGCCCAGTCCGCGATGCGCAAGGCCAACTCACGCCCAATCATCGGCGCGAGACCCAGGGCGATCAAACCCGCTGCGATCGTCCATCCTGCGCGCATGAACCCTCCGATCTTTGGGTGCCACGGTGGCGCGAAGCGGGGCCCCGCTCAAGTGACGCCCGCGTGACTGGCGGTTTACAGGCGGATCCCTGCCGCCTAAACGGTTCACCATGCGTCACGCCCTGCTGTTCACCCTGTTCCTTGCCGCCTGTGCGCCCTCGGCGCCACAGCCTGCAGCGTTGCCTGACCGGCTGGGCGGGGAATGCCGTCTGCTGGCCGCCGCCGCCGTGGACATGGCGCGGGCCGGGACCCCGGCGCATGCGGGCTTGACCGAGGGGTGCCCCGGCGTCAGCGCCCGCGATGAGCGCCCGCTGGCCGAGCAGATGGCGTCGCTGCGCCAAGCGACCGCAGCCCCGCTGCCGCCCGGCGTCGCCGCGCGCAGCACCGCCGACACGGTGTTTCGCCGGATGATAACCCGGGGCGTGCCCACGGCGCTGGCCGCACGGCTGACCGCGACTGCGGATTTTCGCCTCGCCGCGCGCTAGTCAGGCAGCGCTTGCCTTTGGCGCGCTGACCTGGTCCGATGCGGCATGGTCAAGCTGGTTCTTCTGCACAAGGCCGGGTCGATTTATGACGATCAACCGGACCGGGTCTATGACTTCCCGAAAGCCTATCTGAAGGCGATGACGGAGGCCCTGGGCGACTGGGTGGTCTATTACGAGCCCGTCAAGGCCGGACCGCGGGGCTATTTCGCCACGGCACGGCTGCAGCAGATCATTGCCAAGCCGGGTGTGCCGGATCGGTATCTGGGGCTGATCGCGCCGGGCAGTTATCTCGACTTTGACACCGAAGTGCCGCGGCTGCTGCACGGTCGACCGCTGGAATCGGCTTTGGCCGCACCTGATGGGGCGCCGCGCAGCGGCGGCGCGGTGCAGCTGGCGGTGCGACGACTGCCCGAGGCCGAGTTCGCCGCCATCGTCCGGCGCGGATTGCCCGTCGATCTGGAGGCGCAGGAGGCGCGCCGCTATGACCTTGACGCCGCCGCCGATGCGACGCTGCCCTTTGAACGTCCGGTGATCGAGCGGCTGGTCAGCCGCCCTTACCGCGACATCGCCTTTCGTCGCAAGGTGCGCGCGGCCTATGACTATCGCTGCGCCATATCGGGCCTGCGCCTGCGCAATGGCGGCGGGCGACCCGAGGTGAACGCCGCCCATATCCGGCCCGTCAGCCAGCAGGGCAGCGACAGTCTGCGCAATGGGCTGGCGCTGTCGGGCACGCTGCACTGGATGTTCGACCGCGGGTTGATCTCGGTGGCGGATGAGGGCTCGATTCTGGTTTCGCGCAACAAGGTGCCCGCCGATGTCATTGACCGGCTGATCCACCCCAGCGGCAAGCTGTGTCTGCCCGCCGCCGAACGCGACTGGCCGCACCCGGACAATCTGCGCTGGCATCGCGAAACCGTGTTCGGTCAAATGCCCTTTGACGGCGCGACGCCGTGGTGAGGACGCGCGGCGAATGACCGGCAGGGCTGGACATGGCCCCCGCCGCGCGCCACTTTGGGGCAAACCTTGGGAAAAACGAACATGGCCCGCAGTCTGCCCCCCGCCCCGCCCCTTGCCCTGCCCGTCTCGCTGCTGCTGCTGGTCTGGCAGGGGCTGCTGGCCGCCGATTACGCCATCACCCGCTTTGATCTGGGCGCGCCCGGCTGGCCGGTGCTGATGGCGTCGCTGCCGCTCGATGCGCTGTGGCTGCGGGTCGTCTGGGCGCTGGGGGTCTGGCTGGGACTGGGCGCGGCCTTTTTCCTGATGATTCGCGACAATGCCGCCGTGCTGCTGTTCTTTGCCGCCGCCGCCAGCTTTGGCGCGCTGGCGGTCGGGCTGCTGATGGGCGCGCCGCCCGTGATCTTTGTGCCGTTGCCCGCGCTGCTGGCGCTTCTGGTGCTGGTGCCGCTGGCCGGATGGCTTTATGCCCGGCGGTTGAACCAGCGCGGCCTGTTGCGCTGACCCCTGACCCGCGAAAGGACCCTGTGATGATCCGCCGCACCCTGGCCGAAGCGATCGGCAACACGCCCCTCATCCGCCTGCGCAAGGCCAGCGAGATGACCGGCTGCGAGATCCTCGGCAAGGCCGAGTTCCTGAACCCTGGCCAGTCGGTCAAGGACCGCGCCGCGCTGTTCATCATCCGCGACGCGGTGGCGCGCGGGGCGCTGAAGCCGGGCGGCACAATTGTCGAGGGCACGGCGGGCAACACCGGCATCGGGCTGGCGCTGGTCGGCGCCAGCATGGGCTTTCGCACGGTCATCGTGATCCCGGACACCCAGAGCCAGGAAAAGAAGGACATGCTTCGGCTGGCGGGGGCTGAACTGGTCGAGGTTCCGGCCGCGCCCTACAAGAACCCCAACAACTATGTCCGCTATTCCGGCCGTCTGGCCGAAGCGCTGGCCAAGACCGAACCCAAGGGCGCAATCTGGGCCAACCAGTTCGACAATGTGGCCAACCGGCAGGCGCATATCGAAACCACCGGCCCGGAAATCTGGGCGCAGACCGGCGACAAGGTGGACGGGTTCGTCTGCGCCGTGGGCAGTGGTGGCACATTGGCCGGTGTCGGCATGGCCTTGCAGCCCAAGGGCGTCAAGATCGCGCTGGCCGACCCGGACGGCGCGGCGCTGCATGCGTTTTACACCACCGGCGAGTTGAAGGCGCAGGGCGGCTCGATCACCGAAGGCATCGGGCAAGGCCGCATCACCGCCAACCTCGAAGGCTTTACCCCCGACATGTCGTTCAACATCCCCGATGCCGAGGCGCTGCCGGTGGTCTTTGACCTGCTGGAACACGAGGGGCTGTGCCTTGGCGGATCCTCCGGCGTCAACGTCGCAGGGGCGATCCGCATGGCGCAGGCGATGGGCCCGGGGCATACCATCGTCACCATTCTGTGCGATTATGGCACGCGGTATCAGTCCAAGCTGTTCAACCCCGAGTTCCTGCGCACGAAAAACCTGCCGGTGCCCGGCTGGATGGCGAAAGCCGCGCGCAGCCTGCCCGACATGCGGCAGGACTGAGCCGCCGCCATGCGCCGCACGCCCCATACGGTTCTGACGGCGCTGCTGCTGACGCTGTTGCTGGCCCTGACCCCGGTGCAGGCGCAAAACGGCGAGGCGCTGGCGATCGACTATGCCGCGTGGGACACCCGCGCCGGGTTCGCCGAATCGCGGGTCGAGAACCCGCGCACGCGGGAGGATACGCTCAACGCGGTGCGCGTCGAACTCGTCGCGGCCCGTGCCCAATTCGCCGCCGCGCAGACGCAGTTGCGCGCCCGGTCCGAGGGCCTGCGCGAGCAGATCGCCGCGCTGGGCCCGGCCCCGGCCGAAGGCGCCACCGAACCGGCCGAAATCGCCGAGCGCCGCGCCGAACTGTCCGCGCAACTGGCCGAACGCGAAGCCCCGCTGCGCGCCGCTGACGAGGCCTATGCCCGCGCCGATGCCATCATCCGGTCCATCGACCGCGAGTTGCGCACGCGGCAGGCCAACGCGCTGATGGCACTGGGGCCGACGCCGCTGAACCCGGCCAACTGGCTGGACGGCTTTGGCGCCCTGCTGAACACCTGGCTGACCGTGCGTTTCGAGATCGAGGACGCCTGGGCCGACGTCGGTCGCCGCCGCCAGATGGTCAACGACCTGCCGATCACGCTGGGGGCGCTGGCGCTGGCCGGGCTCTTGCTGCTGCGCGGCCGCCGCTGGATGGAGCAACTGACCGCCCGCCTGCTGCAAAGCACGGCGATCCTGCGCGGAAGGGTTGTCGCGGCCTTCTTCGTCTCGCTGTCGCAACTGGTGGTGCCGTTTGTCGGGCTGTTGCTGCTGGGCACGGCCCTGCAGCTCAGCCAGATGACCGGCCCGATGATCGACACCCTGACCGAGGTGACGCTGACCGCAGGCATGACGATCTTTGGCGCGCGCTGGCTGTCGTTGCACCTGTTTCCCTTCATCGACGATCCGCAATTGTCGATCAACCTGAACGCTGCCGACCGCCGCCGTGCGCGCAGCCTTGTGCTGCTGTTCGCGGTGTTTGCCGGCATCGCGCAGGCCTATGAGCCGGTGATCGGCCCGCAGCGGCAGTTGCAGTCGGCCCATGCGCTGCTGCTGTTCCCGCTGGTGGTGCTGGCCGGGCTGACGCTGGTGCGCTTTGCCCGCGTCTTGCGACGCCACCAGCCGCGGCGGGCCGAGGTCGAAGGCGTCGATGTCGATACCGCGCCCTTCTTTGACCGCATGCTGTTCCTCGGCTGCCGGGTTCTGATGCTGCTGGGGGTGCTGGCGCCGGTGCTGGGCGCCGTCGGATACATGGCCGCCGCGCAGCATCTGGTGTTTCCGGCGATCTCCTCGCTGGCGTTGATCGGGCTGGTGATGGTGCTGCACCGGCTGATTACCGCGATCTACACCGCCATCGTCGGCGAGGACGACCGCAGCGCCCGCGGCCTCGTCCCGGCGCTGGCCGGACTGGTGCTGTCGGCGGTGGCACTGCCGCCGCTGACACTGATCTGGGGCGCACGCGACACCGACCTGCTGGAGCTCTACACCCGCTTCAACGAGGGTTTCCTCGTCGGCGGTTCGCGACTGTCCCCCACCACGATCCTGTGGTTCATCGTCGTCTTCGGCATCGGCTATGTCGTCACCCGCGCGCTGCAGGGCGCGCTGGGTTCGTCGGTGCTGCCAAAGACCACGATGGAGAAGGGCGCGCAGAACGCCGTGGTTTCGGGCGTCGGCTATGTCGGCATCACCGCTGCGACGCTGGCGGCCTTTTCGGTGGCCGGGATCGACCTGAGCGGCCTTGCCATCGTCGCCGGTGCGCTGTCGGTCGGCATCGGCTTTGGCCTGCAAAACATCGTGTCGAACTTTGTCTCGGGTATCATCCTGCTGATCGAGCGCCCGGTGTCCGAGGGCGACTGGGTGCAGGTCGGCACCACGTCGGGCACCATCGAGCGCATTTCCGTGCGCTCGACGATGATCAAGACCTTCGACCAGTCGAAGGTGATCGTGCCCAACGCCGACCTGATTTCCGGCGCGGTCACCAACTTCACCAAGACCAGCAAGACCGGCCGGGTGATCGTGCCGGTTGGTGTCGCCTATGGCACCGACACCCGAAGGGTCGAGGCCATCCTGCGCGAGATCGTCGAGGCCGAACCGCTGGTTGTGCTGGACCCAAAGCCCAGCGTGTTCTTCATGCGCTTTGGCGCCGATGCGCTGGAATTCGAGGTCCGCGCCATCCTGCGCGACGTCAATTACAAGGTCGCGGTGACTTCGGACATCAACCACCAGATCGCCGCGCGCTTTGCCGCCGAAGGCATCGAGATCCCCTTTGCCCAGCGCGAGGTGCGCATCCTCAACCCCGAGGCGCTGGCCACCCGGCCCCCCGCCGCGCCGCCGCCTGAGCCGACGGCAACAAGGCCCCTCGCCCAGCCCGACCGCGACGCCGACGCCGCCGCCGAGGGCCATGACCAGACCGACCCCGAGTTTCGCGAGGCCACGAGATGACCGAAGCCCTGTTTCGCGCCGACGCCTATGCGCGCAGCGCCGCCACCACCGTCACCCGTCACACCGAGGCCGGCGGGCTGGTGATCGCGGCCTCGATCTTTTACCCCACCGGCGGCGGCCAACCCGGTGACAGCGGCTGGCTGGACTGGTCCGGCGGGCGCTTGGCAATCCTCGACACCGTCAAGGACGGGGTCGACATCGCCCTGATCGCGGAACCCGGCGTCGCCCTGCCGCCGCCCGGTGCGCCGGTCACCCTGACCCTCGACTGGGAGCGTCGCCACCTGCACATGCGCATCCACACCGCGCTGCATCTGTTGTCGGTGGTGCTGCCATTGCCGGTCTCGGGCGGGGCGATCGGCGCGGGCAAGGGTCGGCTCGATTTCGACATGCCCGAACCGCCCGAAAACCCGCAGGCGATCGAGGACACCCTCAACGCCCTGATCGCGCAGGATTTCGCCGTCACCGACCAGTGGATTACCGATGACGAACTCGCTGCCAATCCGGGGCTGGTGAAAACCATGTCGGTTCGCCCGCCGGTCGGTCAGGGTCGCGTGCGGCTGGTGCGCATCGGCTCGGCCACGCAGCAGATCGACCTGCAACCCTGCGGCGGCACCCATGTCGCGCGCACCGGCGAGATCGGCCGGGTCACCCTTGGCAAGATCGAGAAGAAGGGCAAGCAGAACCGCCGGGTCTCGCTGAGCCTCGCCTGAGCCGCCCTTACGTCGTGGCTAGACTAGGCAGTTTGCGCCCTCAGCCGGGGGCGCGGCGCCGGGCCAGCAGCCGCCCGTCGATCACCGCCAGCCCCAGCGCGATCAGTGCCAGCCCAGCGAGGTGTCGCGCCGCCAGCGCCTCGTCCAGAAAGGCCACGCCCAGCGCCACCGCGCTGACCGGGATCAGAAAGGTCACCAGCGAGGCATTCACCGCCCCGGCGCTGGCAATCAGGCCGAAATAGAGCCGATAGGCCAGCGCGGTGGACAACACCGCCAGCCCGAACAGCGCCGCCAGCACCCCCGGCGCGGGCATCGGCAGGGTCCAGGGCTGCTCAACCAGCAGAACCAGCGGCAGCAGCACCAGCGCGGCGACGCTGACCTGACCAAAGGCCGCGCTCAGCGGTGCCAGCCCAAGGCCGCGGAACCGTCGTCCCCAGACGCTGGCTACTGCATAACTCAGCGCCGCGCCCAGACAGGCGGCCTGCGCCCAGAGCGCGCCGCCCTCGCCGCGCCCCATCATCACCGCCACCCCGACAAAGCCGACCGCTACGCCCAGTCCCCGCCGCGGAGTAAGGCGCTCGTCCTGCGCCAGATGGGCGACAACGATGCCCCAGAGCGGCGTTGTCGCGTTCAGGATCGAGGCCAGCCCGCTGCCGATCTGGCCCTGCGCCAGCACGAACAGGCTGAAGGGGATGAGGTTGTTCAGCACCCCCATCACCGCCAGCGCCCGCCAGACCCGGCGCCCGCGCGGAAACGGCAATCCCAGCAGCGGCAGCGCCGCCGCCAACACCAGCGCCGCCAGCCCGACGCGGGCGAGCACGATGGTAAAGGGCGGCAGCACCGGCGCGGCGACACCGACAAAAAAGAACGAGCCACCCCAGAGCAGGGACAGCAGGATCAGGCGCAGCCAGTCGGCTCCGGACATGCGGGCACTCCATTCGTCTCAGGCACCCGGTCTGCCCGGTTGCTCGGGCCGGCGGCGACCCGAAAGCTGCGCAATCAGCCCATCAGCGGTCGCGCGTCCATTCCTGTTCGCGGCAGATAAACAGCACGCAGCCCGCCACGGTCAGCGTATCGCCCGCCATATCCATGCGCGAGGAATAGGTCTGGTCACGGTCCGGCGCCCAGATCTGGCCGTCGCGATACGAGCCGTTGCCGCGTGGCTCCATGTCCCAGACGATCCGGCGGCCGTTGTTGGGCGAGGCAAAGGTCTCGCCACTGGCGCGGCGCGATTCGATCAGCGTGCCGCAGAGCCGGTCGCCGCACAGCGTGATCTCGACGATGCCCGAATTGCCGTTGTCGTCCGCCTGCGTGCGCCAGCGGCCCTCGGCCGGGTCGGCAAAGGCGGTGTTGGCGCCAAGGGTCAGCGCGGCGGTCAGTGTCAGAATCAGTGTTTTCATTATGGGTCCTCCCTGCGCGCATCCTCATTGATTCCCCCCGCCACTGGCAAGGGGGTCGTGGTCTGCCGTGGCGGCAGGTGGCCGATGGGTCGGGGCGCTCAGGTCCGGGGGGCTCAGGTCCGGGGGCGGGCCTCGATCACCACGAAGGCCTGCGCCCAAGGGTGGTCATCGGTCAGCGAGACGTGCACCACGGCCTCATGCCCCGGCGGGGTCAGGGCGGCCAGCCGCTCGGCCGCCCAGCCGGTCAGCGCCATTTCCGGCTGTCCGCCGCGCCGGTTGGTGACCGCCATGTCCTTCCACGAGATCCCCATCGCCAGACCGGTGCCCAGCGCCTTGGAACAGGCCTCCTTGGCGGCCCAGCGTTTGGCCAGCGTGCCTGCCTCGTCGGCGCGGCGACTGGCCTTGTGCAACTCGGTCTCGGTAAAGACCCTATGCCGGAAACGGTCACCAAACCGCTCGAGCGTGCGCGAGATGCGGTCGATGTTGGCC
The DNA here is from genome assembly GCA_937907485.1 of uncultured Paracoccaceae bacterium. Lineage (GTDB taxonomy): Bacteria > Pseudomonadota > Alphaproteobacteria > Rhodobacterales > Rhodobacteraceae > Pararhodobacter. Next base: position 4,900 of record CALESR010000369.1, on the reverse strand, counting down.
AGATCGGTGCCGATTCCCAGAATCACTCGATCACCACGGCGCCGGTCGCCTGATTGATGCGGATCTCCATGCGTTCGGCGATGGGGGGGGCGCCGGTCTCGACGCCCTGATGCCAATGGGTCAGCGGCACCGACAGCAAGAGCCCCTTGGCCGGGTCATAGCTGGCGCTGATGCCGGGCACATCCATGGAATAGAACCCCGAACCGGGCTGCGCCGAGGCGACAAGGCACTGGCGGTAGACCGGCGCGTCCTGCCCGCCCGACGGCGCGAGGATCAAGAGATGCGCCGAGCAGCAGACCGGCTCGCCCCCGGTGTCCAGTAACGCGACGCGGATCGCACCATTGGCAAAGGTCCGGGAATTGGCCTCCCACGGTTCGGCGATATTGGCCGGGTTGCCGACCCAGTCGCAGTCGCTGATCGACTGCGCTTGGGCCGCCAACGGCAGCGTCAGGCACAGGGCAAGGGTCAGGCGGTGCATCGCATCCTCCGGTCAGGGTGGTGCATCATCGCCCGGCGCGGCATCACAGGCAACCGGTGCGGCGATCAAATCGCAGGCAGCGCTCAGTCCAGCCGGGCCGAGACCTCGCCGGTCTGCGGGTCGATCACGAGGTACAGCAGGGCGGGATCGGGGCCGCCCGTGGTGTCGTTCCAGCGGCCAGCCTGCAGGGTCAGCACCAGCCGACCGGCGGAATCGCTGTCCTTGAGCAGCCCGGCCAGCGTCAGGGCGGAAAAGCCGAAGCCCTGCGCATCAAGGCTGACCACCCAGCACAGCCGCGCGCCCAGTTCGTCATAGGGCGGCGTCAGCACCATCAGGTGAAAGGGCACCGCGCCGGGCTCGATCGCGTCGATCACTGCCAGCCGCACATCGCCATTGGCGAGGGACAGGATGTTGTCCTCCCAGGGCTCGGCGATGCTGCGCGCCTGCGCTAGCGAGGGTTCACAATCGGTGACAACCTGCGCCGCCGCCAGAGATGGCAGCGCAAGGGCGAGGCAGAGGACAACATGGCGCAGCATGGGGGGACCCCTTCGGTGGGTTCAGGCGGGTGTCAGGCGGGCGGTCAGCACCCGCAGCGCCGCCAGCCCGAACATCAGTGCAAACGCAGCGTCGAATACCCGGCGCGCGCGCAGCCAGGCCCAGGCCAGCGGCCGCGAGGAAAATGCCAGCGCCATCAGGGTAAAGGTGACCACCGAGATCCCGAGGCAAGACAAGCCAACCTCCCAGAGCACCGACGCGGGCGACCCGGCGGGAATCACCACGGCAAAGATCGCGCCCCAGAACAGCGCGGCCTTGGGGTTTGTCAGGTGGATCAGCGCCCCGCGCGCCCAGGCGCGGCGCAGGCTTTCCACCGGGGCGGCGGCATTGGCAGCCGCGCCCGACTGCAGGGCCGAGCGGGCGGATTTCCACGCCAGCCACGCCAGATAGGCCGCGCCGCCATAGCGCAGCGCCTCGATCATCCAGGCGTTGCCCAGCATCACCGCGCCGAGGCCGAGCCCGGCAACCAGCGCCCAGACGGCCGAGCCCGTCACCACGCCCAGCGCCACCGCCAGACCGCGCGCCCGACCGGCGGACAGCGCGGTGCCGGAAATCGCGAGCGTGGCGGGACCGGGTGAGGCAATGGCAATCGCCCAGCCGATCAGGATGGGAATCAGATCATGCAGCGGCATTTCGGCACCGGATTGTCAGGGTTTCAACCGCAGTTTGACAGGGCCAGAATACGAACGCAACAGGAACATGCGCCGCTGAGCAGGTTTTCACCCCACCATCCGTGCTGCGTCCATCAGCCGCCGCATGTGTGCAATCGCCGGACCCAGACCGATGAACACCGCCTCGGAAATCAGGAAATGGCCGATGTTCAACTCGCGGATTTCGGCCATGGCGGCAAAGGGGCTGACGGTGACAAAGCTCAGCCCGTGGCCTGCATGAACCTCGAGCCCCAGCGACGCGGCCAGCCGCACGCCGCGGAGCAGCCCGGCGAGTTCCAGCGCGGCCTCGTCTGCGTGCCCCTCGGCGACCAGATCGCAATAACGCCCGGTGTGCAACTCGATCACCGGGGCGCCGATGCGCGCGGCGGCCTCGATCTGGCGGGGATCGTGGCCGATGAACAGCGACACCCGGCTGCCCGCCGCGCGCAGCGGCGCGATGAAATCGGCCAGCCGGTTGGCGTCATCCGCGACATTGAGGCCGCCCTCGGTGGTGCGCTCCTCGCGTTTTTCGGGCACCAGACAGACCGCATGCGGCCGGTGGCGCAGGGCAATGGCCTGCATTTCCGCTGTCGCGGCCATTTCAAAGTTCAAAGGCACGGAAATCGCCGCCATCAACCGCTCGATATCGCTGTCGATGATGTGGCGGCGGTCCTCGCGCAGATGGGCGGTGATGCCGTCGGCGCCGGCCTCTTGGGCCAGCAGCGCCGCGCGCACCGGGTCGGGATAGGCCGAGCCGCGCGCATTGCGCAGCGTGGCAACGTGGTCGATGTTGACGCCCAGACGGATCGGCGAGGTGGTCATGTCGGCTCTCCGGTTTGGGCGGCGCGCTGGCGTTCGCGCGCGGCCTCGAAGCGGTGTTTCAGGCGCTTTTGCCGCATCTTCTGATAGGCGCGGATCAAAGGCAGGTGGATGTAATAGGTCGCCAGTGCAAAGGGGATGCCCGCCACCACGCCGCCAAGGAAATACGGCAGATAGACCTCATGGAACACCTCGACGATGCGCGACCAATGCGCCGGTTCGCCGGTGATCGTGGTCATCACATTGTGCGAAAACTCGCCCCCGGCCTCGCCGATGGCGTGCAAGGTCGCGCCGACGGTGAGGCGGACCTCGCCGCCCACCAACCAGTGCCCGGTTTCCAGCGCGCTGACCGCCATCAGCGGAAAGGTGATCGGATTACCATAGAAGGTGCCCAGCAGCGCGGCGAGGATATTGCCGCGAAAGATCCAGGCCACGGCCGCCGCCGAGAGGAAATGCAGACCCCATATCGGCAGGAACGAGACATAGACCCCGGCAGCGATGCCGATGCAGATGCGCTCGGGCGAGTCGGGCAGCCGTCGCATCCGGTGCAGGACATAGGTCGCCGCCCGCCGCCAGCCGCCGCGTGGCCAAAAGAACTCGGCCACGGTGCGCAGCGTCGTTCTGGGGTTTCGGCGCTTGAAAATCACGCACGGAGTCCGGGGTTAGGCGTTACGGTTGGGCAGTCGGATCGCGCACGCGGCTGACCTGAGCGACATCGCTTTCGGCCGAGAGCACGGTCAGGATCCGGTGCAGGTGTTCAACATCGGATACTTCGATCTCGGTGAAAATACGGAAAAAATCGGGCTTTCGATCCAGAAAGGTCAGATCCGAGATATTGGCGCCCTGCTCGCCAATCAAGGTGCAGACCCGGCCCAGAACCCCCGCCGCATTCGAAATGGTGACATTCAGCGAAACACCATGCACGGCGCGGTGCTTGCCTTCTTGCCAATGCAGGTCGATCCAGCGTTCGGGCTGTGCCTCGAACCCGGCCAAGGCCTCGCAGTCGATGGCATGGGCGACGACGCCCTTGCCGCGATAGGTGATGCCGACGATGCGCTCTCCCGGGACCGGCTGGCAGCAGGGCGCGCGGCGAAACGGCACATCCGGCGCCAGACCGACAACCGCGGCCCCCGGTGCGACCGCCAGTTCGACCAATGCGCGGGTTTCGGGATACAGCGTCTCGACGACCGAGCGCGCGGAAATCTCGGCGGTGCCGACACGCGCCAACAGGTCGGCCGGGTCCTTGATCGCCATCGCCCGCGCGGCGGCGTCGAGCGCCTTTTCGGTCATCTTGCGGCCGACGCGCTCGAACGCGACCCGCGACAATTCGCGGCCCAGTTTGACAAAGCGCTCGCGGTCTTCCTCGCGCAGCGAGCGGCGGATCGAGGCCTTGGCCCGCCCGGTGTGCACCAGTTCGATCCAACTGGCCTGCGGGCGCTGGCCCTCGGCGGTGATGATCTCGATCGACTGGCCATTGCGCAGCCGGGTCCAAAGCGGCACGCGCAGCCCGTCGACCTTGGCCGAAACGGTGGCATTGCCGATCCGGGTGTGGATCGCATAGGCGAAATCGAGTGGCGTCGCACCGCGCGGCAGGGGCACCACGTCGCCCTTGGGCGTGAAGCAGAACACCTGATCGGCATACATCTCGAGCTTGACGTGTTCGAGGAACTCGTCGTGGTCCTCGCCTTCCAGCCGTTCGGTCAGGCTGGCGATCCATTTGGCCGGATCGACGGCAAAGGGGTTGGCGGTGCGAGTGCCGTCCTTGTAGGCCCAGTGCGCGGCGACGCCGGCCTCGGCGACCTCATGCATCTGGCGGGTGCGGATCTGCACCTCGACCCGCTTGCCGTCGCGGCCGGATACCGTGGTGTGGATGGACCGATAGCCGTTCGACTTGGGCTGGCTGATGTAATCCTTGAACCGCCCCGGCACCGCGCGCCAGCGCTGGTGGATCAGGCCAAGCGCCTGATAACATTCGGATACATCCTCGACGATGATGCGAAAGCCATAGATGTCGGACAGTCGGGAAAAGGCCAGATCCTTTTCCTGCATCTTGCGCCAGACCGAATAGGGCTTTTTCGCCCGGCCAAAGACGGTGCCTTCCAGCCCGGCCTTTTCCATCTCGTTGCGGATATCGGCGGTGATACGGGCGATGACGTCGCCGGATTCGCGCTGCAAGGTGATAAAGCGGCGTAGGATCGAATTGCGGGCCTCGGGGTTGAGGACGCGGAACGCCAGATCCTCGAGTTCCTCGCGCATCCACTGCATGCCCATGCGTCCGGCCAGCGGCGCATAGATGTCCATCGTCTCGCGGGCCTTTTGCGCCTGCTTTTCCACCCGCATCGAGCGGATGGTGCGCATGTTGTGCAGCCGGTCGGCCAGCTTGACCAGGATCACCCGC